>NZ_JACRSY010000002.1 GCF_014384995.1 Zhenhengia yiwuensis | reverse complement strand
CGCTACAAGAACAATCATAAAGTGTATTTTTGTCCTTGGAATGAGGCCTTTTTAAGGCTTTTATGAGGCCTTTATGAAGCGTTTTTGAGGCAATTATGAGGCTTTTATGAATTAAATTTGAATAAAGTGTGAATGATGTAGGAAAATGGGTAAAAAAAAGAGGCCATGCACAATGCCTGACCTGTATATTCCCCTTACTTTATCTATTTCTCATCTTCGCCAATGGACTAAAGTCCTGATAGCTTTGTCTAATATCTTCATCTGTTAAATCTAAATATGCCTGCTCAGTTACTGTAACACTGCTATGCCCCAATATTTGACTTAACGTAAAAATATTGCCTCCGTTCATTAAGAAGCGTTTGGCAAAATTATTTCTTAATGTATGTGGTGATACATTCTTTAATCCTATTCGATTACAATAATTTTTGAAATTCTTTTCAAACACAGCATTCTTAAAGCAATTTCCTTGTTGTGTAGAAAAAAGATATTCACTGTTTGTGTAAATATCCTTATATTTCAACCATCTCTTTAATAATAAGTTCATTTCATTTGAAAAATACACTAGCCTATCTTTTTTCCCTTTTGTATTCTGTGCTGGAAGAAATATAGCTCGCTTATTTAAATCTAGGTCTTCTACCTTGATAAGTAGGCATTCTGTTATACGCATTCCTGAATCCATCAAAAGATTTGTAATCGTATAATCTCGAAATTCTACAAAAGAGGATAAGTTAAATGCTCTTAATAGCATCTTAAATTGTACATCGGAGATAAAATCCCTTGCTTTTCTCTTATTAGGCATTGCTTTTAATGTATCGGTTGGATTCTTTTTAACAATTTGGAACTCCATGCAATAAGTATAAAATGCCTTTATATTTCTCAGATAATTATTAACAGTAGCAACTGACACCCTTTTCCCTAAGTCTGCTCTATTATGAGGATTATTACTTTTTCTACTAAGCTCATCAGATACTGTAGTATACTTTCCTCTATCCCTTACATATGTCAGATACTCTACAACAACTTTTTTTGTTACCTTCTGTGCTTTTTCAATTTTGTGTTCCTCTTCACAATATCTTACAAACAATCCTAAGCTTTGCTCATAAGATTTAATCGTTTTGTCGGCTAATCCTTTCGTTCTACAATAAACTAAATAATCTTGTACTTGATAAAAGAATTCTGTAAACATGCAAAAACTCTCCTAACTATTGGAATTTATGCTATCCAATAAATCAAGAGAGTTTATAGGTATATTCTTAAAATGTTAGTTGTCCTAGACATGAAAAAATCCGCTTATAGACCAACTTATAAAAATGTTAGTTGGTGTCACTATTGCTCATAAATCTAGCATTCCCAATACTTTAACTTACTTGCATCTCAAGTCTTAATCTATCAGCAATAAGTGCAATGAACTCGCTATTAGTAGGCTTTCCCTTACCATTGTTTACAGTATAACCAAAGAGTTTATCAATAGTATCCATTTTTCCACGGCTCCATGCTACTTCAATAGCATGACGAATAGCACGTTCTACACGACTTGGTGTTGTATTATAATTTTTAGCAATGGATGGATAAAGTTGTTTGGTAATAGAATTTAAAATATCCATATCATTAATAGCCATAATAATCGCATCTCTTAAATATTGATAACCTTTAATATGTGCTGGAATACCAATCTCATGAATAACACTTGTCACTTCTGTTTCAAGGCTATGTTGAGTGACAACTGGCCTTTGCGCCTTCATACCCATGCTACTATTATTATTTGTAGATAAAATAGCTGAACTTGAGGCAGATGTTGTCATTGTGTCTGCTTTAGTTTGAATAGAACCACCTGTCATAGCTTTAAGCTGTCTAATACGCATTGTAAGCGTATCCATATCAAATGGTTTCACAATATAATATGCTGCCCCTAAGCCTAATGCACGTTCTGTAATTTTATCTTGTCCCACTGCGGAAAGCATCACAACCAGTGGTTTATTAATGTTATTCATCAATTGAATGTTTTCTAAAACACCAATTCCATCTAAATATGGCATAATTACATCTAAAATAAGCACATCTGGCTCACAACTTTTTACCAGTTCACATGCTTCAACTCCATTAGCCGCACACCCTACTACTTCCATATCTTCTTGTTTGTTCAAAAATTCTCTTAAAATCTGACTGAAATCTTTATTGTCATCAGCCAATACGATTTTTATTTTTGTTTCCTGCAAAACGACTCCCCCTACCTGTATAAACTCCAATATTTTACCGAAATATAATAATATTATATCTAATTTTAAACTTTAAATCAATACCATATTCTGGAATATTTTATTTTTTTTACAGTATCTCTATTTTATTTCATTATTAATCATATTTTCGATGAAAATCCCATACCCTTTTGTAGGGTCTTGAATGAAAACATGGGTAACTGCTCCTATTAATTTACCATTTTGTATAATAGGGCTACCACTCATCCCTTGTATAATCCCATTGGTCATTTCCAAAAGTCTTGGATCTGTAATCTCTATAATCATTCCTTTTGCAGGCTCACTTGTATAACGTGCTACTTTTCTAACTTCTATACTATATGCTTTGACTTCATCCCCAATAATATTACTTAAAATTACTGCCTGACCTTCTTCTATCTCATTTTGATAAGCAATAGGCATCGCATTTTTTATAAAAAGTGCCTCTCCTCTCTTATTAAGCGTTCCAAAGATACCAAGTGCTGTATTGGTTTCAATATTACCTAATATATTTCTTGGTGTATATTCAATAATTCCCTTAAGTTCACCAGGTTCTCCTTTTTCTCCTTTTCTAATAGCTGTAATAGTAGCCTTTGTCACCTCTCCTGCTTTAATAGGTAGCAATCTTTTTATATCGGCATCATTAATGCCATGACCCAGTGCACCAAATACTTTAGTTTCTGGATCAAAATAGGTAACTGTTCCAATACCTTGTGTACTGTCTTTTACCCATAAGCCTAATTTATAACTGCTTTCATTTTCACAGTACTCAGGTTTTAAAACAACTTCCATAACTTCCTCTCGACGTTTTACTTTAAGCATTATATCTTGATCTTCATTTTCTTTAATTAGATCTCTAAAGTGCTCCTTTGATTTTAGAGGAACATGCTCTACTTCTAAAATAATATCTCCTTTTTCTATTTTATTTTTACATGGAGATACTTCTTTCCCTCCTGATGTAAAAGAGCTTGTACCCAGAACACATATGCCTTCTGCTTCTACCTTTACACCAATAAGATTCCCACAAGGGACTAGTACCTTAGGCTTTACAACTTCTACATTAACGGTTTTAATAGGAATGTATCCAAGTAAAGAAAGCTCTAAATCATCATTAGTATCTTTTTGTGCCTTAAACGGCCATTTAAAAAGTTCCTCTTCTATTGTACCTTGTGCAATTTGAATATGGTTAGGTAAGAATTTAGAAATAATCATTGGGCTACATATCATAAAGAGAAGTATTAGTGATATGTAACAGAACCATTTCTTAAGTTTTTGATTGTCTTTCATTTTCTGCCACATCCTATCTGTCCTATTTTGCTGTCATATGTTTAAATTCTCCTTTTTAAAATACAATTATTCAGCTTCAAGATAGGTTGACAAGGTAAGATTTACATATAAAAAAAGCATCGCTTATGCGATGCCTTGTTTATAACGATTTGCTGATTCTTTAAGCTCTTTTGCACTTTTTAAAGTACTCTCTGTAATAAAACCACCCATTAAACGGCAAAGTTCTTCTTGAAGCTTGTCATCTGGTAGTGTCATTAGCTGTGTTTTAGTCTGATTGTCTACAGCACTTTTTTCGATTAAATAGTTACGGTCTCCCATAGCTGCAATCTGAGGGAGATGCGTAATGCATATAACCTGTCTTGCTCTTGAGATAACTGCTAGCTTCTCGCCCACTTTCTGCGCCGCAAGCCCACTAATACCTGTATCAATCTCATCAAAAATAACAGTTTCTATACTATCACCTAGTACAAGGACGGTCTTAATAGCAAGCATTACTCTTGAGATTTCCCCACCTGATGCAATTTTTGCAAGTCCATGCATATCTTCACCTAAGTTAGTACGAATGAGGAATTCTACTTCATCTTGCCCATTACGGTTAAACATTTCACTTTGCTGTATAGCCACCTTAAACTGTGCATGGGGCATTTGAAGGTCATGCAGATGCTCATTAATTTGTACTTCTATACTCTCAGCAATATTTTTTCTGCCTTCTGTAAGTTCTAATGCAATAGTATTTAATTTATTTTCTAAATCTGCTATTTCCTGCTCTAATTTTTCTTTATTATGCGTGCTACCTAATAGCTCTTCAAGCTCTTTTTCACAGTTTTGTTTATATACTAGAATTTCACTAATAGAACTACCATATTTTTGTTTTAGTCTATAGATTGTATCAAGTCTTGTCTGAATTTCTTGTAAGAGTTCTGGTGAATATTCAATCTGGTCTGCAAAACGTCTTACTTGATAAGTAATATCTTGAAGATCAGCTTCTACTGCTAAAAGCCTTGCATGAAGGCTCCCTAATTCTTCATTAATATGGCTAACATCTTGTATATGTTGTGTTGCCTTGCCTACAAGTTCTATAGCACCTGCGTGATGCCCATCTGCCTCTAGGGCATCATAAGCCTTCTGACATTGCATAAGAATCTTCTCTGCATGGGATAAAATCTCATATTGACTTTTAAGTTCTTCTTCTTCATGAGTTTTTAGTTTACATGCAGCAATTTCATTAATCTGAAATTCTAGCATATCTTGGAGCTGTAGCTTCTTACGATCATCTGTACTGATTTTACTTAGTTCATTTTTCAAATTCATAAGGCGCTCATAATGTGTTTTATAAGCTTCCTTAAGATGAAGAAACTTTTCGTCTCCAAAGCTATCTAACATATGGACATGGGTAGACACATCTAATAAAGATTGAGGTTCATGTTGACCATGAACATCTATAAGTAGTGCTGCTAAATCTTTCACCACTTGTCTATTACATGTAATACCATTTATTTTATAAACTGTTCGCCCTGATACATATAAAATGCGTTCCATTTCAATAGTTGTATGTGTATAAGGGTAACCATTTTCTTCTAAGTAAGCAATTCCTAGTCCTTTATCATCCTCAAAAGTGAGGCGTACATAAGCACACTGCTCACCTTTCCTGATAATTTGTTTAGAAGTACGGTTACCTATAGCAAATTGAATAGAGTCAATGAGCATAGATTTTCCCGCACCTGTTTCACCGCTAAAAATATTAAGATGATGATGCAAATTCAGTGTAATCTCTTCGATTAGAGCAATGTTTCTAACATGTAAACACGTAAGCATTTTATCACTCCTTATCTTATGAGTTTAATACTTCTTGAAACTTGGCAATCACGTCACCTATCTCTTCTATATTACGAATCGCACAGAAAATCGTATCATCTCCTGCAAGTGTTCCTACAATTTCTTCATAATTAAAGCCATCAATAGCTGCTGCTACAGCATTACCCATACCTGTTAAAGTACGGACAACTAAAATATTTTGCGCTACATCCATAGATACAAAACCAGCTTTAAAAACACGAATGACTTTTTCTGAAATTTGATTTTCATAGTTGGTTAATGCTACATACTTTTGAGCATTATTTTTACCTGCAACTTTTGTAAGCTTAAGCTCACGAATATCTCTAGACACTGTGGCTTGTGTTACTTTAAACCCTGCTTTTTCAAGGTTTTCTGCAAGTTCTTCTTGTGTTTCTATTTCTTGTTTTTGAATAAGACTTAATATTTTCGATTGTCTTTGTTCTTTCATTCCCATAGTTTATTTACGCCTCTCCACTATTTTTTTTCTTAAGATTTCAAAAAAATGCAAGTCAGAAAGCTTAATGAGTTTTGTTGTATAAGGTGCTTTTCTTACTTCAATAAAATGCATAGGAGTAATATTCATTTTCATCTGACCATCTACTACAAGCTCAAGCGTGGTACCATCATAGTTATTAGTTTTAATCTGCACAGCATCTGTATCAGCTACAATAACCGCTCTTGAATAAATGGAGTGCGGGCAGATAGGGGTAATCATTATCTGACTAGCTGATGGTGCTACAATAGGTCCTCCTGCTGAAAGATTATAAGCCGTTGAACCTGTAGGGGTAGCAATAATAATACCATCTGCTGGATAAAGATCTAGAAAATGTTCGTTCACCTTAATCTCGAATTCTGAAATTCTTGAAGAACTCCCCCTTGCAACATAGGCATCGTTAAGCGCATAAAATTTATGTGCCTCTCCTGATGGGTCAATGACTTTGATCATAAGCATCATACGTTCTTCTATTGTATAATCATCTGTTAAAAGTTTTGATAAGAACTGGTCTATCTCAGACATTTCTACATCTGCTAAAAAGCCTAGTCTACCTAAATTGATACCTATAATAGGTTTATCATATAAACAAGCTTTTTGTGCTACGCTTAAAATAGTGCCGTCTCCACCAATGGTAATAAGGACCTCACAGGTTTCATAAAGATGCTCTTCTTCTAAGGTTTGAATAGATTCATCGAGTAAGGAACCTATATGCTGTGTCATATAAACATTAAAATCATGTCCTAAAAGCCAACTTATGACCACCTTTGTTGTTTCTAAATCTTTATCTTTTAAAAGATTGGGTATAATCCCAATATGTTTCATACTCCCCACCTACCTATAATGTATCGTGTGATGCACTCACCACTTTTTCAATAAGTGTGTCCGTTTCTAATGGAAGCTCCTCTGTTGCTTTTTTAAGATAAATTAAATATTCAATATTTCCTTCTGGTCCTTTAATGGGTGAAAAATCAAGCCCACGAATGCTAAAACCAATGCTCTTTGCATATTCCCATACTAAATGAATAACTTGTTTATGCACTTTTGGATCTCTTACAACACCGTGTTTTTCAACTTGTTCACGACCAGCTTCAAATTGTGGTTTAATAAGGGCTACTACTTCTCCACCCTCTTTAATTAAATTATAGACAGGAAGTAAGATTTTTGTCAAAGAAATAAAAGATACATCGATTGAACTAAAGTCGATTTCTTCTGGAATCTGTTCATGGGTTACATAACGCATATTTGTTTTTTCCATACATACAACACGTTCGTCCTCTCTTAACTTCCAAGCAAGCTGTCCGTATCCTACATCAATAGAGTAGACCTTTACTGCACCATTTTGAAGCATACAATCTGTAAAACCACCTGTTGAAGCACCTACGTCCATACAAGTTTTCCCTTCAAGTTCAATAGGAAACTGTGCCATTGCTTTTTCAAGTTTAAATCCACCACGACTTACATAACGCATTTTTTCACGTACTTCTATAGATGCTGTCACATCGACCTTAAGTCCTGCTTTATCTTCTTTTTGTCCATTTACATACACAACGCCTGCCATAATATAAGCTTTAGCACGTTCACGTGATTCCGCAAGGCCTCTTTGCGCAATCAAAATATCGAGTCTTTCTTTATCTGCCATTATGCTCTCTCTTCCTTTATCATTTCTGTAATTGTACTTACCATATCTAATACACTTAAGTGTTCACTTTCTAATAAAGATGGAATATCTCCATGCTCTACAATACCTGTTTTATAGGCAAAGTTATGCAGCTTAGCTTTTAAGCCATGTTCTAACATAAAGGCACCTACTTGCATACCAAAGCCACCTTTTTTCACATGGTCTTCCATTGTGAAGATATAATCATACGTTTTAGCCACTGTCTGAATACCTTCCTCATCCATTGGCACAATACAAGGTGCTTCTACAACTGCTGCTTCTATACCTAAATCTAATAAGGCTTCTCTTACTCTTAATGCTTGTTCTACCATCTTACCTGTTGCCAGTAAGCAAACAGACTGACCTTCTTCTAAAGTTACCATACGAACGTCATCATATTTAAGTTGGTACTTAGGATCTAACTTCACAGTTCCTCTTGGATAACGAATGGCTACTGGGCTATTAAGACGCTTCGCATAACGGAGCGCCCCTTCCATCTCTTCAGGCATTTTGACAGAAAGTACTGTCATATTTGGCATATGGCTTAAATAAGCAATGTCAAATATACCTTGATGTGTTGCGCCATCTTCACCCACTAGACCTGCCCTATCTATTCCAAAGATAACAGGTAAATTCTGAAGACATACATCATGAAGAATCTGGTCATAGGCACGTTGTAAGAAAGATGAATATACTGCAAATACTGGTCTAAAACCTGTAGCTGCCAGTCCTGCTGCAAAAGTTACAGCATGCTGCTCTGCAATACCTACATCGAAGAAACGTTTAGGAAACTGCTTTTCAAAATGGTTCAGTCCTGTACCATCTGCCATAGCTGCTGTAATCCCTATAAGTTTTTCATCTTCTTCACCTAAACTTACCATAGCATAGCCGAAAGCATCTGAAAAAGTATAGCCGCCTGCTTTTTTAGGTGCTACCCCTGCTTTAATATCAAATGGTCCTACTCCGTGATAGCTACTTGGGTTTTCCACTGCTGGTTTATACCCTTTACCTTTAACTGTTTTCACATGGATTAAAATAGGTCCCTTCATCTCTTTTGCATTCTCTAAAATCTCAATAAGGTCATTAAAATTATGTCCATTTATAGGCCCTAAGTATGTAAAGCCCATTTCCTCAAACAATGTATGCTCAATTAGAAAAGTCTTTACACCATCTTTTGTCTTACGCACAGCGCCTACTAACTGACCACCTATAGCTGGAATACGTTTTAACACATCTTCTACGCCTTCTTTTGCACGTAAATAATC
Organism: Zhenhengia yiwuensis; assembly: GCF_014384995.1. GTDB lineage: Bacteria > Bacillota > Clostridia > Lachnospirales > Cellulosilyticaceae > Zhenhengia > Zhenhengia yiwuensis. Next base: position 210,324 of record NZ_JACRSY010000002.1, on the reverse strand, counting down.
TTTACTCGAACGAATATGGTTAAGGTGTCTACTCATACCACCTACATTTTCTGAAATACTCATTTCATTATCATTTAAAATAACAATAAGATTCGTATGCCCTCTACCTGCATTATTCAGTGCTTCATAAGCCATACCACCCGTTAAAGCCCCATCTCCTATAACAGCAATAACGTGACTATTCTCTCCTTTAAGGTCTCTTGAGATAGCCATTCCAAGTGCAGCTGAAATAGAAGTTGAACTATGTCCTGTTTCAAATACATCATGTTTACTTTCTTTACGTTTTGGAAATCCACTCATTCCACCTGTTTTTCTTAAAGTCTTAAACCCTTTTCTTCTACCTGTTAATAATTTATGCACATAAGCCTGGTGGCCTACATCCCATATCATTTTATCTTCTGGCGAATTAAAAACATAATGAAGTGCTATGGTAAGTTCTACAACACCTAAATTAGATGCCAAATGTCCACCTGTTTTAGAAAGAGACTGTATTAAGAATTGACGTATATCTCTTGCTAAAAAGCCTAGTTCTTCTTGATCTATCTTCTTGAGATCCTCTATATTTTTAATACTATCTAATATTTTTAGCATGTTCTCACACTTTCATTAATTACTTATTGTAAATTTATTCATATTTATTAATCATACTAAAAATGACAACCCATAAGATTGTCATTTTAACATTATGGTATAAAAATTAATGCAGTTACAATACCAAGTACAGCACCTGCGGCAACTTGAAGTGGTGTATGTCCAAGTAATTCTTTAAGTCTTACTTCTAGTGTCACATTAGGGTCCTGCATCACGTCAATAATACGATTTAAAAGTGCTGCTTGTTTACCAGCTTCTAAACGCACATTTGCTGCATCATACATAACAATAAAGCTTAGTACTGCTGCTACTGCAAAAATTGCACTATCATACCCATGAAGTTGACCAACACCAATAGCTAACGAAGTAGAAATAGCACTATGTGAGCTAGGCATTCCACCGGAAGAGACAAGTTTATTAAGATCAAGTTTATGATCGTTAATTAAAGTTAAAATGACCTTTAGTACTTGTGCAATAAACCAACTTAATAAAGCTACCATTAAAAGATCATTGCTAAAAAGCTGTGTTAATTGTTTCATTTTTGCCCCCTAATTCCTTCTTTGAACCAGGCTGAATGCCACATGCTCAAGTAGGGATGTATCACCTTCTACACGTTCTAAGCATTTAATCGCTTTCGTTGTAAGTTCCTCTGCAATACTATAGCAAGTGTCTACATCGTAGAAAGATAAATACGTATTTTTTTCATTTTTCATATCACTATGAATAGGCTTCCCTAATTCTTCTACTGTTGATGTAGCATCTAACACATCATCAATAATTTGAAAAACTTTTCCTAAATACTTACCATAAAACGTAAGGGCTGTCACTTCATTAGATGAAGCGCCACCTAATAGCGCACCCATATGAACGGCTGCTGCAATAAGTGCACCTGTTTTATGTAGATGAATACTATCTAGAGTATCTTTATCAATTTGCTTACCTTCACTTTGCATATCCAGAATTTGTCCACCAATCATACCTCTAGCACCACTTGCCTCTGCTAAAACATGTGCTGCCCTAACACGATTCATATCGTCCTGGTTAAGTGCATCTTCTAACATCATTTCAAAAGCACCATTTAAGAGTGCATCTCCAGCAAGAATAGCTGTTGCTTCTCCAAATACTTTATGATTGGTTGGCTTACCACGTCTAAGATCATCATTGTCCATAGCAGGTAAGTCATCATGGATAAGTGAATAGGTGTGAATCATCTCAATTGCACACAAATAAGGGGTAATGGTTTCTTTTCCCCCTACTGCTTCATAAGCAAGCTGCATAAGTAATGGGCGAATACGTTTGCCACCTGCATAAAGGCTATAAGCCATGGCTTCATAAAGCTCCCCAAAACTTCCATGATTATTTGGAATGGCTTCTTTAATCTGGTTTTCTATTCTTTCCCTATAAAGCTCCAGTTTATTCTCCATTATTATCTTCCCCATTCATTTTACTTATTGCATTATGCTCAAGTACATATATTTCCTGCTCTGCCTTTTGAAGTGCTTCACTGCAAAAAGCTGCAAGTTCCATACCTTTTTTATAAGTTTTAATACTTTCATCAAGTGAAAGTGAGCCATCTTCTAAGCTATAAATAAGCTTTTCAAGCTCTTCCATTGCACTTTCAAAGTTTTTTGCTATTTTTTTAGCCATAACCTTATCCTTTCTTTACTACCTCTGCATGTAAAGTCCCCTCTTTAAGTGCTACCTTAATGTAATCGCCTACTTCTACTTGATCCTTATGTGTAATCATTTCACCCGACTTAGTAGTTGTAACACTATAACCTCTTTTTAATGTAAGAAGAGGTGAGAGTTTTTCCATCTTGGTAATCTTATCATTTAAGACATTTCTTGTGAAAGTAAGATGTTTTGTATAGGCCTTTATGAGTTGCTCTTCACTATAGTCTACTCGAATCATTAAATCTCTAAAATATTTTTGTTTATTTTGATAAATCGGGCGTGATAAGAGCTGTTCTAACCTTCTTTTTTCTAGATCTAAGTGCCTTGTTAAATGATGCTTAAGAAGTTCCTTAGACCTATCAATTTTAAGAAGATAGCTTTCTTTATCTGGAATAACAATTTCAGCCGCTGCTGATGGTGTAGCCGCACGTTTGTCTGCTACAAAATCAGAAATGGTGAAATCTATCTCATGTCCTACAGCCGAAACAATAGGAATTTTAGAAGCAAAAATAGCACGTGCTACTGCTTCCTCATTAAAACTCCATAAGTCTTCAATAGACCCACCACCTCGTCCTACAATGAGCACATCTACTAGCCCATCTTGGTTAGCACGTTCAATGGCACTTACAATACCATTTGTAGCGTACTCCCCTTGAACTGCTGTAGGATAAATATAAATAGGAATGGCGTTGTTTCTTCTTTTTGAAACTTGCAAAATATCTTGAATGGCTGCACCTGTGTTTGAAGTAATAACCCCCACCTTCTGCGGATAAGTTGGGAGAGGCTTCTTATATCTTGGGTCAAAAAGCCCTTCTTCTTCAAGCTGCTTTTTAAGTCTTTCAAACTGTTCGTATAAAGTACCCTTGCCCTCTTTTTCTACTTCAATCACATAGCACTGATACTGCCCTGTCTTCTCATAAAGGGAAATACGCCCTCTTACATAGACTTTAAGGCCTTCCTTCAAGGTGAAATCCAAGGTAGCTGCATCTTTGGCGAACATCACTGCACTGATGCCTGCACGCTCATCTTTGATTGTAAAGTAAATATGACCTGACTGATGGTATTTACAGTTGGATATTTCACCTGAAAGCCATACATCAGATAAAAGATAGTCTTCTTCTAATAAATGACTTACATATCTATTAATCTCGGATACAGCTACAACTTTTCGTTTCATTCTTACTCCTCAATTGATTTCGCAATATTTCCAAGTATACCATTGATGAATTTTGGTGATTTATCTGTACTATAAACTTTCGCAATTTCAATGGCTTCGTTAATAGCTACTTTTTGTGGGATATCTTCTCCCCATTTCAGTTCATAAACTGCCATGCGTAAAAGCATATGGTCTACTTTTGCAATACGGTTTATGGACCAGTTTGTACTGCTCGCTTCGATGATAGAGTCGATTTCTTCTTGATGCTGTAATACACCGTTAAATTCATTTACGATAAAGTCTTTTACTTTACCTTTCATATCTTGTGTGTAACCTTCTAATAAAAGGTTTGCATCCTTTTCTGGATGGAAAGTCATCTCATAGAGCATTTTCATTATAAGTTCTCTTGCTTCACGTCTTGTCATTTTTATCTCCTCATTAATGAAAGCTAACCCCAAAAAGAGGTTAGCTCACTGTGTTTAGTGTTCTTCTTGCGCTTTAGTTTTTGAAAAATCAACACCTACTACATGTACATCTACAGATTGTACGTCAAGTCCTGTCATTGTTTCAATAGAATTTTTCACTTTTTCTTGTACTTTTAAACATACTTCTTGTATTTTAACACCGTATTGTACCACAATAGAAAGGTCTGCAAATACTTCATGATCACTTACTTCAATTTTCATACCTTTTGAAGCTTTTTTGCCTCTAATTGTTTGAACGATATCATTTTTGTTACCTGCGATTGCATAAACACCCTCTACTTCTAATGCAGCAATTTCAGCGATTACTGCTATAACATCATCAGCAATTTGAACCTCGCCTACTTCTTTGTTATCTAAATCTACATCGATTACTTTATTTTCTTCCACAGTAATTGCCTCCCATTTTCTTTATTTATATAAATACCCAACTTGCAAACTAATCATACACCTTGGGCATTTAAAGAATATGTACTTTTATACTTATTATATCAAAATATACAAAAGTTGCAAATTAGATTTGTACGAAAAAAGGGCCAAAAGGTAAATTTTTACCCCTTGACCCGTATATGTATTAGTTAGATGCTGATTGATTATTCACTTTTAAACAAGATATTTTGATTTTACCTACTGAATAACCTGTTTTTCTTTGAACGATTTCTTCAATTTGAGCAATCTCTTCATCTGTTAAAGCATCATCTTTATTAACGACTACATCTACTGTATCTTTATCCATTCTTACAAAGACATCTTTAAAGCCTTTTGCACGAAGAAGTGATTCAGCACCTGCTTCTTTCTCAATGCGATCTTGAATGGTTAAAAGACTTTCAGCAGCTTTTGCTTTTGAATCTTTATCAAGATTTGGATCTGCTACATACTCATTAAGCTTTTCAATTTGCTCAGCTCTTGATTGCTCTCTAAGCATTTTTTCTTCAGCGAAGTAGCTTACTTCTACTACTTTTTGATCTGTTAGCCCTTCTTCTTCTACATCTTTATTAGTTTTGTTAGCAATAACAACTTCTTTGCTTCCTACTGCAGCATCTGGTGTAGATACTTCTACACTTAACCCATCCATATCCTCCATATCCTCCATTTCATCTGGAGGAAGTGTTTCCATCACACCATATTCATCGAAGAAGTCTTGATCAAGTTCACTGTCTGCAACTGGAATAGTTGCTTCATTCATATCTGGAACGCTTAAGTTAGCTGGTGCTTCTGTTAAACTTAGGTACGCTGCAATAGCGATCATAAAAACAAGTACTGTTACAATAACCTGATTTCTCTTAAACTGAAACATATAAGAACCCCCTCTTAATTATTGACCATCTTATAGACAGCTATTTTATGTACTGGAACATCTAAGAGCGATGACACAGATTGTATAATGGCATTTTTAATATTCACATCATCCGCTCCTTCTGCTAAAACAAGTACACCTTCAACTTGTGGCTTGTTTTCTTTGATGATGAAAGGTGTTCCGCCCTTTTCCATCACCACTTTGCGCTCTACATCTTCTTTTTCACTCGTTTTTTTTGTGCCTGACCCAGTTGTTTCCTCTGTACCTTGCTTGTTTTGAACCACTTCTTCTGCCACTACTTTTTCAGTTGACCCTGATGTTGTAATCATGACTTTGGCATTGCCAGCACCATCAAGATTTCCTAAAATCTCTTCCATTCTTATCTCGAGTAATTCTTCATAAGTCATTTGTCCTGTACTACCTGTGTTTCCTGAGCTAACTTGTACCATTTCTGTACCTTCACTAATGACCGTTTTGGCCGGTTCTGGCAAATAAGTAAGGAGTATGCCTCCTATAACAATTCCCAGAAGGGCAACCCCTATGGTGGTGTTGGCCTTAAGTTTTGGTTTATCCTTACTGCCACTTTTACCCTTCTCCTCGCTCTTATTAGCCTGCCCCTGCCCTGCGGCTATTTGCTGATTGACTCGCTCTCTTACAGGCTGTTCGAGTTGACTAATGCTGCCTACATTAATGGTAAATTGTCTCTTTTCATCTTCTTTATCTACCACTTCATTTCCTCCCCTACTTTAACTATCTTGTACTATAATATATATATTAGTGTTGTCCACGTTATAGAAGTTATTTATGCATTTTTTTATTTCTTTTTCTAATGCACTCTGATCAAGGACCAAACTCTCCGTCTTATCACCTATCCCCACTAGCCCCCCTTCCTCCTTCAAAGCTACTTCTATTTCTAGACTTTCTAAATTAAAATGGCTTCCATCAAGAGTTGCTTTACTTGAAAGTGCTTCGACCTCTACAGGTAAGCTTGTTTCTATAAGACTCTTTAACTGATTTTCTATCTGCGCCTTATAAATAGTGAGCATACTTTCCTCCTGTTTTTTGCGCTCTTCTTCATAAGGTGTATACTTCCCCTCCCTAAACTGCGTTTCATAAAACTGTACATAGCCTGATAGGCTACCCGCTTCTAAAAGAGGGGTACTGGTGATAAGTTTAATCATAGGACTGGCAATCATGTAGACCATTACAAATCCAAGTACTATTTTTAAATATTTCTTTAAATCTGAAGATGGAAAAATCATTTCTACTACAATAACAAATAACATAGTCCATATAATCATCATTAAATACTGCTTCATCTTATCCCCCTCCTTTATGTCATACTTGTTCCTATGCTTGCACAGATAATCATCGAAGCAATGGTCAGCACCACTACAATACCTACTGCACTTAAAATAAATTCACACCCCTTAGCTAGAATTGTCGCAATCTCAGCCATTTTCTTATCACCTATAGGCTGAATTAAAGCGCTTGCAATATGGTAGAGCACCACATGGCTTAAAATCTTAATCAGTGGAATGGCTGCAATGAGTACAACCCATATAATAACGCCTATAGCAAAAGCATTCTTAATAAGTGCACTACAAGACATAATAAATTCTAGCGCCCCACGACTTGCATCGCCTACAATCGGAATAAAAGCTGTAGAAAGATTAATTGCACCTTTCTTAATCGCTACATCTACATAAGGAAGCGTTAGCTTATAAATCCCCATAATGGCAATACTTAAAACAAGTGTTCCCCTCAAAAGCCATTTCATCCCTTTATAAAAAAGGCCTACCAGCTTATCTACTTTGATTTCTTCACTCATTGTACTAACGACTTGCAGCACTATAATGCTAATGATGACAGGAAGCAAAATCTTCTGAATGAAAAAAGTCATCATATTAAATGCCCCAATAATAACAGGCGCTAGTGCACTTGATGATGTAATATAGCCCGACACTGCCATAAAAGCCAATAAGGTTGGAAGTGTAACTTGCATCATTTGAAACAAGTTAGAGATGGTGCTTTGAGCTAACTCTACAATGACAAATAAAGATTGTGTAAGGGTATAAATAACAAGTACATAGCACACGAGAAAAGCTGCCTTTGTCGTGTTTTGGGACTGAAAGGACTGACTTAGCACTTGCAAGATGCTGCATAAGATAACAATTAAAATAAATCTTAAGATAATTTTAAAATATGTATTAAATTCTTTGATGAAGAGCTGTCCTATCTGCATCATAATTTCCTGTAAAGAAAACCGTTCTTCCCCAGTAATCAACTTTGTGACCTGCTCACTTAGATTAAAGTCTTGCATATAGGGTACAGATTGTTTCAGTTGGTCTTCAAGTTCCTTGATTTCCTCCCAGTTTAAAAGGTCAAATTGCTGCTGCAAAATGCCTTGTGTAGAAAGCTGGGATTCTTCCTTTGCCATACAAGGTAAGCATAAGCATACCATAGCAAGTAAAAAGCTTATAAGTACTATTATCCTCTTTTGCATATGACTCCCCCGTCTATCAAATTAACTGCGTAATAAGTTCAATAAGTGCCAGCACAATAGGTGAAGCAAGTACCAAAATAAGTACCTTTCCTGCTAACTGTACCTTACTCGCTATAGCTGACTCTCCTGCATCTTTACAAAGCTGATAGCCGAACTCAGCAATATACGCAATCCCGATAATTTTAAATATAATCTTAAGATAAGTATCTTCTAGACTCATCTTTGTGGATAGATCATTAATAATAGCAAAAATCACTTGCAGCTGTGGCAAAAGTAAAATGAGTAACAAACTACATGCAAAAATACGAATGAGATTCCCCGACATTTTATGCTGTTCCCCAATAAAGAGGGTAAGAATTACAGCTGCTAGCGCGAAGCCAACCAGTTTCATAATTTCCATCTTTCTACCTCCTAGAACATAAACATGGTCTCCACCACTTCAAATAGCTGTAAAATATAGTTCGCAATAATAATGAGTATAAGGGCTGTCCCTCCTAGCGATACCATATTGGCATAAGAATCTTTACCCGCCTGCTTTAAAATCATACTCATAAACATAACCGCCATTGAAAGGCCCCCAATTTTTAAAAGCTCTATCATTTGATCCATCTTTTCTCTCCTCCTAAATAATCAGTATACTGATACAGGCACCAATTAAAATGCCCATCCCTGTTCTAAGTTTGCTTGATTTCTCCTGCTCTTTAAGTGCCTTGTCCAAGATGTTTTTAAATTTGCTTAAATAGAGTTCAATATTAACCTCTTGCATATGCTTATCCAAATATCCTAATCCCCTACCGAACTCATCGAGTTTGTTATAGTCATCTTCATTAAAATGCAGGCTATAAGCCGTTGATGTTAAGGATTTTTGCCATAAGGTGTACACATCATCAATGCTCTTTTCATTAAGATGTCCTGCAAAAGTGGTAAAAATCTCTCCTATACCATATCTCATCTGCTGCCCTATGATAGCACTCGCTTCTTGCAAGGGAGATAATTTATAGCTGATTTCACCCTTTAAGCATTCTAATGCATAAATCAATTCTTCTAGTTCCTTAACTCTTTTTCTATAGTTAAGGTCAATCATAATCCCTGTTAAACTACAACCTGTAAAAACCATTAAAATACCTAAGATTTTTAACATACTTTCACCCTGCTTTTTCTGACATCTTCTATGGCTTCAACAGTACATGGGCCCCTTCTATTAGAAAGCACAACGATTTTTTCAAACAACCCCTTTTCAAGCATGCTACTTAGTACTGGCTTTTTCATACAATCTTCCAGGTCTTTCCCATGTGTACTGCATAAGAGGGTTACACCTGCTCCTAGTACTTCTTCTATAGCCTCCATATCTGCCTTACTACTAATTTCATCCACTGCAATAATATCTGGTGCCATAGCCCTAAGTAGCATACGCATACCTTCTACTTTTGGGCAGGCATCCAGTACATCTGTACGCATGCCCATATTATTTTGTGGTACACCCATATAACAGCCAGCTATTTCTGATCTTTCATCTACTACTCCTACTGTATAGGGGCCAAACCCACTAAAGCCATTACTTAAATTACGGATAAGGTCACGTAATAAAGTGGTCTTGCCACACTTAGGTGGTGAAACAATAAGTGTATGATAAACCTTATCCCGTGAAAGCAGATAAGGCAGGACCTTATCACTGCATCCAAGCACTTCATGTGAGAATCGAATATTGAGTCCACTTATATATTTAAGTGTTTTAACTTTCTGCTCCTCTATTACAGTCTTGCCTACTAGTCCTACTCTATGTCCGCCTTGAATGGTGACATACCCTTGCCTCAGCTCATCTTCTAAGGCATATAAGGAATATCCACTTAAAAACTTTAAAATAGCTTGTACATCTTGAAGCGTTGCCACATAGCCTGCTCCTACTTGGTCAAGACCCTTGTTACTTAACCCATATTCTTTTCCCTCTACAAGTACGATGATCGGCTTATAAGCTCTTACCCTCATTTCCTGAATACTATTACATATAGGATCTTTTATTTCAAGAAGCATACTTTTGAGATTTATAGGCATAATCTCTAAAATGCTGTTCTCTATCATAAAGTTCCTCCTTTGTATAATTTGATACTTTACTATATGCTTAAGCTTGTCTCAGTAGAACTAAAAAACAACAAGAAAAAAAGGCATACAAGATATAAAATCTTGTATGCCTAAGTTCACGCTCAATATGAGGTTTTATGCACGACCCATGTATTCGCCAGTACGTGTATCAATACGAATCATTTCACCTTGTTCAATGAATAATGGAACCATTACTCTTGCACCTGTTTCAACGATTGCAGGTTTTGTAGCACCTTGTGCTGTATCACCTTTAAGACCTGGTTCAGTTTCTGTGATTTGAAGGTCAACGTTGATTGGTGGTTCTACACCAAATACACTACCTTGGTGAGAAATAACTTTAACCATTTCATTTTCTTTAACGAATTTTAAAGAATCACCGATTGCTGTTGCATTTACAGCAATTTGGTCATAAGTATCTACGTCCATGAAGTGATATAATTCACCATCTGAGTATAAGTATTGCATATCTCTACGGTCGATATGAGCTTTTGGTACTTTTTCAGATGGACGGAATGTTTTTTCTACCACACCGCCTGTTTTTATGTTTTTAATTTTACAACGTACGAACGCTGCACCTTTTCCTGGTTTTACATGTTGGAATTCAATAATTTGATATAAGTTACCTTCAAATTCAATGGTAACGCCGTTTCTAAAATCGCCTGCTTGAATCATGGGCTTTCCTCCTAATGTGTTTTTCCTAATATAGTGTAAACTAGATTATTAGATTTTTCAACGATTTTTTGCATCATTCTATAATGATAAGCTCTTTTTTAGAATGTGTAAGGTTTTCTATGCCCTCTTCTGTTACAACTACCATATCTTCAATACGTACTCCACCAAAACCTGGAAGATAGATTCCTGGTTCTACAGTAAGTACCATGCCTTTTTCTATAGTACGTTCTTCAGCTACTGAGAATCTCGGATTTTCATGAATATCAATACCTACGCTATGTCCTAGTCCATGTCCAAAGTAATCGCCGTAACCTGCATCTGCAATAATTTTTCTTGCTACAGCATCTACTTCCTTACCCTTCATGCCTATCTTAATTGCTGCAAGTGCTGCTTGTTGCGCTTCTAAAACCGTATTATAGATTTCAAGATGCTTTTCAGATGGTTGGCCAATCACTACAGTACGTGTCATATCAGAACAGTATCCTTCATAAATACAACCAAAGTCCATCACAACAAAGTCACCTTCATGTAAAGTTTCTTTACCTGGTACAGCATGGCAAAGTGAAGACTTGCTACCTGCTGCTACAATAGGATTAAATGAGTTACCACTTGCACCATGCATACGCATAAATCGTTCAAGTTCAAGGGCAATATCTGTTTCAGTTAAACCATTTTTATACTCCATTGTAATAAAAGGAATGATATGTGAAAAGGCTAGATCACCAATTCTTTCAGCTTCTCTTAATTTCTCAATTTCAGCTGCATCTTTGATTTGACGAAGGTTTTCTACCACTTCTTTTGTTGGCACAAAATTAAAGCAGCTACGCTCCTTAAGTGATAAGTAGGTACTATAATTAGTATGATCACTTTCAAAACCAATATGCTTATCCTTATGACTTTCAGCAATTTCCATAGCTGTTCCAATTAATCCCTTTGTAGTTTGATTTACAATTTCAAATTCTGGGCATTGCATAGTAGCCTGCTCAATATAACGGAAATCTGTAATCAAAATTTGTTTATCCTTTGTAATGTAAACAAGTGCACTTGAACCTGTAAAACCACTTAAATAACGTATATTTGAACGATTTGAAATAAGTATACTATCTAGATTTAAAGCTTCCATTTGCTCTCTTAATTTTTGAACTCTTTTATTTATCATCTTACTCTCTCCTTTATTTTATTTTCAATATTTAGCTATAAGTCTTCTCTTCTTTATCCTTTTCAATACTCAGTACTTGCCTAGAGTTATCTCTTTCTTTATACTTCCTTATTGCTTCTTCTCAATTTTTTATTTCTTTTAAGTAACTTCCTCTTATTCATTCTTTACTTTTTTGATTTAAATATTTTACAAGCCCTGCCAAAGCCATAGTATAACCATCAAATCCAAATCCACCAATAATACCTATACTATTAGCGGCTGTTACTGAATGACTTCTAAAACTTTCTCTTGCATGAATATTTGAAATATGTACTTCTACTACCGGAATAGATACACTTTTAATAGCATCTGCAAGGGCATAGCTATAGTGGGTAAGTGCTCCAGGATTCATAATAATCCCATCTACCTTATTATAATAGCATTGCTGCATAAAATCTATAAGTGCTCCCTCACTATTTGACTGAAAAAATTCCAATTCTACTCCTTTATATTTTTCACTTTCATTCTTAAGCATATGTTTATATTTTTCACTTTCATTCTTAAGCATATGCTCTAAGTCTTTTAATGTCTCATATCCGTAAATTTGTGGCTCACGTATGCCTAGAAAATTGAGATTAGGCCCATTAATTACTGCAATCCTCATCTGTTTTGTTTCCTTTCTCTTATTTTTCCTGTAAAAGTTTTATGATTTTTTTTACCAGTAAATATGGCGTCTCATCTTGACAACCTATAGTATATACTGCACTTTCCTCATAAAGCGCACGTCTATATTGATAAAGTTCTAATAACTGCTCATAACTTTTTGAGAGTGGTCTCTTTTCATCTCCTGCTATCCGGCTATAAAGTACTTCAAATGGCCATTCTAAATAAAAAGTCATCTGCGCCTTTAGAAACTGTCTATTCACTTCTCTCCCTACAGCTCCACCCCCTGTAGAAACAATAGTATTTTTAAGGTTACTTGTTTCTTTTAGATAGTAGGTCTCTAAGTCTCTAAAATATTCCTCCCCTTTTTCATCAAAAAGTTCACGAATAGATTGCCCTGCCTTCGCTTCAATAAGCTGGTCTAAATCCATACAATGCATATTTAATGCTTCCGCTAAATTCTTGGCAAGGGTGCTCTTGCCACACCCCATAAACCCAATTAAATAAATGTTATTCATCTTTAGTTAATCCTTTTCTATATTTCTTCTAACGGATAGATGGTTACAAGTCCTGTTACAGGTCTTACAGTTATTCTAATTTGATAAGGTAAATAGCGATGCTTAACGATAATGGTTCCCGCATAAGAGGGTGACATATCTTGTGCAAATTCTATTTTTGAAGCATCTACAGAATCTCTTTTAAATTCTACGTTAAACTGACTCGGCACTTCATATTGTAAAATACGCGCTCGTTTACCTATAACCTCCATGTAGTTCTTGTCCTTTTCTACACCTTTACTTAAAGCATATGTTGCATTTTCTATGGAAGCTTTTTGCTGCATGACTTGGATTGTTTCTCCAATATGCTCAGCAAATCGCTTCATCTCCTGCCTAGTCTGATAAGTATATCCTCCTGCAAATATCATACTCACAATACTTATAATAGCTATAACGGTTACCATCTCTATTAATGTAAAACCCTTTTTATTCATTGCTATCATCCTAATCAATTCATTTGTCTATCTTATTGAATGATCTCATCAATTTCTCTAACAAATTTACTTCATTTGCTCTAGCTGATTTATAATGCCGCGCTTGATATTTTCTAAAGATGTACGTTCCAGTGTGCAATGATGCATGAGCTCATAAGCTAAAACCGCTTGATAAAATAACATATCAAATCCATTAAGTGTTAAACATCCCTTTTCTTTTGCTTCCTTAAGAAAGCATGTCTCGTCTGGATTATAAATTAAATCCACAGCAATCTTAGCCGTTTTAAGCAAGGTGCCTGTACATTTTGGTATTTGATTTTCTAATTTTCCCATACCTACTCCTGTTGTTTGAATCACATAATCAATAGGTACTTTAGGTAGTTCTTCTTCACTATATACTTCTATCTTATTATAATCTTGTTCTTCAAAATGCTCTTTAAGGAGCTGTGCATTGGCCTTTGTACGGTTAAAAACATGAACACTCTTAGCCTTATCCATAACACTTACTACACTGGCATAGGCTGCTCCTCCACTTCCAATGATTGCTACATTTTTATTTTCATAATCTAAATGGTGACATTCTAATGCCATTCTTAGCCCCATAGCATCTGTGTTATAGCCTTTATAGCCTGTCTCGGTACTTACAAGTGTATTGACTGCCCCTACCTTCTTAGCCATTTCATCTAATGCTTCTACATACTCCATAACTTCTTTTTTATGAGGCATCGTCACATTTAACCCCTTTATATTCAGAGCACGTGCTCCCTTAATCGCTTCCTCTAAATGTGCTGATTCTACTAAAAACGGGACATAGTCTAAAGCTTGTCCCATATGTGCTGCTAATGTATCATGAATAAGTGGCGATAAAGTATGCCCTATAGGATTACCTATTACACCACATACTGCTCTCTTATTTGCCATGTTTTTCATAAAGTTTAATCACCCTTTGCTCAAGTCCCCTCTTAATCTTTGTCATCCATTCGTCCTTATCACTTACCGGCTGAACCAAAATGGTCTTAACCCCCATTCTATTTCCTCCATAAACATCTGTAAAGATTTGATCACCTACAATAGCTACTTCTTCTTTACTTAAATCCATTAACTCTAATGCACGCTTAAAACTTTTAATACGTGGTTTACCCGATTTATGGATAGCAAATACCTTTAAATTTTGGTTAAAGCGCATTACTCTATCTTCTACATTATTAGACATCAAACATATTTTAAATGTTTCATTTCTAAGTGTATTAAAAAGTTCAATAATCTCTTTTGTTGGCTCTGCTACATCATAAGGTACCAGTGTATTATCAATATCAAATATAAGTCCTTTAATACCTTCTTTTTTTAATGCTTCTAGGTCCAGTTCAAAAATAGAACCTAAATAAAGTTTAGGATAAAGCTTTCTCAACATGTTGTCATTTCCTTTCTCTATTAAAGAGGCTCTTTCTTTATAAACTTTATACTTGTAACAGCCTCCTTATTTAATGTCACTAAATATTCGTAATTATAGTATAGCTTATTATGATAATCGCGCAATACTTCTGCTGGAATATTTACACATACGTATTTGAAGTCTTTAGTCGTAGCAGGCCCTATATGAAAACTTATTTGATCCATATCCCACCTAATCGTTTCATCTTCTAACCCATAAGGTGATAAATTTAAGCTGTAGTTTTCCCTATAAGCCCTTTCATCTATTTTAATTTGCTTATAAAAAGCAGGTGCCTGCGTGAGGAATTTTACCCATTCCTCATATCCTTTTAACCAACTCCGTTCATAATTTTTAAAAAACGCTTGGTCCTTAGCTAATAAAAGAGATAAAACTTCTTTAATTTTATTCTGCTCTTTTACGCTGATTTCATCCGTATAAGCCACTTGCTCTGTAGCATGACTCACAAACGGACTGGTCTTTACTATACTTTTCATATTGGCAGCCAGACTACTAGGTATACTTTTATCCATGACTATATCATATTTTTGTTTGATACACTTTCTATCTCCATTTGATATAGGTACCTCCATTGTCACCTCTATGGTATACTCTAAATCTATTTCTCTTGGTCTCATACTGTAAAGTTCTATAGCTCTTACGCTACCTGCTTCTAATCCTACTGTTCTCGTAACTGCTTCATTTTCTATCAATTTCTTTTGTTTTTTGTAAAGCTGCAATAATTCACCTGCATCACTTAAGCTTCGTTCTAAAGGTTGACCTAATACTTCTTCTTGTTGTGCTTTAGTATCATATACACTCATCTTTAAAACCCCAAATACAACAAGTATTAAAGATATACTAACCATTATAATAATTCTTTTTAAACCTCTATTTAAATTCTTATTAAACCCCTTAAACATTTGACTAACTCCCTACTTTCCTTCACATATAGACATTTTGCCCAACCTTCTCCCCTATAACGTCTAATTTGAATTTTTCTTAGCTTTTAAATAACCTACCTCAAGCTCATAAGGTAATGTAAAATAGTAGACCGCATTTTCTACCTTCTTTTCACAATTTGCTGCCTTCTTATTTAGTTTTAAGGTAAGATAAACCGTCTGTGAACTTAAAATACTAAAACCACTTTTAATTCTTGCAATGCTCTCTACTTCATATAAAGGCTTCGTAAGCATCTCTTCTTCTAAAATACTAAATTGTGGTTTTAATCCCTCTAAGATTTCCTGCTTTTTTATAGGTTCCATTTCTTCAATTGACCTTTTAATCCCTTTATCAATTGTCCCCAATGTCTTTTTAATCTTTTCTAGGTTGACTAAATCCTTTTTTAAAGGATTAGATACATCTTGCATATTATAGGGATGCGTCCGGCTTTCTACTTCTAGCACAAGCTCTTGACTCTCTCGATCTCCTTGAATTATATATTTAGGCTTGACCTGATTACTTTGATAAAAATACCCATCTTTGGACTGCGTATGAAATAAACTCTTTGTTACTTCCATGCAAGTCTTGGCTGTATAATACAAATCACAGTACTCCTCTTGCCATTCAGATAAAACCTTAAAAACTTCTTCCTCCTGCATCAATTCATAACCACTCAACTTATTAAAGCGCCCTGCAATACGCTCTCCTTCATTAATTGCCATAGTCTCGGCTGCTAAATACGTATTGGCTGCATACTTTTTTCCCACTACTAACATCTTATAAAGATCTACCTTAGTAAATAGATAAGCAGACCAAGAAAGCATGAGTGACATAATTATAAGTGTATAGAAGAGGGTATAGCCCTTCTCATTTCTTCTCTTTATTTTCTGCTTCATGCAACCCCTCTCCTTTGCTCACTTCTTTTTATCCTCTAGCATCTTTTCTATGACCTGACTTCTATTAACGACCTCTCTTTGCTAAATGCTCCTCGTAGTTCCTTTCCTTCTATCACTCCATACTTCTCTACTGCATGACTACATACGTTTTAAGTATCTTATGCTCCTCATTTTCTTGTTTCGTCACGGCTTCCATTAATATATAACGTGAATCTTTACCAGGTTTTTCCTCTAGCAGTTTAATCATTAGTAGTGGACTTCCTTCTTCCACTGTAAAACGTATGCCATCCAATCCCTTTACATCTCCTACTAAACCTAGAATAATCTTACATGGTGTATGATTAATCCACTCTATATCAAGATTTCTACCCTCTAAGTAGTCTATCCCTTCCCAAATTATAAAAATGGGTTGCACTTCGTTTAAATCTAGAACTTTTGCATTAACTTCTATATGCACTTTATCTCCCCCTAAAGCTACTTCTAAGTCAATCAACTCTCTTGCTTGTTCTATTACTTCACCCTGTGTAATCATAACTGGCCTAAGGGATGTAGATTGTAATGCAATTCCCTCATAATATGAAGGTGTAGCTGCTTTATTACTTGTTCTTCTAAGTGTTAGCGCTCCCTCATCATACAATCTTTTAAAAATCTCTAAGTCAAATACCTCTCCCGATGTAAAATGTACACCCTTTTCAATCTGCTCCCACGTAAGTGTTGTTCCCACTGGAATGTCTTCCATAAGAATACAGTGATATTCATAACGTTGTACTTGCTCTTCTCTGCTATCCACATAATCCTTAAGTATATCTGGTGTTATATACTCTCCCTTTTGTATAGACCTAAGCATAGTTTGCAGTACTTCTTTTCCATATAGAGTAGCTTCTTCAGCCTCCTTCAACTTTTGATAAGATCTTATAGTATAATACATACCCATACTAAAAATTTGTATAACACTCATTATAATTCCTAGACTTACAACAACTTCTAAATAGCTAAAACCTCTATACTTTTTTGTCCCTACCTTCATCCTTATCTCCCTCTAAACGTAGTACAAAAGTTAAATCTGACTTAACCATTGGCTGATCTAAGTTAGTCATTAAAATCTTTTGTAAATTAGAAGCACCCGTTACTCTGAGTAAGTTCTGAACGATTTCGTAAGATTCATAAAAAGTACTCTCATAAGTAATCTGGTAAACTTCTTCCCTAAGTGTTAGTACTCCATCATCCTTAGCTCTACTATTCTGCCTTGTTACTTGTAGATTTTTAATAGGATAACGACTTAAAAAGGTGCGTAATCTTTCAGTCCCTATATAATCTGTCTCATAACTTAAAAACTCTTTTTCATAGCTTTTGATTTGTAAATTCAGTACAGCTTCATAGGCTATGGTCTCTTCATAATGCTCCTGCTGCCTCATATAGTCCTCATAGTATTTCTGCTGCATATCTGCCTGTCTCTGAATCTCCATAAGCTCTCTTAACTGAAAGGGAAACATTCCCCCAAAATATATACCTACTAATATTCCATAAACAGTCACTAATCCTTTACGACATCTTATACTACTCAACATATTTCACTCCCCTAGTCTATCTCTATCCAAATAGTAAAGAGTAGCTCTTCTTTTTGATCACTACTTATGGTATCAAATGTTATCTCTTTGAAATGAGTTATTTCTTTTATCCAATCTATATAGTCTAAGAGATTTTCTCTATAACCTGTATATCCCTTAATCTCTAATGTCTTATTTTCTTGATTTAAGTCATATCCCTGTATATGTAGGGCATTTGTATGTGCTGATTTTAAGTACTCCAAATGTCTTAGTGTCTGCAATTTCTCATTTTGTAATTTTATGTTAGTATTCTCTAAGTCCTTCAAATGCTTTTCCTGATCCAGTATACGTTCTTCCATCTCTACCATACTTTCATAGCTTCCTTGTTTAAGGAACTGACTAATTATCCCTAACTGTTTCGTAATCTGTTCTCTTTTAAGTGTAATCGAAAGACTCATAGCTAGGCTTATAAGGCTCATGGCTAGTAATAACCTAAAGGCTATCTTCTTATTTCGCTGCTTAACATAGTATTTCTTATAGGGTATAGGTACGAGATTCATGCCTTTTTCCTCCCTCGCTCATTTGATGAATTAATCCTATTAAACCGATATAGTTTAACGGACTAGGGCTTAATATGTCCTCAATCTTCTTATTTAACAAACTACCAACTTCTTCCACAACCTCTTTGTTCATATCCCTCTCATACTTATCATTTGCCTGAAGATAAAGCAGCTCTTTTAATTCTCCTCTATTTTCATAAGGATACATAAACTGAATCACTTTAAAAATTTCCCATGCTTCATTCTTTTGTCCTTCTACATTTTTTCTTATTATATGTTCATAAACACATTGGTCAGCTTCATAGAAAATGACATGCCACACCTCTTCTTCTGAGCACAATAGACAATAATGCCCTTCTCTTTTTAGATCTCTTATAACATAAGGTAAGGTATCTCCTAAAGTTGTAATGATGAGTGTATGAAACCCTAAATCCTCTAACCAAAATGTAAACGGAACTAGAAATGTATGGTCTATTCCTCTAATCTGATATCTTTGATACATCCTATCTGACTGCATTCTACACATTTCATAATCTATAGTAGATGTATCTGCAGCTAGGGGTAAAAACTGTGCCTTATTTGTTTCAATATACTCTTTAATTTGTGGATTGATAAAACAAGGCACCTTGATCGTACGTCTTATAACAGCATAAGAAGGTAAAAGAATCCCTATTTTATTGCCTTTAAATTTTTTCTGGCAGAGGATTTGTTCTAACTGAGTTTTCAGATCATTATGCTCTTCAAATTCTCCATTTAAATGCAGTGGTTTCTCCAAATCTATTGAGAGCTTTCTTTCTAAATGACAATGTATGCCTTTTTTTCTAACATTAATCAGCTTTATTTTTTCTCCCATTAATGCTAAACCGATATAATACCCCATAGACCCTCCTTCTATAACTTGTAACGTAAATCTAACTTTAATTGATCTTCTAAATAGGTACCTGTCTCATTAAATACAGTAAGATTTAAAATAAGATAGTCATCTTTTACATCCAACTTTAT
Source organism: Zhenhengia yiwuensis (assembly GCF_014384995.1). Classification (GTDB taxonomy): domain Bacteria; phylum Bacillota; class Clostridia; order Lachnospirales; family Cellulosilyticaceae; genus Zhenhengia; species Zhenhengia yiwuensis. Next base: position 190,678 of record NZ_JACRSY010000002.1, on the reverse strand, counting down.
TTTTAAATCATTATTAATTAAAGTTTGCCTTTGAAAACTAATTTTAAACAGTTTTTCTTCATTTTCTTGTTTTGTGCTTGAATTTTCTTTTAACTCAATTCTTGTTGTTACACTTTCCTTTTTTTTATACATTTCGTAAGGCATATAATAATCTATATAATATAAAAAGTAATGTGTATAATCCCCTTCCATTATGGGCTTTTTACTATGCTTTTCATATTTACAGCTACTCAATGATTTTAAGTTATCTGCTGATTCCCCTATATAAATACATAGATGTGCAGCCTCCTCATATTGCTCTTCAAAGGTACGCATAACTTGATTCATAGCAAGTCTAAGCTCCTGTTTCTCTTTCGTCTTAATGTAAAACTTCGTTCCCGTTCCTATAAACTGTAGTGCACAACAAAAAAAGAAGCTACTTAATACTAATGTTAGCATTACCTCTAAAAGCGTCATACCCTTCTCTTTTCTTTTACCCTGCATTGGCATCTTGCTCCTTCTCACATCTTACCCTACACCCCTTTCCTACTTTAGAACTATTACCTAAATAACTTCAAAATATACTTTCATACTCCTATTTTTTATATTTTTCTCAAAAACACAAAAAGCCACCCTAAGCATGCTCTCCCCCTTAAAATAAGAGCATAACTTAGGATGACTTTTTATAATGTGGCAATTCTTTGATTAAAAGGCTTAAACAGCATTTATTAACCATTTAGCGCTAACCGTCAGGTGCGGCATCAGGTCTTACTTCGCTTTGGTTGCATGATCAGTGTTCTCTAAGTGAAAGGGATGCATACTGCATGTATCACTGCAAGTGTCCTGAGTCAGCTAGCCTAGTCTTAGGATTACCTTAAGCTTACCTTGAGGCTTGCAATTTATAGTTATTAAATGTGGCTTAAAAAGGTTTATCAAAGAATATATATGCCGCATGGAACTCAGCTGCCACCACCAAGCCTGCGGTACCCAGAAATCCACTTTGTCTTTTAGAAGGGGGACTAAAATATCAAAATAGATTTCTAGTGGCGTAGATAGATGAGCTGATCTAGAATGGGCTCGTCTATCTACACTTTTATATTTATTTTTAAGTAACACTTAACCTTATACCTTATATATACACCTTATAAACTCTAAATGCTAGTAAAATTTTAAAAAGTTTTAAATTCTATCAAATTAGATAAAAGTAAAAATGAAATTAGGTTTAAAAAGCCTATAGTATTTTTCAAATCTCTTCTTCCACATTAAAAAAGTAGATTTATAGGAAATCCTTAAAATCTACTTAAAATTTTATTTTATACCATCCATAAATTCATATACCAGCTAATTAGACTTTCTCCATAAAAGAGACTCATGAGTGCCCCAATACTTAAAAAAGGCCCAAAACAAAATTCCAAACTTTCTTTATTACGTCTATACAGCACGAAACCATAAATAGAACCTACTACGGAACCAATTAAAAGTGTTAAGAATACTAAACTTGGAGATGTAAAGAGTCCAATCATCCCTAGATATCTTACATCTCCATACCCCATACCTTCTTTCTTCAAAATCCATAAACATAGATAAAACACTAAGGCTACAGCGCCATAACCTACCATTCCACCTAATAGACTCCGAATGAGAATGCTCCAATCTTGATGCAAATACGCTAAGGCACCTTTTCCAACAATGGCCACAATACTACCCACTACAATAATACGTGTCGGTAAAATCATGTATTTCCAATCCATTAAAGTTAAAATAAATACCACCGTTATAAAAACATAACTTAATACAACTTCTATACTCCATCCAAAACACCAAAAACTATACACATAAGCACACGCAAGAAGTCCATTGAGAAAGGTATATTGATAAAGTTTAAAAGAGGTACTTTCATCATTTGGCATATATACACCTACCAAACTCCCTATAATGAATCCTATAATCCAAATAAAAATGCCCATTATTCCATTCATTTTTATACTTATTCTACTTTCGGTGTATTCTCATCTTTGCCTGTACTTTCACTCTCTTCTGGATACATTCCTAATGTTTCAGTACTCTTACCAGTCCATCCTTTTATACTATCTGGTAGGTCTGCTTCATCAGGTGCATATATAGCTTTTATTTGCTTTGATGAAGCATCTTGCCATACAGCATAGGCACCTTTTAGTCCTTCTAACATCTCCTCTAAGCCATCACTTCTAAATCCTTCATCTTTAATTTCAGTAAAAAATGTAGGATTTTCTGCATACATAGCTGTGGCTGCCCTACCTATCGTTGCAGCTGCAACACGGTTATTAGATATCTTTGCTTTATTGATATAGCCTACTAACGATGGTGCCATCATAGCAACCAGTATACCAATAATTGCAATAACAACAATCATTTCAACCAAAGTAAATCCCTTCTCGTTCTGCTCTTGCTTTTTTACATTTTTTTTCATTCATTATACCTCTCTTTTTTATTAAAATAGTAAATGCTTATTTATTCTAACTATAGCTACATACCTATAGTAAGATCCTTGCTTTACATCCTACCCTTATACTTAATCCATACTATATGAAATTTTCATCAATTCCTCCATAGTTGTACTTCCTTCTAATACCAGTTGTTTCATATTATCATGTAACAAAGTCGTTCCCTGCGTTCTTGCGTATTCTCTTATTTGCTCAACTTTTTTACCTTCATTAATCATTTGTTTCACATGACTATTCACATGAATAATTTCATATAGAGCTGTCCTACCTTTATAACCTGTAAAACCACAAGTTTGGCACCCCTCTGCTCTGTAGAGTCTTTTGGGCTCTACTAAATTTAATTTTTTCATTTCTTCTACTGTACTCATATAGTTTTTTTTACAGTAAGGACATATTTTTCTAACAAGCCTTTGTGCAATAACTCCTACAAGAGAAGCTGAAACCATATAAGGTTCAACACCCATATCTATTAAACGAACAATTGTACTTGCTGCATCATTTGTATGAAGTGTACTAAATACTAAATGCCCTGTAACAGCTGCACGTGTAGCAATAGCAGCTGTCTCTGCATCACGAATTTCCCCTAACATAATGACATCTGGGTCTTGCCTTAAAACAGAACGCAAACCACTAGCAAAGGTAAGACCTGCTTTAGGATTAATTTGCACCTGATTAATACCCACTATTTCTTTTTCTACTGGATCTTCGAGTGTAATAATATTATCTATACCTTGATTACGCTCACTTAAAATAGTATATAGCGTTGTAGATTTTCCACTACCTGTAGGGCCTGTTACTAAAATAATGCCATTAGGACTTTGTATAATTTGATTAAAAAGCTTTTTATCAGACACAGATAATCCTAACTGATCTATTGTAGTTATTGTGTTATCTTGTACATTCAAAATTCTTAGAACAGCTTTTTCACCATGTATGGTAGGAAGTACAGATACACGTACATCGACCTTTTCTCCATTTTTTATGAATTCAAAACGTCCATCTTGAGGAATTCTTTTTTCTGCAATATTTATATTTGCCATAATTTTAATTCGAGTTATAAGGTCACTGTGAGAACTTTTATGAATAGTTATCTTTTCATAAAGTACTCCATCTATACGCATACGTACACGCGTCTGCTCTCTTCCTGGTTCAATATGAATATCACTTGCTCCTAATTTCAAGCCTTGCTCAACAATGCCATTAACTACTTTAATAATAGGGGCATTCTTAATTTCTTCGTCAGTCTTATTATATACATCTACTTTAGGAAGTTTATTTATGCTACTCTCCTGTTTTAGTTGTTCCACTGCCATAAAAGCTTGTCTGCCACTATAATAATATTTTATAACATCCTCAATATCTGCCTTTGTACACATTACTGCCTTAACTTCTAAATGTGTTAATAAGCGAATCTCTTCAAGGGCATAAAGATTAAGAGGATTAGTCATGCCTACAGTGAGTATATGTGCATTTCTTTCAATAGGTACTACCTCATATTTCCTAACGACTTTTTCATCTAGTAAGTTAATAACCTCTTGATCTATGGGACACCTTTTTAGACTCTTATATGGTATTCTAAAATATCTTGCTAAAGACTGAGTAATCTCTTTATCAGTAACATAATCAAGACTAACAAGCCAATCTTTTATAGGTCTATTCAAATCAAACTTTTGCTGTAACTTTATGGCTTCTTCTAATTGATTTCTTGTAATAAGTTTATCTGCTACAAGTATTTCCTCTATCCTCAAATCTTGATTCATTCTCTACTCCTTAATCATTACTGCAAATTCCTTATATAGTTTTTAATCTGCTATTATCCAATACTCCCCATCATTTCATACATTGGTGGTAAAATAGCACTTATAATAGTAGCCACTATAATCCCTAGAATCATAATCATACTAGGTTCTAATAGAGTAACCATCTTCTGTACTGCAGACTCTGCCTCCTCATGATAAAAAGCAGCTGCCTTATAAAGCGCCTTTTCTAAACTTCCAGACTCTTCTCCTATCAAAATCACACTCGATAGCATAAGTGGAAAAACATCTACTTGCCTTATGGCATTCGATAAAGCAACACCTTTAGTTACCTCTTGTTTTACATGATTTAACTTACTATGAATATACATATTATTCATAATCCCTTGTACAGTATCTAAAATACTGATTAAGGACATTCCTGATGCATAAAGTGTAGCAGTTGTCTCTGCAAATCTAGCACTTAGTATAATGATATTTAACCTCCCTATAATAGGCAGAGTTAACTTCATTTGATCAATCCATTGCTTAAAACTTTTCATTTTAAAAAGTAGACTAAAAGTTCCTAGTAAAATGACATTGATTAAAAGGATAACGCCCCAGTAATTTTCTATTCCATTGCTTATAGCCATGAGTAGCTGTGTACTAAAAGGTAATTCCCCATAATCTGCAAACATCTCTACAAAAGTAGGCACTACTAAAAGCAGTAGTATTAATATTACTAAAAAAGAGATAACTCCTAAAATAATCGGATAAGCCATAGCATTTTTCACCTTATTTTGAAGCTTATTCTCACTCTCATAATGTTTAGCCATTCTTTCTAGTATTAAGTCTAATGTACCACTTTCTTCTCCACACCTAATCATACTAATTAGTAAATTAGGAAATGCCCTTTTTTGAAGTTTTAAACTCCGAGAAAATTCAATTCCTTTTTGCAGATCTTCATATACATTTTGTAAAATGTTTTTAAATTTAAACTCTTTTTCCTGCTGATACAAAATATATATGCACTTAATTAATGGTATATCTGATCCTAGCATAATAGCTAACTGTCTACAGAATATCGTTAATTGTTTTACAGAAATCCTATATTCTTTTATAAATGTTTTATGATTAGTTTCTCGGTAAGAAAGACAATAAATTTGTTTTTGTTGCAAGTAATTAAAAAAGGCTTCTCTGTCTTCTGCCTGCAGACTCCCCTTATACATATTCCCCTTACTATCTTTTGCCTTATATGTGAATAGCTTCACTTTTCTCCCTTCTCTTCTCTTAAAATTCATATTTAATTTAATTATTACATAATTCTAACAATATTATTCAAATCATTCATAAAAATAAAAATAATTTTTATCATTAAGTAAAAATACCACTGATCTTAAATTTATCAGCGGTATTTTTCAGTTTATGTATTATAATGCTCTCCTAATATCCCTTACCTAGTATACAAAAGAGAGGTAATACCTTAAGGGTACTACCTCTCTTTTGTATACTATATGTGTACTATCTCTATTTCATGTGAATCTCACATGTTTTTTAGATTTAATACAATTCTTATTTTTGCATTGCTTCTTGGATTGCAACAGCTACTGCTACTGTAGCACCTACCATTGGGTTGTTACCCATACCAATAAGTCCCATCATCTCTACGTGAGCTGGTACTGAAGAAGAACCTGCAAATTGTGCATCTGAGTGCATTCTTCCCATTGTATCTGTCATACCGTATGAAGCAGGACCTGCGCCCATGTTATCTGGGTGAAGTGTACGTCCTGTACCACCGCCTGAAGCTACTGAGAAGTATTTTTTACCTTGTTCAATACATTCTTTTTTATATGTTCCAGCTACTGGATGTTGGAAACGTGTTGGGTTAGTAGAGTTACCTGTGATAGATACGTCTACACCTTCTAAGTGCATGATTGCAACACCTTCACGAACATCGTCAGAACCATAGCAACGTACTTTAGCTCTTTCACCAGTTGAGTAAGCTGTTTCTTTAACGATACTTACTTTACCTGTAGCGTAGTCGAATTGTGTTTGAACATATGTAAATCCGTTAATACGAGAAATAATATGAGCAGCATCTTTTCCAAGACCATTTAAGATAACTCTTAAATCTTCGCTACGAACTTTGTTTGCTGAACGAGCGATACCAATAGCACCTTCTGCAGCAGCGAAAGATTCGTGACCTGCTAAGAATGCGAAACATTTAGTTTCTTCTCTAAGAAGCATAGCTCCTAAGTTACCATGACCAAGACCTACTTTACGATCATCAGCTACTGAACCTGGGATACAGAAAGCTTGAAGACCTTCACCGATTGCTTCAGCTGCATCAGCTGCTAAAGTACAACCTTTTTTAATTGCGATAGCTGCACCTACTACGTAAGCCCAACATGCATTTTCGAAAGCGATTGGTTGGATTTCTTTTACAAGGTTGTAAGCATCTACACCTTTTTCATCACAAATAGCTTTTGCTTCATCTAAGTCTTTAATACCGTATTGGTTTAATACAGCATTGATTTGGTTAATTCTTCTATCATAAGATTCAAATAATGGCATATTACTGCACCTCCTTCTTACTCGTGTCTTGGGTCGATTTGACGAGCTGCGTCATCGAATCTTCCGTATTGACCTGTAGCTTTTTGCATTGCTTCTGCTGGTTCCATACCTTTTTTGATCATATCCATCATTTTACCAAAGTGGATGAATTGGTAACCGATGATTTCATTGTTTTCATCAACACCGATTTTTGTTACATAACCTTCAGCCATTTCAAGGTATCTTGGTCCTTTAGCTGTTGTTGCGTACATTGTACCAACTTGGCTACGAAGTCCTTTTCCTAAGTCTTCAAGACCAGCACCGATTGGAAGACCACCTTCAGAGAAAGCTGTTTGAGTTCTTCCGTATACGATTTGAAGGAATAATTCTCTCATTGCTGTATTGATTGCATCACATACTAAGTCAGTATTTAATGCTTCTAAGATTGTTTTACCAGTTAAGATTTCTGCTGCCATCGCTGCAGAGTGTGTCATACCTGAACAACCAATAGTTTCAACTAATGCTTCTTCAATGATACCGTTTTTAACGTTTAATGTTAATTTACATGCACCTTGTTGTGGAGCACACCAGCCTACACCGTGTGTAAGACCACTAATATCTGTAACTTCTTTAGACTGAACCCATCTTCCTTCTTGTGGAATTGGAGCTGGTCCGTGATTAGGTCCTTTTGCAAGAGGACACATTTGTTCTACTTCATGTGAGTACATCATCGCTATGACTCCTTTCTACTCAAACGATTTAAAGACTTGCTTTAAATCAAATTTTTAACAACCATCCCTATTGTATAATCGTATAAGAAAGATGTCAATATGTTAGTCTTTTTACAAGAGAGGTCGCAATATAGCAAATAGTCATAACAACTACAATGGTTGCACCTGCTGAGGTTCCTAATACATAGGCAAGCCATAGGCCTACAAGTCCACTGAAAAGCGCGAAAAAGATAGAATAAAGATGATACTGTCTCATATTACGTGCTACATTACGGCTGATAGCCCCTGGTAAAATAAGAAAAGCATTAATGAGCATGACACCGATCCAAGGAATACATAAAACAACTACAACTGCTACAATACAAGTAAAAAACATTTGAAGTCTAAGGGTATGAATAGCTCTGCTATTAGCTAAAGATACATTCAGACTTGTAAGAACCAAATCATTAAAAATAAAATACCAAAATACAAGAACCACTATACTTACTAAAATAAGTATCCTTAAATCTTCAAGCTGAATACTTAATAAATCTCCTATGAGATAATGTGTATACTGATTGAAGTTACCATTTCTAGAAAGCAACATAGTACCTAATGCTACTGTTCCAGCAGAAAAAATACCGATAATAGTATCTGTTGTTTCTTGATGCTTATAACTAAAGTAAGCAATAAGCATACCTAGTATAACTGCTAAAATAAGCATGGATAAAGTATGATTAGAAAAACCTAATAAAACGCCAATACCTATTCCTGTTAAAGCACTATGCCCTATAGCATCTGAGAAGAAAGCCATTTTTTGATTAACAACCATTGTACTCAGTAATCCTAGCATTGGTGCTGCAATCAAAATCCCTAAAAAAGCATTTTTCATAAACTCCATACTTAAGAAGTCAAAGGGAAATAAAAAATCTATAAGATTATAAAGAATTTCTGTCATCTTATACGGCCTCCTACATAAAGTTGTTTCTGATTAACTGCTTCTTCTCTTACTTCTTCAGGCTTCCCAATAGCTAACACCTTTTTATTCAGCAGCACCGCTTGATCACAAATGTGTTCTAAAGCTTCAATTTCGTGAGTAATCAGTACAATAGCCATATGATATTTAGATTTTAAATCATGTACTGTCTCATAAAAGAGCTTCTGACCATTCACATCTACTCCAGAAATAGGTTCATCTAAGAGAAGCAAATCTGGCTTTGGCTGAAGGGCAAGGGCTAAAAGTACACGTTGTAGCTCTCCACCTGAAAGTAAACCTATTTTACGGTCAATAGCATAATCTAACTTCACTTCTTTTAAAGCTTTAAGTACTTCTTCTCTAAAAGATGTATTCATTTTAGCCCATATAGGTCTTTTCTGCATACAGGCAGTAAATAAATCTAAAGTTGTAAGAGGTGTCGTGCGGTCAAAGTTCAGATGCTGTGGCACATACCCAATAATAGGTCCATGTGTTTTTTTCTCATTCTTATGGATGTGCTGTTTAATCTCTCCTGTATAATGCATCTCACCAAGCAAAGTCCTAAAAAGTGTTGTTTTACCCGCGCCGTTAGGTCCTACAATAGCCGTAATCTCATTACAATGCAGATGAAGATTAATATGTTCTAATAAAGTCATACCTTCTTTGCAAACTGTTACATCTCTAAGTTCTGTACAGCAAAATTTACACTCATTCATTCATTAAACGCCTCTTTCAATATCTCTATATTTTTTTTCATACGTACTACGTATTCAAACTCTTCTATACTACTTTGTATACCTGACTCCTGCCCATTTACAAATGCATCTATTACATAGATTTGACAAGGCATTTCGTTTTGAAGCATTTTTAGTATGGCTAAATCCTGATTTTTAGCCTCTGTCACGATCACCTGTACATTTTCTTCTTGCATATGCTCCACTAAATGTTCAATTTGTTTAGCTGAAGCATTTTCATAACTGCCTTCTGGAATAGTCTCTACCACATCTATACCTAAATCCTCTAGCATGTAAGTAAATGCGTCATGTACGCTAACTACTTTTAAGTTTTCCCCCTCTCCCTTAAAATCCTCTTTAACAGTCTGCTCTAGTTCTCTTAAGGCATTCATATAAGCTGTAGCATTTTCTTGATAAACTTTGGCATAAGCAGGGTCAATTGCCATAAGTCCTTTAGCAATTTCTTCAATCTGCATAATAGATCCTTCTATACTTAACCATATGTGGTCATTCACTGTGCCATGGTCATGATTATGATGATGATGACTATGTGCTTCTTCCTCATGTAAATCTTCCTCCGATGTATGTACATCTTCACCTGCAAAGAGCTGCTGTTCAATCTCATGACTTGCCTCTATAATTTTCAAATCTTGATTTTGTTTATAGGCTTTTTCAATAAAATTCTCACTGCCAAGGCCATTCGTCACCAGTACATCTGCATCATATAATTTTTTAGCATCTTGTACTGTAAGCTGATAATCATGAAGACATCCTACTGTCTGACTCGCCATATTCACAAGTGTATGAGGCGTGTTTTTCATAATTTCTTTTGTATGCATATACATAGGATAAAAGGATGTAACGACTGTTAACGATTCATCTGAATCTTCTACAACATTCCCATGTCTTACCTGATATTTATAACCAATAAAAAGTATGTATATAAGTATACATATTGTTATTATGACGTTTTTTTTCTTCATCTCTTAAACTACTCCTTTCATATCGTACTTAATCTTATTATAGTTAATTGAGAATAAAAATCAATATAAAAAGTTCAGAATGTAAAAACTCTGAACTTTTTATGCTTTACTTCACTCTATAGATGTTAGCTTCCTTGGTGCTCTTAATATGACTTCTACCTGTACAAACACTCATTTGACCACTATCAAAAAGGTAAGGTAATAAACTTAATTTTTCATCTAAATCTTTTAAATTACATTTTACAATTTCTTTTTGCAGTTTTAAAAGCTTTTCTGGCTTTATCCCTAATAAAATCATTTTTTCAATTTGAATTCCTTTTTCTAAAGGATTACCAATAAAATTAAGTTGATTCTGAACCTGAGAAAGGGCATCAATACGTGCTATATTTAGCGCTTCTTCATCTAGCTCTTCCCTTAACACAGAGGATAAAACTGTAATATGCTTAATAGAAGCTAGAATATCTGGATCACGATAGGTGTAAAGAATAAGATTGTTAGGATAGCTTGCAATCATGGTACTACCATAAGCGCCTTGCTCTAGTCGGATATGTGGACGTAAATATTGATTCGTAATGTAAGACGCCATCACATAATCTTTGCCATCTAATTGATCCTGCCCTTTATCGTAGCTAAAGAGTAAATAATCTACAGGTGTATTTTTATAATATATGTTAAGGTTCGCCGATTTTATGAAACTATATTCCATTTCTACATTTTTTTCTACAGGATTGGCTTTAAAATAGTTCTCATATTTTTTAAGCTGTTCTTGATTAAAGCTCTTATCCCCCTGTATACCTATTACACTGCCTTCTACAGGTTTTGTTTTACCAGCAATCTCTTTAATAGCCTCTATATAAGCTGTTGAATGACTATTCTTCATGTATGCACAATAGGTATAAAGAGGATAGTGGGTTTCAAACAAATAACGTTTATATCCGCTCTGAGCAGAAGTATTAAGCCATTTAAGTGTACCTAACACATCACTAGAAAACTGCTCTTTAAAACGATTCATAAAACTTTGAAGTTGTGCCTCATACCACACTGCATCTTTCTCTAAAAGTGCTTCATTCACCTCATTAAAGGTTTTCATAATATCTTGATCTTGATTACTAATGACACTTATCTTCAAATAAGGGCAAAGTTTTTCCCTTTCTACTGCCATCACATCAATATCCATCACTTCTTCAAAAGGTGTTCTTTCACTAGCCGCCTTCCCTAAAAATTCACTGTATAAAAACAAAGCAGGTAACTCTTCTTGCGGCACAGAATCTGTAGGTAAATAAAGCGTTGTACGTTTTAAAGCTCCGTTACTTTCCGTTACAATATATTTAATGTGCTCTTTCTCATAAATCTTATAAGGAAGCACTTCTTCTACCATTAATGATTTAAGAGATATATCTGGTAATGGTAAGTGCTTAGTCTCTTGCTGCCAAGTTCCTATTTTGCCGATAAGTTCCTGCCAATCTTCCTTTTCTTCTTGAGAAGGTGTCTTAAGTCCTGCCATATCTATGGATTTAGGAAGCAAATAGATGGTCATAGTGGGGCTTTCTAAAATTTCTGTTTTATAACTATCTGAAATAGTTTCTATTTCATTAATATACGCTCTATCTGTAAAGTAGTAATCACTTGATTTATCATGTGCCCATGCATCTAAAAAAGTTTGTGAAATCTCTATACCTCTGATAGTGGATTCATCTTCCCTGCACGCAATCAGTTTATTTTTTGCAATAATATCTTTTTCTATTTCAAGATTTTTAGGAGCTTTACAAACCCCCTCTAAAGTCTCTTCTAATATTTGTTCATACTCTTCCATATGTGCTTTAGGTATATCTAGCATGACAATAGAGTAGGATGGATATTTTAAATCATTATCTTTTACAATTTGAACTTTTGGAACACCTCTGGCTTTCATGGTCTTCATGAAATAGGACTGTTCATCTACGAGATAACTACTTACCCATAGATCCATCTCTAACATTTCTTTACTTGTTAAATCTCTTTCAATCACAAAACTTTTAATCAGATACCCACTGCTTCCTTGACTGTTAAAATAACATATTTTCTTAGGCACATCTAGAGTAGGCATTACATTAACATCAATAACTTTATCCGTTAAGACAAAAGATTTAAAACTCTCATCTATCTCTTCTAATACTTCTCCTATATTTAAGTCTCCATAAAGTACAATCATCATATTCCCAGGATAATAAAAATTTTTATAAGTCTCTACAAAATTTTCATATGTTAACTCTGGAATAAATGCTGGATCACCACCACTATCATGCTCATAATGAGTTCCTTCATATAAGCTTTGTCTAATAGCTCTAAAAATCTGTCTACCTGAATCGGTACTTGCACCCTTCATTTCATTATATACCACGCCTCCATATTGATTGGTAGTAGGATTATAATGGAAAGATTCTTCATAAAAACTATAGGGATTCTCAAGCATTTTAGGATTTAAGATACTGTCTAGATAAATAGACATTAGTGTTTTAAAACAAGCTTTATGTGAGGTTGCAAAAGGAAACATGGTCATATCTGAACTCGTCATAGCATTCATAAATAGATTAGGATATTTACTACTTGCATCAAAAAAAAGTGTAGAAGACGGATAAGACTTAGAACCTGTAAAAAGGGTATGTTCAATAATATGATTTACCCCTGTATTATCTGTAGTAGGCGTTTTGACACCTAAGGTAAAACTCATATTAGGATCGTCATTCTCTACCCATACTAATCTAAGTCCCGTATCCTTATGCCTATACTCATGCAATATATCCTGACCACAGTTTCTCTTACTCGTTTCTACAAAAGCTGTAGATTTTGCTCCTACAGGCAATAAGTAGATGAAAAAAATAAGTCCTATTAACCCTAATAAAATATTTAATTTTCTCTTTTGCATGGCGCCATCTCCTTTTAATCTATGGACATAGCTTATGCATTCTCTTCTCATTTATGTGTAGCGAATCTGTTTAATCTATACTATAATGCTTATGAAGACTTTTTAAGGATGTGAGAAAATGAATTTTCGTATACAAAATGATTATTTAACTGCCATCATCAAAGATGAGGGAGCAGAACTTTGTGAGCTTCTAGACCAAGATCAAGTGCAATATATTTGGACTGCTGATAAAGCTTATTGGGGCAGACATACACCTATTCTCTTTCCTCTTGTTGGAAAAGTAACAGGGAATAGCTATACTGTAGAAGATGAAACTTTTAATCTTGGTCAACATGGTTTTGCACGCGACTATACTTTTGAAGTTGCACATCAAACTGAAACGAGTATTACCTTTATCCTACATAGCAACGAAGAAACTAGACGCCTTTACCCTTTTAATTTTACTTTAAAAGTAACTTATAGCTTAGTAGAAAATACACTTGCTATTGGCTATGAAGTCATTAATGAAGATGATAAAGAAATGGCATTCAAAATTGGTGCACATCCAGGCTTTAGATGCCCTCTTTTTGAAGATGAAAAAATGGAAGACTATACCCTTACTTTTGAAAAAGAAGAAGAAGTACGCTTTATGCCACTTACACCAGCAGGTTACTTCAACCGCACAGAAAGTACTATGGTTACAAGACCTCTTACTATAAGCCCTGAGCTTTTTGCTAAAGATGCCCTTGTATTTGCAGACTTTACAAGTAAATCAGTTACCCTTTCTAGCAAAAACCATAATAAAGCTGTAGAAGTTGGCTTTGAAAACTTCCCATTTTTAGGTATATGGTCACCTGCTAGTCCATCCCCATTTGTATGTATTGAGCCATGGTATGGTCATGCAGATTATGAAGATGAAGCACCTAACTTTATGACTAAAACAGACCTTAACCGTCTTATGCCACATGAAAGCTTTACATGTACTCATACTATTACGATTAAATAAGGACTACTTTTAGTAGTCCTTATTTTCTTGTTTATTCATAGCTACTCTAAGGCAGGGCATATATTATAGGTAGTAATCATTTATTTTAAAGGAGGTATATAATGTATCCACCTATTTATCCCCCTGTTCTTTCCCGTCAATCTACTGGTTCACTTATTGTAGAAACTACAACTGACCCTGCTATTGGCCCACTTAGGCCCTTACCTGGCATACAAATTACTGTTAAAGAACGTCAAGCTACTGGTGAGCGTATCGTTGCACAGCTTGTTACCAATGCAAATGGGCAAACTCCTGTTATTCAGCTTCCAGCACCACCTAGTGAATTAACTGAGGAACCTCAAACAACCGAACGCCCTTATTCACCTTACGTTATTGAGGCACAAGGTGAGACTGTTATTCCTATACAAATTAATGGTACCCAAATTTTTTCTACTATTCGCTCTATTCAGCCCATTCGTCTTACTCCCAGTGAAGCACCTATACCCGTTGTGGCTTCAAGACAAGACGTAGAAGAAAATATTATTATTGGTCCACCTACTTTATATGGAGACTATCCCCCTAAAATTCCTGAAACCTCTATCAAAAATACTGCTACTCCAGGTTTTATTGTACTTCCTGAAGTTGTGGTTCCAGAATTTATTATTGTTCACGCGGGTTCTCCTAATAACAATAGCGCCTCTAATTATACCGTAACTTATAGAGATTATATTAAAAATGTTGCCTCTTCTGAAATTTATCCTACATGGCCTACAGAAACTATTCGCGCCAATGTTATAGCGATTATTTCTTTTACGCTTAACCGTGTCTATACCGAATGGTACCGTAACAAAGGCAAGAACTTTACAATCACCAACTCTACAGCCTTCGATCATGCCTTCTTCTTTGGTAGGGATATTTTTGATACGATCTCCGAGCAAGTTGACCAGATTTTTGATATCTATTGTAAACGTCCTGGCGTAGAACAGCCACTTCTTACTCAATACTGTGATGGTGCTAAGGTATCTTGTCCAAATTGGATGACACAGTGGGGAAGTAAGGCTTTAGGAGATGAGGGACGCTCCTATGATGAAATTCTTAGATTCTATTATGGTGAAGATCTTACCTTCCCTAATGCACCTGTTGTAGCTGGTGTCCCTGAGTCCTATCCTGGCACACCACTTCGCCTTGGTGATAGTGGCCCTGCTGTACGTACTATTCAAGAGCAGCTTAACCGTATTTCTAATAATTATCCACTTATTCCAAAAGTACGTACCTCAGGCAGTTTTGACGAGGCTACTCAAGAATCCGTTAGAACTTTTCAAAATATTTTCCATCTTACACTAGACGGCATCGTAGGCAGAGATACTTGGTATAAAATCTCTGAAATCTATGTAGCTGTATCACGTATTGCTGAGCTCATGCCTTAAACAAACAAAAAAACAACAAGTTTAGTGCTTGTTGTTTTTTACTCTAAAAATTAAGTTGATCTATCCTCATTTCGACATATTATCTGTTTTATGAGGAGTACTTTTATCTTTTTAATACGCTTTATGCTTATAGGGCTTCTTATACTCCGTAAACAAATAGATCCACACCAAGATTTAGCTTTTAAGACTTATAGTATAAGTGGTCTTGTCTTTATTCTAGGAAATATGTTTTCAACCTTTTTATCCCCCTATAAAGACCTTTCTATTTTAGGTAATCTTACACGTTTTTTGGAGTTAGGTGTGGTACTTTGCTATGTCATGGTCATGTTTTACTGTTATAGTATTTTGAAAAACTAAGTAATGGACTGCTCTTCTATGGAACCGAAACTATACAGGAAGTTTTGTAAGCTTATATGTCCCTTTTTCCTTACCGTTACAATTGCTACGGAAAACTTCAAGAAACATATGGGCTACTGGCTTGTTACCTTCTGTAGTATTTATATGACTTTTACCTGCGTAGACAAACCTCACAATACTTATCTTAAAATCTGGATTAATCAAGGACTTCCTATTCTTCTTAGCTTCTTAGTTCTTTGTACAATCTATCTTCTTCATGCTCTTAAATTCTACACGCTAAGTGAGGTCTTAGGCATAGGCTTTACGCTGGCTATCGTAGACTATTTAGGTGCTCGTTTCTTTTCTGGGTGCTTCTAGATGCTAGTATGGCTTATAATATAGTCTATAGAAAAATAAGTTAGGCCTTATTCCTTAGGAAGAGGGTTTACTTTTTTACTTTTATTTTGCATAATAAAGATTATTATATTAAACGAGGTAAAGAAAATGAGTATCGTCTTTAAGCAAACTATTATTCATATTTTAGATCTTTCACATGATATGCCTATATTATCTGCAAGTCCTATCACCTTAACAGATGATACTGAGGCTTATATTACGAGTTACTTAGCAGACCTTTTTGACAACCACAGTGTATGTAAGGCTGTTTTTGAAGATACTTCTATGTGGTATGAACTACTTCAAAATGGTCTACAAGATTTTTATGCATTTTCCTGTGATTTAGCACATCAGTTTTATGCTTATATGCAAACTTTTGAGACCATCTCGAGTGGGGACCTTATTATTACCCATTTTGAACGTGATACCATTCCATATTTAGCCTTCTTCAAGCTTAACTATAAGGAAGCTTACACTCATACTGTAGATCAAGATATTCACGGCCCTATCAATCAGCTTATTAAGCATAAAACCATCTTCCATGATACAGTAAGCAAAATCCAAGAAGCTGCTATTATTAATTTGGAGACCTTTAATCTCCTTCTACTTGACATTCATAAAGAAAAGTATGTACATACCCTTCTTGGCTGCACAGCACCTCTTTCTACTAAGCAAAAAATTAAGGTAGTAGAAAAAGTTATTACAGAAGCCATTGAGGAAAACTTTGAGAACAAAGTAGAAGCTCTTTCATTTGCCAAAAGCAATTTGGCTAAAAGTATAGAAAGTACAAGCAGTATTATGCTAGATGATGTACTCCATGACACCTTTGGTGATCATGAAGAACTTATTACTTCTTGTATGAATTCTTTTGAAGAAAAAGGGATTACAGACCCTGTGATTGAGCTTCCACAAGCTGAAAAAGTAGGTAGAAAATACACTTCTCATAAGATTAAAACAAATACAGGTATTGAACTTAAACTACCAACTCAACTTCTTAATGACCCAGATACTATCGAATTTATTAATAATCCAGATGGGACACTCTCTATTTTGCTTAAAAATATAGGCTCTGTTATTAATAAATAAAACAAGGCTGTAGTAGCTTTATCTACCTTAGTAGGTCATAAAGCTACTACAGCCTTTATATTACTGATTACTTTTAATAATGATTTTTATAAATCCTATTCTGTCTTAATAGCAGAAAGTGCAGATAATCCCATAGCACGTCTTGCTGGGAAATAACCTGATATAAGCCCTATAACAGTAGAGAATAGGAGTGCTGCAAGTGCTAGCCATGGTGGAATGATAGATACATTACTACCACCACTTCCTAGCATAGCAAACATCTCACCTGCAACCTGTGGCCCAAACTTATTAAGAGCATAAGATAATAAATAGGAGAACAATACCCCCACCGTACCCCCTAAAGCACCAATAACAAGCGCCTCTACAAGAAACATTTTCTTAATATCTGTAAGCTTTGCACCAATTACCTTCATAACACCAATCTCTTTTGTACGTTCATAGATAGACATCATCATAGTATTGGTAATGCCTATTGCTGCTACCACAAGTGAAATAGCGCCAATACCTCCTAACATAATTTGAATGCTATTAGAAGCTTTCTTCATTTCATTTAAGTATTCCATAGGACTTGATGCTCTATAGCCTGCTTCATTAATTGCCTCTTGTACACTGATTACACTATCTTCATCTATTACTTTAACTCGTAAGTTACCATATTGGTTATCATCTTGATTACGATTATTTTCTTCACCATAAAGCTGTTTATTATAGCGCTCCTGGTCTTCTTTCAGCTTATTAAAAATCTCTAATGGAATAACTGCTGAATAGCTATTCTCCCAGTCTTCTGGTCCAAACATCCCTGATACGGTTACCTTAGGTTGTTTAGGTACCTCTACACGATTGCCCTGGCTATCTGTCTGTGGCTCATTAGTATCCCCTGTATACCGACCTACATCTAGTTTAAGTACATCTTCTCCTACTTTAAATTCCATAGGTGGAGGTGGATTACGCCAATTAATCTCTTGCCCTGCCTTTACAAATTCACGACAAAGTTCTTGCCCTAACAAAATACTATTCTTATCTTGATCTGTAAATAACCTACCTTGCTCTACTTTATAACCTAATGCTTCCATTTCCTGCGCTGATAACCCACGTATTTCTACCTGCCAGCTTGTTGCATATTTACCAAATCTTAAATAAGCTTGAAGAGAACGCTTTGGTACGACCATCTGCACCCCTGGCAATTTGCTGATAGTTTCTACTGCCTTATCATTTAGTTTGGGCGCCTTAGGATCATCCCAATTATTTGGATAAACTTCTACTATAGTAAGAGACTGCATACCTGCAAGTTGTTCTTTGAAGTTACTGTCCATAGCAATTCCTAGGGAAAGCATTAAGATAATAGAGCTTGCCCCAATGACAACACCTAAAATGGTGAGGAAAGTACGAAGCTTTCGCCGCCATAAGCTTCGTACACTCATCATAATGAGATCACTAATCTTCATCGATATCTATCTCAGCTAATTTATCTTTACGTTTTTTCATAATAAATGCAGTAATACCTGCGGCAATACCTATACCTACTGCAACACCTAAAAGAATTGGCCATTTTGCAGGCTTTTCTTCTTCCATTGGAACTTCTTCCATTGGAACTTCTTCCATTGGTGGTGCACTTTCCATAACCTCTACTTGGAAATCATGTGTTAAAGACTGCATTTTACCTGTAACATCTTCATACTCAATTTGAATTTGTCCAGTAAGCGTTCCTGATTGATTTGGAATAATCGTTGGCATATAAGTTTTAGAACTACCTTTTTCTAATGCCCCAATAATGAGTGTATTATCTTGTACCTCAAACCCTTCACCAGTTGTTGAAATTCTAATATTACTGATACTTGTTTTACCTGTATTGTAAATGTTAGCTGTCATTTCAGCGGGCATACCTAATTCAGCATACTCTACCTGTACTTCAGCTACTTCAAGCTTAGTTACCTGCTCAACTGGAATACCAAAATGCTCTGTTGCTGTAATAGCCTCACCGTTTTCATCTTCATACTCCATTTCCAGAGTAATTTCATAAGTCTTTGGTTTTGCACTTGGAATCGTATAAAGTCTAATATTCTTTACTTCCATTTGACCTGGTGCAAGGGTATCAATAAAGAATGTATTACTTGCATTCACTGGTGTAAATACACTGCCTGTATCATTCTCACCTTGTTCTTTAACCGTTAAGTTAGCTTTTAAGTTATTTACAGTTTTTGACTTGTTTGTATTAAGGAAACCAATTTCAAGGTCAAACTCCTCACCAGCTTTTACAACAACTGGATTAGAACTATATGTTCCTACAATTACTTTAGGCTTACTTTTTCCTTTGTCTTCCCCCTCTTCAGCTTTTTCATTTTCTACTGAAACAGTTGCATATTGTTTAATGGCTACTTCTTTGCCATTAAGACTATATTCAGCTACAATTTCAATGGGATAAGTTCCTGTTGTAACTGGTTCTGTCGCTACAAAAGTTACATTGTAAGATTTAGTTTGTCCTTTTGCAAGCTTTGGCTCAATAAAGATACTTTTTGATTTAGAAACAATGCCTTCTGAACTTTTAACACTAATTTTAACATTTTTAGCTTCATCTGGCGTTGTTACTTTAAATCCAATATTGAACTCTTCACCTATTTTCTTAAGCCCTATAGGCTCTGCTATTGTTGTAATCTCAAGCTCTTTTTGCGCTACACTGCCTTTTGTACTTAAATAAATAAATTGACTGCTTGTCTGCGTTTCACCTAAATCATCAATATAACTTAATTTCATTTCTACTGGCAAATTATATGTACTTGTATCATTTACAATAAGACTCACAGGTACAGTCTGCACCTTACCACTTTCAATATTTTCTACATAACGCACATTGCTGCCATCTGCTACAAAGACTTTTTCATTTGGTACAATTTCAAGTTTTACATTTTTAGCTGCTACATGACCAACGTTTTTAATGTTTACTTGGATCGCTTTGGCTACATTTGCCTCAAATGCTGTTGTATTGGTTACATTGACTTCAAGGGCTGGAGGCATAAAGTTACTATCTACTTTAAGTTTAACGATATGTTCTTTTCCTTCAATTTCTACAACCATGTCATGAATACCACGTGTCACATCTTTATCAACATCAAGTGTCACATAGTAATCTTTTTGTTCACCTTTATTCATGGATGAAAGGCTGATTTCCTTTTTCTTTAGTGCAATGCCTTTTGCAGAAGTAGTGTCTTTCATTTTCAATTTCATCTTTCCAGATTCTACATATGCTTTACTATCATTTTTTACCGTCAATGTAATCTGTTGCATTTCTCCTGCAACGACATTAATCACACTTTGTGACAAAGTAAGACCTTCTCCTGCACTAATAGCCGCTGTTGCATTTTTCAAAGGAATTTGTACAGTAGCTGGTTCTTTCATACCTTCATAACCTATTTCTAGTTCTACAGAATTTCCAGTACCATTATAGACTAAATCCATAATAATGATGGTATTATCTCCATTAATTTGAACGTCTTTTGCAGTTAAACTTTTAGAAGTACTTCCTGAAAGCTCAATATATTGAATAATATCACTAAGACTACGTTTATCACCCTGAGCTGGCGTATATGTAGCCTTAACAAACACATTAAATGTATCCCCTTTTTCTAATTTTGCTTCAACTGCATCTGCTTCTAAAACTAATATAGACTTTTCATCTTGTTGTAGCTCTGTAGCATACAAGCTCCCTCCTGTCGGATATGTACATGATGCCGCAATAATTCCTGCCATAAGCAGTCCCATTGCCCTATTCTTTCCTTTCATAAATGATCTCCCTTTCTTCTCCATTTTTTACTTCAATCTTATGAATGTTTCCATCTATAATCGTAATAATACGATTTGCGTAATCTGCAATTTCTGGGTCATGAGATACAATAATTAATGTCTGATTATATTTCCTAGCTATATCACGAATCATATCCATAACTTCGATGGTTGTATGGGTGTCTAAGTTTCCTGTAGGCTCGTCTGCAAATAGAATTTTAGGACGATTGACAAAGGCTCTTGCAATACTTACTCTCTGCTGCTGCCCACCACTCATTTCCTTTGGTTTATGGTGCATACGTTTACTTAAGCCTACTGCCTTTAACATTTCTTTTGCCCTTATTTCTCTTTTGGCTTTTGGCATTCCTTGAAAAATAAGTGGTAAAGAAACATTTTCAAGTGCCGTTAAAGACGGTATTAAGTTATAAGATTGAAACACAAATCCTATATGCTTCTGTCTAAAGGTTGCAAGCTGTGATTCATTTAGCAAATCAACACGCTTATTTTTTATTTTTATTGTTCCTTTAGTTGGTTTTTCAAGGCCAGCTAACATATTAAGCAAAGTAGATTTCCCTGATCCTGATGTCCCAAATAAACAGCAAATTTCGCCTTCTTCTATTTCAAGATTGATATTGTCAAGTGCTACAATTTTCTCTTGACCCATACGATAAACTTTTCTAAGGCCCTCTACTTGTATAATTTTACTCAAGTTACCCCTCCTTCTTTGTCTTTATTCAACCAATAAGTTTAGTATAGTATAAATTTTTTATCTTTTCTACAAATTAAACTTTTTATTTTATTACATTTATACTATACAAAAAGGTTATACCTCTTTATTAGACGCATAACCCTTCTTTTAAGTTTCAATATTTATTTATTTTTTAAACAAAACTTGCTCGTCTAGCCATATCTAAACTATTCTTTAAACATAACTTACCATATCCCCAACTGGGGGCTGGAAAGATGACTCCTGGCACGTTCCTATTAGCTCCTCTTAATAAGTAGGTTCTGATGCTTTCTCCATATAAAAAAGGATTATTATTTTGTACAATTCCCCACTGCATCATGAGTGCTACTGAACCTGTTACATGGGGCGTTGCCATACTTGTGCCTGATAAAGTTTGATATCCCCCAGCATAGTTGGCGGCCATAATATCAACCCCTGGGGCTACAAGGTCCGGCTTAATTTGAACAGGTGGTCTTGTATAACCTCTCCCAGAAAAAGGAGCAATTTGATTTGTCACACTGTTATAGGCTCCTACTGAAATAACAAAGGACGATGTAGATGGTGTAGTTAATGTTAAATCAGGGGTGTTATCTAAAAAATATGTCTCGTTACCTGCTGTAGCAATATTCTCTCCCCAGATATTAAAAGTTCCATCTACCACATTGTCTCCAAATATACGCATTCTCCATAATCCAGAATCTATAGGTCCACCCTGTAGCCCTGTCATAAATACACCAAATTCAATATTTCCATTAAGAGGAGAAGGCCCTGCAAAGGCTGGATAAACTACACTTCCCCCTATTACATATCTCCTTACAGGCGTCGTATAGGAAATACGAGGTGTACTTTGCCCATTTGGTGCAATAAGTTGAAAAGATAACTGATCAACAGAGTTTTGCCAGACAAAAAAACTATAAGTACGCTTATTAGGTCCTATTTGTAATTCTACTGTTGTTACACCATCCTGCTCCACACTTTCCTCTACATGATTACGAGATATTCCTTCATTCCCTGCCCCTACCATAATATTATTTTTCCATTCTTGTGCAGCACTATTTAAGTAAAATTCAATCAGTGCTGTTCCATTATGGGGCCCCTCATTCATACCTAAACTTAAATTAATAGCAATAGGTTTATTCTCCGCCCTTGCTTTTTCTATCACATAACGTACAGCTAGCATAATATCGGCTGTTCTTACAAGATTGCTAACAGCAGGATTTCCTAATTTGACAATAACAAATTCAGCTTCTGGTGCTACACCTACTATCCTTCCCGCAGAGCTTCTGCCATTTCCTCCTGCAATACCTGCCACATGTGTGCCATGTCCGAGTGTATCCTGACTTGGGACAATGCGTAATCTTTCAAATTGATTTGGCGCTCTTAAGGCTTCATTAATCTGCTCTCTTGAATATTCCGTTCCTTCTAGATAGCCTACTGGAGGATTTCCCATGATAGTTTGATCCCATATACTTACAATTCTAGTGGTTCCATCTGGATTCCTAAAATCAGGATGAGCATAATTAATGCCTGAATCTATAATCCCTAATAGTACCCCTGTCCCTTTAAGCTGATAAGGCAAGTTATTTTGAACTGTATTAATGCAGCTTGCAACCAAACTCTGTGTTAAGTTGTAGAAAAAGTCTTTTGGTGCTTCCATATATTCAATTTCAGGATATTGAAGTAAGTTCCTTGCACGTTCTAAGGGAATGACAAAAACAGCAATCTGATTATTAATACGCTCTACCAGTGCCCCTTCAGCCTGTGCAATTCTTTCAATGTCTCCATGATATTTCACGATAAGCCTTTGATCACGGTCTGCTAAAAGCTCATCTCTTTCTTCTTGGGTCATATTCAATATGATATTAAGTTCGGCATCGGTTTTCGGTCCCATCTTCTCCTCCTTATTGCTGACCATAAATACGTTCTAATTCGTCAAGTACATCTGATATACATAAAATACCATATCCGTAAGCTTGATTAGGGAAAGTTCCAAACTGACTAGGTTTCCTTGCATATCTCATAACTAGCCCCTTTAAAGCTTCCCCATAAAGATAGCTATCTGGTCTAATCCGCAGTCCATACTGTATAAAGAGTGCATAAGCCCCGCACATGAAAGCTGTTGCAATACTACTTCCTGACATCGTTGTATATAAAGCTTCTGTTCCAGCCTGTGGTACAGTCACATTAAGCCCTGGTGCAGATACATCTGGTTTAACACGGTCATCTACTGTATAACCTCTCCCGGATGTCGTTAAAATCTGAGACGTTCGTCCATTTATAGAGGCTATACTCGTAATCAAATGCGCTGTAGAAGGAATAGTTAGTGTAGTAAAAGGATCAGGTTCTAAAAATCTACTTCCTCGCCTATATTGATCCGTTAACGTTGCCCATACATTATATCTACCATCTACTATGGTATTCCCTATAATTTGTATCCTCCATATACCTGGATCTACAAATTCTGTTCCAAAGCCTTCTAATAAAATGATTAACTCCTGGCTTCTTGCACTAAAAGGGGCTGAGGATATATTAATAAGTACAGATGTGTTACCAAAGACATAGGCTACGTTATTAATACTATCCTGCAATATATCTGTTTTTTCACCACTAGGTGCAATAATAACAAAGGACATATCATCTACAAAATTCTTATACAAGTTAGCTGTATAAAATTTTTCTCCTGGGTCTATAGAAATTTGTATATCTCTCACTTCCCCCGCTACCACTGTTCCACTTGTATGCCTTTCTTTATTCGCCTCATTTCCTGTACCTACTGACATATTAATAGGCCATACAACACTCATTTGATCAATAAAAATTTCTAAGTTGCTATATCCCGCATGGGCTCCTTCATTCAGACCTGTTCCTATCATAAGGCTAACAGGTTTGTTAAACATACTCGCTTGTGAAATAGCAAAAGTAATCCCCCTCATTACATCTGCATTAGTAGGCCCTATCAAAGTACCATCTGGGTAAAACTGTTCACTCATTTTAACCACTAAAATATCACTCTTAGGTGCCACTCCTTGATTCTGTCCACCAGAAGCCCTTCCATTTCCAGCTGCTACACCTGTAACAGCTGTACCATGTCCCAGTATGTCTGTACTTGGTACAACAGTTAAACGATCCTCCTGGGTAGGCTGACTTAAAGCTTCATCAATTTGCTCTTTTGTAAAATAAGCACCACTTGAAAAGCCAGGTGGCGGCGTCCCTTCTAAATTTTGATCCCATATTGCTAAAACACGAGTAGTACCATCATCATTACGGAAATCAAAATGTGAATAGTCTATTCCTGAGTCCATTATAGCCACAATGACGCCTTCTCCTGATACATTATAACTTTGAGGTGTGTAGATCGCTTGTGGTGCACATATAGTGAGAGCATTTTCAACAGCAATATACTGCATAACTCTAGGAAGTTCTATATAGAAAATGCTCCTTTCATTAGATAAATCTGCAATTAAATTTTTATTAATTGTAATAAAAGCAAAACGGCCATTAATCGTCTCATAAGAAAAAGGCATCCTGTTACTAAGTTCCTCTAAATCCCTATGGTACTGAACAATCAGCTTCCATTCTTCTTGTAAAATATTTTGACTTGTAATTTGATAAAAAGCTTCTACAGATATATATGTGGGAAAAATTAATGCAAGTTGCAATAAAGGACTCATTTTATTAAGATTCATCATTTCCTCCCTATACAAGTATTAAGCTATTCTGGAGATCTAATTTGCCATAACCTTCAATATTATTAGGGTAAGTCATATTGATACTACGCCTTGCTCCTCTAATTAAGATGGTTCTTGCTACTCTTGTATTCATAGGTTCGAAATTTCCTTTTAGAACAGCCCATTCAAGTAGCAATGCACATGCTGAAGCTGTAACTGCTGTAGCTACCCCTGTGCCACTATAAGTTGTAAAGCCACCTATCAAATTAGGCACTTCTACATTTACACCTGGTGCGATTATTGATGGCTCAATAACCATCGTTCGTGTGGGCCCCCTACTAGACCCTGCATAGATACTCTGGTCTACTCCATTATAAGCCCCAATCGTAATATTATCTAAAGCATTTCCTGGCGTTGTGATTGTCATATTAACATCTGGCTGTAAAAATCTCGTATCCTCTCCTACAAAACCTTGTTTAGGTAACCATACATTATAGCTCCCACTAACTACTGTTTCACCATAAACAGTAATAGCCCATATTCCAAGTGTAGGTGTTGTAAATCTAAAACGAATACTTTGATCACCTGAAGTAGTTGCTGAACTTATATATTGTACTTCAACCTTGGCATTTTCTAGTGGAAAGGTGTATTCCTGAACCTGTATGGCATTAATGGGAACTTTTCCAGTGGTTCCACCTAAAGGTGTTCTAATGGATACAGACAACTTATCAGGTGCATTACTCCATAAGTACATGACAAAACCTCTCTCATCTGCTCCTACATTTAACTCAAATGAACTGGTGCTATTTTGAGTAACCGTTCCACTGTAGTGATGCCCTTGATTAGCTTCATTTCCTCCAGATAATACAAAAATAATATTTTCAAATGTACTCGTTTCCTCTAAGTAACGTTCTACAATAGTTCTCCCATCATGACCGCCTTGGTTTGTACCAATAGCTGTACAAATAACTAAAGGCTTTCTTTGAATGCTAGCCAATTGTAACAAATGATTAATTCCTGTTAAATAATCATTTTCTTGATAAGCTATAGCACCTGTCTTAATAAGATTTGCATCTCTTAAATACTTACTAGCAGGTCTCAATTTTACAACAGCAATGTCAGCATCAGGTGCCCCTCCTACATAGCCTCCTGGCACACCTCGCTCATTTCCTGTTGCTATACCTGCCAAAGCTGTTCCATGACCATCCATATCTGTACTGGGTACAATACTTAAAGGATCTGGAGATCTTAAAGCTTCATTAATCTGTTCCTCTGTATATACCGTACCATAGTTATAAAGCCCTGTACCACTTCCTGGTATACTCTGATCCCAAATATTTATAATACGTGTTGTATTATCCTCATATGTAAACAGTGAATTCGTATATTGAATACCTGTATCAACAAACCCAACAATAACTCCTGTTCCGCGCAGTTCCCCAAATGGATAGTTATGAAAAATGGATATATTACTTTGCTCTACAGCCTGTATTGCATTGAGTCCAAAGAGCATAGGTTCATAAATCGATCCTATTTCTTTCTGAAGCTCTGCAAATTCACCTTCAGCCCCTTCAGGCACTTCTAACACAGTCAACCTCGAACTAATAGGACTAAAAATTAAATTAGGAAATCTTTGTATATATTCCCTAACGCCAATGGGTGTTTCTATTAAATAGCTCCTTATCTCATCCATATATTTCCTCCAAATTCAAGCAAAAACTGCCTGAAAGCTTTATGTTAAAACTTTTCAGGCAGCCTCAAATGCTCATCTCTTATTATTCATATGAAAGATTAGTTCGTTTTAGTATGCTTTTTGATTAACTTTTCAATCCAACTTAGTACATCTTCCTGTATTTTCTGAATTTCTGTGTCCAAATCATGTAAAAGATCATGCATACAAGATTCATATTCTATAATTTGTTTATCTTCAAATGGAATCTTTCTTACAAGACTTCTATTACGACTAATAGGAATCACTAAATCTTTTGTTCCTAGTAGGAAAAGAGAAGGCACTGCATATTCCTTAGCATGTTCTATAGCATACTCTACACCTATTCTTAAAAACTGGTCCATAAAGCGCATAGTCGCAAAAGTATTACCTACTTTATCTTCTTTAAAAGCTTCAATATAGACTTCATTACGTGTAGCAAGGCCTTCACCTACTCGGTGTATTTTCAAATCACCCGCCATAAAACCTAAACTTTCATAAAAAGCAGGTGGGAGATTTTTCATACCTATAGGTACCCCAAGTGCTGGTGATGCTAAAATTTGTCCCATTAAGTCTTCTTTATACTTAAGTCCGTATATAAAAGTAATCAGTCCCCCCATGGAGTGACCATAAGTCACAATAGGCTTCTTGTACCTGCTCTTTAAATCCTGAATGAGATAATGTAAATCTTCTACAAAATCAAAAAAGTCTTCAATATCCCCCTTAGGTCCCTCTGAAAAGCCATTACCCCTATGGTCAATAATGCATACCCCTATATTTTGTGCTATAAGTATTTTAGCAAAATCAATATAACGCCCTGAATGCTCCATAAAACCATGCGCAATGACTACGATACATTTACATTTTGAAGGAATATCTTTGCGGCAAAAAAGTTTTACACCATCTTTCCCATAAAAATACTGCTCCATTAGGTTCATACTTTCACCCTCTATCTACCATATTCTCTTAAAATGGTATCAATTGCCTTACTTGCTTCTGACTTAGATAAACTTTCAATTTCTTTTTCTAATGTTATTTTATGTGTATTACATAAATTTAATAGATATTTTTTTTGTTTTGCTGTAATAGGTGATTGCTTAGGCATCTGCCATGCTAAAGGGTGTGGCTTAAAAAGTTCTGGGTCTTTAGTTTCAAATTCATCCCTTAAAAATCTAAAAAGCTCAGAAGTTGCATAAGCATCATCATAAGCACGGTGTGCATTTAATAAATCTATGCCATAATGATTACATAAATCTCCAAGCTTTCGACTTGGCAAATTCCATAACATCTTACGCGCAATAATCAGTGTATCTAATGTATCATTTTCTAACTTAAGTCCAAGACGTGTTGCTTTAACACGAAGCATACGATAATCAAATACTTCTATATTATGTCCAATAAGTGGAAGTCCTCTGCAAAAATCTATAAATCGAGGTAAAACAACTTCTATAGGCGCTGCATCTTTCACCATTTCATTAGTAATACCCGTTATACCTGTAATGTATTCAGAGATGATTTCATTAGGTTTTACAAGTTCATTAAACTGATCCTTAACCTGATTATTTTCTATATAAACTGCACCAATTTCAATAATATCACTTTCAAGAGGCTTTGTACCCGTTGTCTCTATATCTAAAACAATGTATTTTTCCATGTTGTTCTCCTTACGTCCATTCTTTAGTACTTATTTTACATGATGTCATCGTCATTTACTACCAAAATTTATTCTTTAATTTCTACCAAATTTTTTATTTTTTTATGCTTAAAACGATTGACAAAAAAATTTTTTTGGACTGGCTTGTAAAAAATCACCATGCAATATATAGTATATAAAGAATACAGAGGTCATATATATAGTACAGAAGAAGACCTTAATTGAACTTTTCAAGGGGGATTATCATGGATTATTACGTGATTAAACGAGATGGTAGAAAGGTAGCTTACGAATCTTGCAAAATAAAAAATGCTATTAAACGTTCAGCAAGTGACCTTCATCTTCTTGTGAATGTAGATGAAATTACAGAAGAAGTTGAAAGACGTATACAGGACTGTAGTTGTTATGAAATTAATGTAGAGCAGATTCAAGATTTAATTGAGCAAACTCTAGATGACTTTGAATTAAATTCTATTAAAAACACCTATGCTAATTATCGCAAAGAACGTACACGTATTCGTGACTTAAAATCAGAGCTTATGGATACAGTCCACGCTATTGGTATTGAAACAGATAGAGACAATGCTAATGTAGGCAATAACTTCTCTTCTAAACTCTTACGTATTGCAAGTGAGACAAATAAATGGCACAACCTTTCTACTATGCCTAAGCACCTAGCTAAATTACATGAGTTAGGCGACCTTTATTATCATGATTTAGATAGTTACAACCTGACTACTAATTGTTTACATATTGATACAGGTGCTATATTTGAAAAAGGCTTTAATACAGGTTATGGCACCATAAAAAAACCAAAGCGTATTGAAACAGCTGCAGAATTAAGCTGTATTTTACTTCAATCATCTCAAAATGATATGTTTGGTGGTCAATCTCATGTAAACTTTGATAACGATATGGCTCCTTATGTAGGTTATACTCGCGAAGAAATTGAAGAAGAATATGCTCCTCTTAAAGAAGTTATGGGAGATACTCCTTTTAACACTTTCGTACAAGAGAAGCTTTCTACACGTATTCATCAAGCTATGCAAGGCATCGTGTACAACCTTAATACTATGCATTCACGTGCGGGCTCACAAGTACCTTTCAGTAGCTTAAATATTGGGCTTCCTATGAGTGAAGATGCTGCCCTTGTCTGTGAAGCTTTCCTCCTTGAATATGAGAAAGGCCTTGGCAAAAAGGAACAACCTATTTTCCCTAATATTATTTTCCGTGTCAAAAAAGGTGTTAATCGTGAACCAAATGATCCTTACTATTATTTATTTAAATTAGCTACACGCGTTGCTGCTTCTCGTATGAACCCAACCTTTATGAATATTGATGCAGACTTTAACGCTTATTACTACAATAAAGGTATTCTTCCTGCAACTATGGGCTGCAGAACTTATGTATGCTCTAACATTAATGGCCCTGAGGGTCCTAATAGACGTGGTAACAATGCCCCTACTACGATTAACCTGCCCCGTATTGGTATTTTAGCAGAAGGTGATTTAGAACGTTTCTGGCAGTTACTTGATGAAAGACTTCATCAAGCTAAAGATTCGTTAATGCATCGCTATGAAGTTCTTAAACACCTTAAAGTAAAAGATTTACCCTTTGTTGCTGGTCAGGGACTTATGTTAGGATCAGAAGATCTTTCTTCTGAGGACTCTATTGACCCAATCTTAAAGAACGGCACCTGGTCTATAGGCTTTATTGGCCTTGCCGAAACACTTATTGCCCTTACAGGTAAACACCATGGTGAAAGTGATGAAGCACGTGAATTAGGCTATAGTATGATTCAACGTATGCGTGACTTTACAGATAAAACAACTAAAGATACAGGCCTTAACTGGAGTTGCTATGCTACACCTGCTGAAGGACTAAGTGGCAAATTTATTGGTCAAGACCGTCAACGCTTTGGCATTATTCCAGGTGTAACAGATAAAGAATACTATACAAATAGCTTCCATGTGCCTGTAAATTATCCTGTATCGATTATTGATAAAATACAGATTGAAGCACCTTTCCACAAAATGTGTAATGCTGGTCACATTAGTTATATTGAAGTAGATGGCTACCCTTCTGCTGAAACCATTGAACGTATCATACGTTATGCTTATAGCGAATCTAATATCAGCTATATGGGTATCAACTTCCACCTCCGCTACTGCAAAAACTGTGGTGAAACGATCAACGATGGTGTTAAAGCCTGTCCATCTTGTGGCAGCATGGATATACAAGGCATTAGCCGTGTAACAGGCTATCTAAGTTTAGATGAACGCTTCGGCTCTGGCAAAAGTGCTGAAAGAGACGACCGCATCGCTCATGATGGTAGCCAGAAGCATACTTATACTCTATGAGTACCCTAAAAGTTGCAGGCTTTCTGGAACACTCTACTGTAAATGGTGAGGGCTTTCGTAGTGTACTCTTTTTATCCGGTTGCCTCCACCACTGCCCAGGATGCCACAATCCTGAGATGCAGTCTTTCGAATATGGCGATGATGTACCTATAAACGTAATTCTAGCTAAAATCAAAAAAAATCTACCACTTATAGATGGTATTACCCTCTCTGGTGGTGATCCCTTTGAACAGGCTACTTCTCTTATACTTCTTCTAAAAGAAGTTAAAGCACTAGGACTTTCTATATGGGCTTATACAGGCTATACTTATGAGCAGCTTTTACAAGAACCTAAATTTAAGCCTATGCTTGAGCTCACTGATGTTCTTGTAGATGGTCCTTTTATAAAGGCTCTCAAAACAGATACAAAAAAATACGTAGGTTCATCAAATCAACGTATTTTTAAACTTCTAAATGGCCAAATTGAAAAAGAACTTTTCTTCTCATAAAAAATAGAGCATCTTCCTGATGCTCTATTTTTTACATTGATAAATTACAATACCTGCTATAATAATACCAATACCTAAGCATTTCATCCATTGAAAAGATACTTTTTCTGTACCAAATAATCCAAATAATTCTATAAGATACGCACCTAACATCTGAGCGATCAAAATAAGCATGGTAGCTCCTGCAGGACCTAATTTAGAAATAGCTAAAATCACGCAATAAAAAATGCCAATACTTACTGCTCCACTGAATAAATAAAACTTATTTACTGTCTTAAATCCATCTGGATTAAAATCCTTTGCAAAAAATAAGATGATTAAACTTGTTATAAGGCCTATACCGTGAACAAAAGTATTTGTAAACCATAATCCGGACTTTTCTGTAATACGTGTATTCCATACACCTTGAATACTCATTAAAATACCAGAAATAATAGCGACTATGCTAGCCAAATCATCTCCTCCTCTAATTCTTATTTTTTCACTTGAATTAGTTTCGGATAATTTCTGTTTTTTTATGCTTTAAAGTAAATGTATACCGTGCTTTTCACACATCTCAATCATTTCTTTTTGCCAGATAGAAGCCTGAACTTCTCCTATATGAATCTTATGTAAGAAGAACATGCAAATACGTGATTGTCCAATTCCTCCTCCAATTGTGTAAGGAAGTTCTTTGTTAAGAAGTAAGCTGTGGAACTCTAACGATTTACGTTCATTACATCCTGCTATATCTAACTGTCTAATAAGTGCCTCTTCATCTACACGAATGCCCATAGAAGAAAGCTCGAATCCACATTCTAAAATAGGATTCCAAAACATAATATCTCCATTTAAATGCCAATCATCATAGTCTGGTGCTCTACCATCATGTCTTTCTCCATTAGAAAGTACATCTCCAATTTGCATAATAAAAACAGCTTTCTTTTCTTTACAAATAGCATTTTCTCTTTCTTTGGCTGTCAGGTCTGGATACATCTGAAGTAATTCTTCTGACGTGATAAAAGTAATCTCTTGTGGTAACCATCGTTCAAGAGATGGGTATTCATGAATAATAAAGTTTTCTGTTTTTACAAAAGCATTATAGATTTTTTTAACTGTTTCTTTAAGATAATCTTCTGTACGCATTTCTTTTGTAATAACTTTTTCCCAATCCCATTGATCCACATAGATAGAATGGAGATTGTCTAGTTCTTCATCACGTCTTATGGCATTCATATCCGTGTAAAGCCCTTCTTCTACTTCAAATTTATAACGCGCTAATGCCATACGTTTCCACTTTGCTAATGAATGAACGATTTCTGCTTGTGCGCCATTATCATCTAAAAGATCAAAACTTACGGCACGCTCTGTACCATTTAAGTTATCGTTAAGGCCACTTTCTGGTTTTACAAATAAAGGTGCAGAGACACGTGTTAAAGATAGTTCATAGGCCAGTGCACTTTCAAAATAATCTTTTATTTTTTTTATAGCCACTTCTGTTTCTCTAAGGTCAAGTGTAGAAGTATAACTTTCTTTCATAAATAATTTCATGGAATCACCTCTTATTTTTAATTAAAAAATGCAATAAAAAACCTTCGCACCTCTCAACATGTGAAAGGGACGAAGGAATAATCTCGTGCCACCCTTATGGATTTAGACGTACAGAAAAATCTCGATACGTTTTAGATATAACGGTCTAAACCCGACTAAGCCTACTTGCCGAAGCGTTTGGTTAGCAGCTCCAAGATGTTCTTCTTCTAAAAATTAGCTACTGGCTTTCACCTACCCCAGCTCTCTGTATGCATCACTCTTAGCTTACTCTTCTTATCATTGCTTTTCATATAATATGGTTGAATTATATATAACTTTAAATTTATTGTCAATACTCTATTTCACTCATTTCTTCAAGTGTTCTAAAAGGCAACAAGCAATTCCAGTCAAAGGCATCCCTTAAATTTCTTGCTTCTAATGCCTTAAATAAACTTGTTTCTAGCATCTCAATATGACTTGTCATGTGTGTTATTAATGCATCGTACTGCTCATTTTCAAGTAGTGCTACTATTTTTTCTTGGTGAGAACGTTCATTCATCAGTTCTGGAACGAGATGATAGATGTACATCAAATATCTTTCTACACGCACAAATAAATTTTCGTACATTTTACTAAGTTCTGCATTAGCCGCAGTATCACAAAGTACTTGATAAAACAATCTGTAGTACCTACAATAAATAAGTGGATGGGCTGGTTTATTCATCTTTTCTAGTATATACTTAAGCTTATTAAGATGTTCACCTTCTACTTGCTGTTTAATAAGATATGCGCTCCCTACTTCTAGTACACGCCGCAGTTCAAAAAGCTCATGCATTTCTTTTAAACTAAGACGGGTTACAATAGCTCCCTTATTGCGAATACAATTCACTAACCCCTTACCTTCTAATTGAATTAGTGCTTCTCGTACAGGAATTAAACTGACATCAAATTGCTTTGCAATTTCATCTTGCTTAAGCTGTACACCTCCTTTATACTCACCTTGTAAAATAGCATCTTTCAAAGCTTCTGTAATAAGATCCGGCATGTTTTTGTAGTTTTGAATTTTCCCCAGTGTAAATATCTTTGTATTCATATTTTTATTATATCAAACTTTTATAATAAAATATAATTATTTATATAAATTTTTCAGAAAGCTAAAAGGAGGCTTCTATGCCAAAAATCATACATAATCTTAATGCCCGCATCGAACAAGCTGCCATGGAACTTTTTAATACCTATGACTATAATCAGGTCGATATGAAAATGATTGCAAAAAAATGTAATATTGCCGTTGGAACCTTATACAACTATTATCCCAACAAAAAACAACTTTTCATTCATGTCTTAGAGGAAAGTTGGTCTACTACTTCTCATTCTTTAGATGAGATTTATGAAATGGCCTTATTGCCAGAAGAAAAGCTCTCCCGTAGTATTGAAGTTCTTTATGATGACATTCATGGGCGTAAAGGAATGGGGAAGCTCATTTACAAAATACTTGCTTATCAAGAAATGGAAGCTGAAATGACAGACCTATTCCATCAAATCTTCTTCCAAATCGAGCGTCTTTTTGAGAATTTTGAGAAAAAAAGCTTCTCCTGCATTGAAGACTCTCTTAATATTAGATTAGCTAAATCCCTCATTGCTATTATCCAAAATACAGTTTCCTCATACCCTCATTCTAGAGAAGATAACCTTCACTTTATTCAGGACTTTTTCTATAACTCCATGCACGTTGACCTAGGCCTTAAAAAGAACTATTTAAAAGAGCACACTATTTAAATAGTGTGCTCTTTTAAATTAGAAATTTGCCAGTCAATAGTTTCTCTTCCTTGTCTTTCAAGAATTTCATTGACTTGTTTAAAGTGGTTACAACCAAAAAATCCTCTATGGGCTGAAAGTGGACTTGGATGGACTGCTGTCAGTACCACATGCTTAGGATTTGTAATAAGATTCATTTTCTTCTTAGCCGGACTTCCCCATAGAAGGAAAATAACTGTTTCATCTTTTTGATTAAGTAGCTTAATAATCTCATCCGTAAGGATTTCCCAACCTTTATTTTGGTGAGACTGTGGCTGCCCAGCTCTTACAGTAAGTACTGTATTAAGAAGAAGAACACCCTGTTTTGCCCAAGGCATCAGGTAGCCATTATCTGGTATACTGCAACCTAATGAATCCTGCAATTCTTTATATATATTTCTTAAAGAAGGTGGAATAGCTATCCCTGGATTAACAGAAAATGCCATACCATGTGCTTGCCCTAGTCCATGATAAGGATCTTGCCCTAATATAACCACTTTTGTATCTTGATAAGATGTTGCCTTTAAGGCATTGAATAAATCTTCTTTAGGTGGATAAATGACTTGTGTCCTATACTCCTCAATTAAAAATTGTCTTAGTGCTAAATAATAAGGTTTGTTAAATTCCTCTTTTAAAAGTTTATCCCAATCATTTCCTAAGTTTACCATGTCTTTTCTCCTATCTTTTGTCAATTTTTAAGTCTAAAGCCTTCTCCCATAACTTCATGTAAATTTTGTACAGTTAAAAAGGCTGCTGGATCGATCTCTCTTACATACTGCTTAAGTAATACAAATTGCCTTCGGTCTACAACTGTCATAAGGACTTCTTTACACTCTCCACTATAAGCACCTTTTGCTTCATAAACGGTAGCACCTCGTCCTAAATTTTCTAATATATAGGTTCTTGACTTAGATGCACCTTCCTCAGTAGACGGTATAATCATCACATGCTTTTCTACGCTAAAACCAGAAATAAAGTAATCAATCATCGTAGTGGTCATAAGTACACCAAGTGCGGCATAAAGCCCCTTCTCTATACCAAATGTTCCCATAGCTAGAAGTACGACAGCCATATCTGCAAGGAGTAGGCTGGTGGCAATATTAAGGTGTGTATATTTTGAAATAATTTTAGCAATAATATCCGTTCCGCCTGATGAAGCTTCCTGATTAAATATAACAGCCTGCCCAAAAGAAATAAATAAAGAACCAAAAATCAAAATAACCAGTGTATCATGGCTAAGTACAGGTACAGTAGGTGTAATCCTTTCAAATAAGCGCATACACAAGGCAATAGAAATGCTAGATGTCACACTTTTCACCCCAAAACTTGCTCCTAGTACAATAAAACCTATTAAAAACATGAGTATATCTAGCCCAAACACAATAAAGCTGATAGGTACTCTTGGAATAAGATACTGAATGACAATGGCTAAACCACTAATGCCCCCTGCTGCCAACTGAGCAGGTGCCCAGAAATAATAAATCCCTGTTGCTACTGCTAAAGAACCTAATACAATTTTAAGATAAGGCATGCTCTTTCTCTGCATAAACTGACCTCCCTATTAATTGTTGTTTTTGTTTTCTTGTAAGCTGCTTAATGGCATACTCTCTTTTAAGTGCTTGACTTTTTTCTTCATACTGTTCCCAGTAGACAAGTTCCACCGGTAACCTACATCTTGTATATTTTGCTCCTTTTCCTTCATTATGTGCTTTTAAACGCCTTTCTATGTCAGTTGTATAGCCTGTATAATAAGTTTCATCTCTACATTTTACTATATAAATAAAATACATAAGCCCCTCTTTTCATATTTTGATTTTTTTATACATAAACTATTTAAGTAGAACGAAATCTGCAAGGAGGGTTTTTATGACTCAATTCGGCACTATTAAGCATGCATTCCCCGGTAGCAATACCCCAAATGGATTCCACTCATTTTTTAACTATATTTTACCACAAAAAGAAGCTAATCAGCTGTATATTATTAAAGGTGGCCCAGGTACAGGCAAATCTTCCTTTATGAAACGCATAGGTACCTATGCTACAGAGCAAGGGCTAGATGTAGAGTTTTTACACTGCTCTTCTGATCCCGGCTCTCTAGATGCTATGATTATTCCAAGTCTTAAAATTGCTTTTCTGGATGGCACAGCACCTCATGTGGTTGATCCTGCTTCACCTGGTGTAACGGATCAAATTCTAAATTTCGGCACCTTTTGGGATGCGGATAAACTTACCCCTTATAAAGATAACATTATAGCTGTTAGTAACCGTATTCATGATGGTTTTTCTAAAGCTTACTATTACTTAGCTGCTGCCAAAAATATTTATGATGCTTATATTTTTACAGAAAGGAAAGCTATTAATCCTACTGCTAAGCTTAAAATTGAAAAAGACATTATTCATCAAGTATTTAAAGACGTGAAAGATAAAGAAGGTATAGGGAGTGTACGTCACCTTTTTAGCACAGCTATTACTGGCGAAGGTGTACTAGATTATATCCATACCCTTATTGGTACAACTAAAAATATCTATTTTATTAAAGAAAGCTTCGGCTGTAACAGTAAAAAAGTTATGCAGTCTATTTGTGATACAGCTACCGCTAAAGGTTATGCTATAGAATGCTATCATTCTCCTATGGATCCTGATAAAATTGAGGATATTCTAATTCCTGAACTAGATATAGCTATTACTATTAGCCATCCGCTTCATAAGCCTCGCATTTTCCCAACTCTTATCTTTGATTTAACAGCTGCACTAGACAGTGCTAGGCTAAAGTCTTTAGATTTTGAGTTAGATAAAGATAAACGCCTTTTTATGGATCTTATTGATAAGGCTTGTAATATGATTGGTGCAAATAAAAAGCTGCATGATGAGCTTGAGAGCTATTATATTAATGCTATAGATTTTACTGCTATTGATAATCTTTATGATACACTTATTCAAAAGTTTTTCTAATATTTTTATATAATCATAGAAAAAAGAGGCTAAATCAGCCTCTTTTTATTGCTGCACTTGCGCCTGCAAAGTATTTTTTAAAAGTTCTATTAAGTCGACTACCATTTTCTTTTCTACAGAAAACTCAATATGGTTATCCATTCTGAAAAGATCAAAGCTTGGGTCATAAGGTACAAATTCTAGTGTAACTTCTGACTGATCTACATTAATATATTGAATAGTCACTTCTGCCGGGCGTGGATTATTCTCTTCAAAACTTGTATTACTTAAATAAGAGTAAGCACTTAGCCCTTCAAGTGCACTTAAAAGCATTTCTTTTGTAGTACCATCTAATACATGACCATTTAAATTCGGTACGTTTTCTGATTCTTTAAGTTGAAGTGTATAGACTTCTTCTCCTTTTGTTACTATGACTTCTTTTAAAGCCTTACGATCAAATGTATATAAGGTTTTATCAATCCAGCTAAATGGTTCTACTTCAAATAAGGTATTTACAGCAGCTTCTTTAATTAGATAAATACCTGAATCTTCACTACTTCTAAAGTAAATCAAGCCATTTTGGCTACTACCAAATTCAAGCTTATACTCATCATTTAATACAATTAATAGTTCTGGTGATGCAAGCCCATAGCTTTCTAAGTCACCAACTTCTTCCACCACTTTTTCTTTCTTAATATTTTCAAATAATGTTATATAGTCTTGAACTTGTCCATCTAATACTTTATGTGTTGTTATAAAAGGTACTCCTACACTCCAGCTTTCACTTTCACGTGTTACTTCCATAACAAGCTGATTTTTTTTACTTAAGCTCATTTTTGTAACGCTTTCATAAGCTGGTGCTTTAAAATTAGGATCAATCATTTCATCTGTCGGTACCATAATACTTGCAAGATTAATATCTAGCACTAAAGCAAGCTCTTCTTTTTCATCGTTCCAAACATAAGTGGCATTTTCTTCTGGAACTTTATTTCCTATTCGGAAAGTATTTACTTCATTTAAGGTATTGTATACCGTAATAACCTTTGAATGCTCATTAATGCCATAAGCGCCTATATCTTTTGGGTTTTTAAGGATTTTATAAGAAGTAAGATGACTCATCTGGTAAGCTACATTTTTAAGTAACCCTTGATTATAGTGCACATCTTCTCTTACCTTATTAATCCAATCTTCTCCTGGTTTTACAAAACTTTGAGTCGTTTTGTCATTAAAATCAATCTGCACAATTTCTTCTACTATAAAGTCGCAAAGTGCTGTCTCCACTACTTCTAATGCCTCTACTTGACTATCTATATACCATCTTGTTAGAAATAAGCCTATGAGGATAACAATAGCGCATACGCCTATGCCTATTAATGTTTTCTTCTTCACCTTATTACCTCCTTTTATCTTCCTTCCTCTTTGATGCTTCTATAACCTTTATATCATATAAAAATTTCATCTATTTTGCAAATATTTTTTTGTATATTGTTTAACCTATCATAATATTATAAACTATACCTATACTTTAATCTATGTAAGGGGGCCATCTATGCACACCTATAAGCATTATGAACAGCCTATTGACTTACGCTCAAACTTTCTTACCCACAGCTATTTTACCGTACTTGAACAATGGGCATTTTATTGTAAAAATAAACCCATAGCTCCTCCATCCCGCTCACTTATACAATCTTTACAGTCTTTTATTTTTATCACTCAAAATAATACTTCTCATGTGCAAAAACTTAGTAATCTGCTCTTTACAAACTATACACCCTTCAAACCTATATCCATTAATCAGATCTATAAGCTTGAACAAATGCACTCACCTAATGGTGCTCGTTATTTTATAGGATGCAAGTATAAACTCAGTTTTCCAATACTTTATAAAAACTATTCAAAACAATTCCTAAAGCTTAAGAAAAATCATCATTATGAAGAAATCTCCATCCTTAATCAGTCTTTTATCCATTTACATAGAAATCTTATTTATGCCTATTTTAAAAGAGAAGCCGATCTTCCTCTTCTCTTTAAGATTTCAAACACGGAAGATTTTATTACGGAAGTCAAAAATATTCTTTCACAATTAGAAGTGGCTACACATGCGTAGCCACTTTTTAACGACATTGTCTTTTTAACATTTGCAATATAGGCTTTATTGTCACTCCCTTATTAAAGCATTTTTCTAAAGTTTTAGTACCTATTATTTCATTTATTTCCCGTTTCACACGTGGGTCCATGTCCTCTAGCGCCATTTGTATAATACCTAGTGTCACATAAAGTGCTATACTTTCCTCTTGATCTAGCATATCTTCATATTGATCAATAATTTGGGTAGTAGCCTCCTGAATGGTATACCCTTCTTCCATATACACATCCCATTCAGCCTCAATATGCTCAGCAAAACCAAAGTTTAACATTTCTCCTAAATCTGACATTCTTACCCCTCCAACCACTTTTACTGTATATGTATTATAGATATTTATTAAATATTCCTTTTTATAGTTGCATTTTGATCTAGTATGTACTAAAATAAAAACATAATATTAATTATTATTTAGGAGTGATTTTATGCTTTCTACAGCAGGGTTGCTACGTGAGCGTCATTTAAAGGTTACGCCACAGAGGCTTGCGATTTTTCATATGCTTTCGCATACCAATATTCACCCAAGTGCTGAAATGATTTATAATAGTTTACGTGAGACACATCCAACTATGAGTCTTGCAACAGTTTATAAGACTTTAGATGCACTTGTAAAAGCTGAACTTGTTCAGCAAATCAATGTAGGGGAAGATTCTTTTAGATACGATGCAAATATAACTTCACATCCGCATATTATCTGTACTTGTTGCCATCAAGTATTTGATTTAGAAGAAGATGCATTACCAAATTTAAAAGCACTTGTTTCAGAGAAAACACACTTTAAACTTTCTCATGAGCAACTTTATTTCTATGGCGTTTGTCCTGATTGTCAAGGATCCGTACATTAAAAAATAAAATAACCTCATCCAATATCTATATCGGATGAGGTTATTTTATTTTTCTCACTTTAAGTGTTTTTTTACAAATACTTCTATTCTTGCAAGTGCTTCTTTAATAACTTCTATAGAATATGCATAAGATGCCCTTACAAAGCCTTCTCCGCTTTCTCCAAAAGCTGTACCTGGTACCACTACAACACGTTGGTCCATAAGCAGCTTCTCACAGAATTCTTCGCTAGTCATCCCCATACGTTTAATACACGGAAAGACATAAAAAGCACCTTTAGGCTCGAAACAGGATAAACCCATACTTCTAAAGCCATCTAACATAACACGTCTTCTCTGGTCATAAGCCTCCCGCATTTTTCTTACATCTTCATCTCCACTTCGCATAGCCTCAATACCTGCATACTGACTTGTAGTAGGTGCACACATAATAGCAAATTGATGTACCTTTATCATCATACTAATAATAGGTGCAGGTCCTACTGCATACCCTAATCTCCATCCAGTCATAGAATAAGCTTTTGAAAAACCACTAAGTATCACCGTACGCTCATACATACCTTCAATATGAGCAATGGAAACATGTTCTCCTCCATAGGTAAGCTCTGCATAGATTTCATCTGATATAACGATAATATTTTTATCTCTTAAAACCTTGGCAATAGCCTCTAAATCTTCTCTTTCCATAATGGCACCTGTAGGATTGTTTGGAAAAGGTAAAATAAGAATTTTAGTTTTAGGTGTAATAGCCTTCTCAAGTTCATGGGCTGTAAGCTTAAAATCATCTTCTTCCCTAGTTGGTATAGGTACAGGTACTCCACCTGCTAATACTGCACAAGGCTTGTAAGAGACAAATGAAGGCTCCGGAATAAGCACTTCCTCCCCTGTTTCAATAAGAGTACGTATAGCTAAATCTATTCCCTCACTTCCGCCTACTGTTACAAGGCACTGTTTAGTCGGTGAGTATATGAGATCAAATCTTCTTTGCATATAGCGGCAAATCTCTTGTCTAAGCTCAAGAAGCCCTGCATTAGCAGAATATACTGTCTTACCTTTTTCTAAAGAATAAATTCCTTCTTCTCTCACATGCCAAGGTGTATCAAAATCAGGTTCTCCTACCCCAAGTGAAATAACATCTCCTATTTCATTGGCTACATCAAAAAATTTTCTTATCCCTGAAGGAGGCATCTGTGCCACCTTTTTAGCAATCATATCTTCTATTCTCATGGTGATACAATCATCCTTTCATCTTTTTTAATTTCTTCAAAGATGACACCATGATCTTTATATTTGTTTAGTACAAAATGTGTCCCTGTACTTAATACGGCATCTAATGGTGCAAGCTTTTGTCCTACGAAAAGCGCTACTTCTTTCATGGTTTTGCCTTCTATAATAACAGTTAAATCAAAACCACCTGACATGAGATAAACAGCTTTCACTTCACTGAAACGGTAGATACGTTCGGCAATTTTATCAAAGCCTTCACCTCTTTGAGGGGTCACTTTAACCTCTATAAGGGCTGTCACTACTTCCCTATGCTCTACTTTATCCCAATTAATAAGTGTCTTATAACCACATATGATTTTGTCCTTCTCCATCTCTTTAATAGAATCTACTACTTCCTGCTCTTCTAAACCTAACATAAGTGCTATATCGGCTGCACTATATCTGCTATTCTGTTCAAGCAATTCTAATATTTTTGTTTTCATTTTAAACTCCTCCATCACCCATTATTGTATTGTAAAAACATACATTGTTACGTGTACTCTTTTTAACTTGATACATAGCTTCATCTGCCTTCTTTATAACATCCTCTATATGCACATCGTCATCAGGATAAAAAGCCCCACCAATACTTACCGTAATTCTACTAGCGTCAGATATCATTTTTTTAAAATCATACTGCTCAATATACTTGCATAAATCATATGTTTTTTCTTCTAACCAGTCTTTTTGTATACTAGGGATAATCACTACAAATTCCTCTCCTCCATACCTTATAACAAGACTTTCTTTTGAGAAAGTTGCTTGTATAATATGAGAGACTGTTTTTAGTACTAAATCACCGGTAGCATGCCCATATCTATCGTTAAGACTTTTAAAATGATCAATATCTATAAAGAGCACACCTATACATCCCCCTATATGCTTTATCTTTTTTTCATACCGAGGCAAGACCTCCTCCATATAGTGGCGTGTTTTAGCACCTGTTAACTGGTCATAAATAGCTCTTGTATGTGCTGTCTCTAACTTTTGAAGCTTAAATAATACAATGCCTGCATGATTTACAATCTCATTAATATGTCTGCACGTATCTATTTCAAGTCTATCTTGTACATTAATGAGTATGAGTCCACATTCTTTATTATCTTTCATAAGGTTAAACATATAGACATACTTCTCATGGTTTCCTGGCAAAATCGTATAGGTATAATCTAGTCCATCTCGTTTATCGTTAAGTACAATAGGCTCAAAGTTTAGAATACAGTTTTTATATGCTTTATATTCCCTAATATTCTCTATTTCTTTTTGCACATAAACCATTTTAAATGGTATGCTACTATCTCCTATACCTCTATCGAGTAATACCTCTTCATAAGTATACATTTTAGAATTACTTTCTATGCCATTTTCATCATATAAAATAATACCTATTCCAGTCTCTTCTATGAGTTTATATATATTTTTAAGCAACTGACTTACTACTTCTTCTAATGTAATGGCTTGATAAATAGCAG
This sequence comes from Zhenhengia yiwuensis, assembly GCF_014384995.1. Taxonomy (GTDB): domain Bacteria; phylum Bacillota; class Clostridia; order Lachnospirales; family Cellulosilyticaceae; genus Zhenhengia; species Zhenhengia yiwuensis. The sequence continues at coordinate 147,065 of NZ_JACRSY010000002.1, read as the reverse complement.
TATTCATACTATAGAGATTCGTTACACTCTGATTAATTATTTTAAGCTGTTGCACTTCTCTTTGTAATCGGCTTATCTTTTCCCTAGACTTTTTGTGCTTCCTAACTATGTAATAAAACCAATAACTTATTAAAATAATGATGGCAACACTCATATAAAAACGCTGTATTTTTAAAGCATAAAAGTATTTATAAATGCTCTTATAAACAAAAAAAGTATTTCCTAACAAACCTATAATAAGTAAGGCTGTTACTATACTGCTCTCATATCTTATAAAAGCTATAATCCCAAGTAAAATCATAAAAAAATAAATAAATCCATTTCCATATTGACTCATCACATAAGCAAATAGGTCAAGTATCATTAAATCTACTAGCCATTCCATAATCCCAAGATAATATTGCCTTTTATAGGTTGTCCCATATTTTTTGCATAATTGATAAATAGACGCAGTCCATACTGAAGTCATAACACTCAGAATACTTACACTTTCAAATAATGATTCGTTATAATACATGTCTGTTTCTAAGTTAAATACTATAGAAAAAATAATAATATATCTAAATAGACAGAGTGATTGTTCCAATTTTATAAAATCTTTCTTTTCAAGTAACATCCCCTACCCCCATTTAATAAATTATTATAGTTGTGTGTATTATAACATATTTTCAGATAATTATATACCAAAATAATCCAAAATTACACAAAAAAGTGTCAATTTTATCAATTGACACTTTTTCTTATTTACTTTTTGGGTTAGAAAGAAGGGCCGCAAAATATCCAAATACAATGGCAGCTGTAATACCTGCCGCTGTAGCTTTAAGACCTCCTGTTAAAATACCCATATATCCTTCTTTAGCTACTTCATCCATGGCCCCTTTAGCTAGTGCATAACCAAATCCTATAATAGGTACAGTTGCACCTGAACCTGCCCAGTCTACAAAAGGTTCATAAATACCTAATGCAGTTAGTATTGCACCAGCTACTAGGAAGATAACCATAATACGTGCTGTCATAAGCTTTGTACGATCCATAAGAATTTGACCAATCACACAAAGTAAACCACCTACTACAAAGGCTTTTATAAGATCTATTGCAAAATCCATGTACTTTCCTCCTCTTATTCACACCAGATGCTTACAGCATGTGCAATTCCTGTAATGTTGTCACCTTGCTGAGTAGAACATAGACTCATTAACGCACCTGTTGGTACAAGTAAGATTTTCTTTAATTTTTTATCTTTTAACTGTTGATAGAAGTATCCTGAAAATAAAGATGCACTACATCCACAACCACTTCCTCCAGCGTGTGTATCCTGAGCCTGATTATCAAAAATTAATAGACCACAGTCTTGATGTACTGCAGATATATCTGTTCCTAATTGTTTTGTAAGATCCAATAATATATCTGTTCCACATTGACCTAAGTCCCCTGTAATAATAGCATCATAGTCTTCTGGTTTTTGATTCGTATCTTTTAGATGAGTCAAAATCGTATCAGCTGCTGCTGGTGCCATAACAGCTCCCATATTAAATACATCGGTTGTATTAAAATCTACAATTTTGCCTGTTGTAATGCTATGAATTTTGGGTCCTGTACCTGTCTTACCTAAAAGTACAAAACCACTACCTGTTACAGTCCACTGCTGTGTAAGCGGTCTTTGCCCACCATATTCGAGTGGATAACGAAACTGCTTTTCAGCTGTACAATAATGACTACTTGCACCTGCAATTACATAATCCGCATAGCCACCACCAATAATAATACTTCCAAGGCTCATAGATTCTCCCATTGTAGAGCAAGCACCGTATAAGCCAAAAAACGGAATATTAAAGTCTTTAATACCATCTTGTGTACTGTTAATTTGATTTTCCAAATCACCACAAAGAATATATTGAATATCTTCCTGCCTTTTACCTGACTTTGTAAGAAGGCCTTGTACTGTTTGCTTAATTAACATACCTTCTGCTTTTTCCCAAGTTTTCTCTCCAAGTAACTCATCTTCTAGCACTGTATCAAATACGCTTCCCATAGGCCCTTGCCCTTCTTTTGGACCTACTGTACTATAAGTTTCTAAAATAACAGGCTTATTTTGAAAAACAATTGTTTGTTTACCTAGATGTCCCATATGAATCCTCCTATAAGAAATAATAAAGGATGCCCACAATTACACTTGAAATTGTCCCAAATACAATAACAGGTCCTGCTACTGTAAAGAGTTTTGCACCCATTCCAAAAATGTAGCCCTCTTTTTTATATTCCATTGCAGCACTTACCATAGAATTTGCAAATCCTGTAATAGGAATGATACTACCAGCACCTGCATAGTTACCGATTTTATCATAAAGATTAAGTGCTGTTAAAATGGTACTAAGTAAAATAAGCGTTATAGTGCTTAATGTACCTGCATCAGGTTCTGAAAACCCTATATAAATAAATCCTTCTGTAATAAGCTGTCCGATTAAACAAATAGTGCCACCTACCCAAAAAGCTTTAAAAGAATTTTTGAGTACTTCATTTTTAGGTGAATGCTTATCTACGACAGTTTGATAATCCTTTTTGAGTGTTGAAACATCTGCCATATAATTCAGCTCCTTTATAAGTTAATGAAATCCTGGATATAAGTAATAAAATAAAGTTCCTATCATTTTACCGAATGCAAAGGCTAAAACGGCCATGTAAGCGCCTCTTTTAAGCTTTAATCTACTTTTACTAATAGGAATTACATCTAAAATCTCTGCTATTGCAATAGATAAACAGCCTACAAATACGCCAAAAGCTAACCCAAAGAAAGCAATAATTATTTTAGGAATAGGGAGGTAAATATCCCATATATATAAAATAGTTCCTGTTATAACACCTAATAAAGATACATTTGCAAAGGCAAAGTAATGCAATGTTACTTTTGCTTTTGTGGCAAGTCTTGGAATAATACCAATAGCATTAATAAAAGATAGAATACCCGTTGAAATAATAATCCCTGTTGCAAAACCCCATAGTATACATACTCCTGCATAAAGTACACTCATTCTTCATACTGTCCTCTCTTTTCAGCTATTAAGGTATCAATAATTGTATCCTCTACCTTGGTTTCATATTCATTGATTTCAACTTGTATAGGGGTAGGATCTTCTGTAAGTTTCTTTGTACCAATATGGTTATAAAATACAATAATCCCAAGAGGCATCCCAATGGCATAAGGAACAGTCAGCCATGCGGGGCTATCATTAATTTCTCCTGTAAAAACTTTGTATAAAGTCGTAAAAGTTTTAGCCATAGATACGTCTGTTTGATAGGCCATAATAGCTACTGTAGCACCTGCAAAAACAATGATACAAACTAAAATAAGCTTTACCCATTCCCATACTGGATGTGGCTTAGGCTTAACAGGATTATATTCAATGACCCCATCCATTTCCCCCACATTTTGCACAGATATATCTGGATACTCCTTATGAATAGCATCTATAATGGTAATAATACTAACTACAAAATGTGTGAGTTTCGTAACTTGTGGTTTAAAAAGACAGATGCTCTCAATCTGAGATTTAAGATGTTTAGGTGCACTTATATCAGCAACATCTTTAATTTGTATTTGCCTTTTCCCCTCAATTTTATTGTTTTTATAAGGCTTGATATAAATCTCCTGCATTTACTCACCTCTTTCTTCTATAAGCCCTATAGCATGAGATTTGTATAAAGTTATTATGATTTTATTTTGCAAAAATATACTTATTTGACACAACAAAAAGCCGTAACCCCCTCATAGAGGAGACTACAGCTAAAAAGAACTTTTATAACTCAATAGGATTATATTTCTTCTTCACCAATGTAATCCTTTATAAATGTTGATAAACGATGATTATGAGGGCTCTTCTGGAATTTTAGCTCTTTGTACACTTCCTTGTACCTCATGTACGTGTCTTTGTTGCTCTTCGTTATTGAAACAACTCATTTCTAATTCTTCCTTGCCTAAAAAGATTCCATCTCATCACTCTCTTTAAACCAAAAAAGGGTAGCTAAGCTACCCTTCTAAATAAAAAATTTTAAAACTCTCTTATTCTATCTTTCCGATATCAGATCTATACTGCATACCCGCAAAATGAATTTTCATGACTTCTTTATAAACTGCATTCCTTGCTTCTTCAAGTGTATCCCCAAGTCTTGTTACTGCAAGCACTCTTCCGCCATTTGTTAAAATTTGCTCATCTACAAGTTTTGAACCTGCATGATAAAGATAAGTATCTGCCTCTAATGTATCTAGTCCATTAATGACTACATCCTTTTCACTTGTTTCTGGATAGCCACGACTTGCAAGAACAACTGTCACACTTGGTTTACTATTCCATTTAAGCTCAATTTGACCAAGCGTTCCGCTCATACAAGCATGGAATATGTCTACTAAATCTGTCTCAAGACGAGATAAGATGCTTTGTGTTTCAGGGTCTCCAAAGCGTACATTAAATTCAAGTACCTTAGGTCCTTTTTCATCAATCATAAGACCAATAAACAAGATCCCTCTATAATCCAGTTCTTCAGCTTTAAAACCCTGAATGATAGGTTCTAAAATTTCTTTTTCAATTTGGATCATGACTTTATCTGTAATAATAGGATTTGGTGAGAACCCCCCCATTCCCCCTGTATTAAGACCACCATCATGATCTAACGCACGTTTGTAATCTCTAGCTGTTGCAAGTGGTACAATGCTTTTGCCATCTACAAAGCAAAGCAGAGAGGCTTCTATACCATTTAGGAATTCTTCAATAACAAGTTTATCGCCTGCCCCTTTAAACTTATTGCTGAAAATTTCACGAATAGCTGTTTCACCTTCTTCATAGCTCTGGGCAATAATAACACCTTTCCCTGCTGCAAGTCCATCTGCTTTTACAACTACAGGTAAGCTAAAAGTTCTAACTGCTTCTAAAGCTTTCGCTTCTTCTTCTTTAGTAAAGGTTAAATATTTTGCTGTTGGAATATCATATTTAGTTAAAAAGATTTTTGTAAAATCTTTGCTTCCTTCAAAAGTACTGCATGCTTTATTTGGTCCAAATACATTTAACTGTGCTTCTTGGAAAGCATCTACAATACCGAGTACAAGTGGCTCTTCTGGTCCAATCACTGTTAAGTCAATAGCATTATCTTTTGCAAAATTTACAAGTTTTTCAATTTCATTGACTGCAATATCTACATTTGTATATTTTGTTGCTGTTCCACCATTACCTGGTGCTACAAATAGATTTACTTCTGGTCTAAAGCGTTTAATCGTATCTGCAATAGCTGATTCACGTCCACCGTTTCCTACGATAAGAATATTCATGCTCTTTCCTCCTCTAGCTTTTTAATGGCTTTGACTAATATTTTGTGTTCAACTTCATGAAGTACACGCTTTTGAAGCTCATCAGGTATATCTGTTTCATAGACAGGTACTTTTTCCTGAAGAATGATTTCTCCTGTATCAATCCCTACTTCTACGAAATGTACAGTGGCCCCACTTTCTTTTTCCCCTGCTGCAAGAACTGCTTCATGTACTTTAATACCATAATAGCCTTTACCGCCGAATTTAGGTAAAAGAGAAGGATGAATATTAATCATACGTCCTTTATAAACTTCAATCATATTGGCATCTACTATTTTAAGGTAGCCTGCAAGGACTACTAATTCTACATCATGTTCCTGTAAACAATTTAGAACCTTCACATCATAATCTGCTTCTTTTGGATTAATGAAATAGGCTGGAATACCGTGCTTTCTTGCACGTTCTAATCCAAATGCCTGTTCTTTATTAGAAAGGACACAGACAATCTCACTTTTGAGATTGCCTGCCTCTACTGCGTCAATAATACTTTGAAGATTACTCCCTGATCCTGATACCAGTACACCTAGTCTTAATCCTGACATAATATAACCTCTTTGTTACCCTCTACAATTTCACCAATTATAGTTGCCTCTTCACCAACTTTACAAAGTGCTTCTACTACTTTATCAGCATCTTCTTTTGCTGTAACAATCATCATCCCAATACCCATGTTGAATGTATTGTAAAGTTCATTGATTTCTAAACCACTTAATTTTTCAAGAAGTGTGTAAACTTTAGGTGCATCGATAGCATTAAGACTAATTCTTGCATCTACACCTTCTGGAAGCATACGTGGTACATTCTCAATGAAGCCACCACCTGTAATATGCGCGATACCTTTAAGTTCTGCAGCTTCTTTTGCAGCCATAACTGCTTTTACATAAAGTTTAGTTGGTTTTAAGAAAGCCTCACCATAAGTTTCACCTAGCTCTTCGCAATATGCATTAAGGTCTAATTTATAAGTATCAATTATTTTTCTAACAAGTGAATAACCATTACTATGTACACCTGATGAACGAAGTCCAATGATTACATCTCCAGCTTTCATCTTGCTTCCATCAATCATTTTAGCTTTATCTACAATACCTACTGCAAAACCAGCTACATCATATTCACCATCTTTGTAGAACCCTGGCATTTCCGCTGTTTCTCCCCCTACAAGAGCACATAAACTTTCTTTGCATCCTATTGCTATACCTTTTACAATTTCAGCAACTTGCTCTGGAGAGATGCGTCCGGTTGCGATATAATCAAGGAAAAAAAGTGGAATAGCTCCACTACATAAAATATCATTTACACACATAGCTACACAGTCAATTCCAATTGTATCATGTTTATTCAAATCAAAAGCAAGCTTAAGCTTTGTCCCTACACCGTCTGTTCCTGACACAAGAACAGGTTCTTCCATACCCATGTATTTTGCAATCGAATAAGAGCCACCAAAGCTACCAATATCCGTTAATACACCATCTGTAAAAGTAGATTTAACGTGTTCCTTCATTTTGCTTACCGCTTCATAACCACGATGTACATCAACACCTGCATCTTGATAAGTAATTTTATTTGACATAGCCATCCTCCTATTTATCTTCCTCATTCATTGGGTTTAGTGGTACTTCCATTGGATAGTTCCCATTAAAGCATGCACGGCAGAAATTACTACTTCCTCCACATGCTTCTTTTAATCCTTCTAATGAAAGATATGTAAGGCTGTCTGCCCCAATATAATCTTTAATTTCTTCAATAGACATCATTGCCCCTACTAATTTTTCACGATCTGGCGTATCAATACCAAAGTAACAGCTGTATTTAACTGGAGGTGAAGTAATACATACATGTACTTCTGTTGCTCCCGCTTTACGAATTTGTTCTACAATGCGTTTACATGTTGTACCACGCACAATAGAATCATCAGTCATCACAACACGTTTACCCGCTATATTATGTTTAAGTGGGTTTAGCTTAATACGTACTGCATTTTCACGCATCTCTTGTGTTGGCTGAATAAAAGTACGGCCAATGTAACGATTTTTAGTAAATCCTTCCACAAAAGGAATACCTGATGCTTTAGAATAACCTATAGCAGATGGTATTCCGGAGTCTGGTACTGGAATAACAACATCTGCTTCAATACCTGCTTCACGACAAAGGATTTCCCCTGCTTTTTCTCTAAACTGATACACACTATTGCCATCAATAACACTATCAGGTCTTGCAAGATAAATCAGTTCAAATACACAAAGCTTCTTTTGGCACCAACTTTTGGGTTTAATACTTGTTAAGCCATCTTGATCAATGATCACCATTTCTCCCGGCATAACATCTCTTACAAACTCCGCATCAATAACATCTAATGCACAGCTTTCAGAAGCTAATACATAACCATCTTGGAGTTTACCAATACATAGTGGACGAAGACCATGTGGATCACGTGCTCCAATTAATTTATCTTGTGTTGTAATAACAATAGCATACGCACCTTTAATAAGCTGCATAGTATTACGGATAGCGGATTCAAGTCCTCTATTATAATGACGTGCAATAAGATTTAAAATAGCTTCAGAATCCGTTGTAGATTGAAAGATAACCCCTTCATCTTCAAGCATCTCCCTTACGCCTTCACTATTTGTAAGGTTCCCATTATGAGCAAGTGCAATAGAACCATGTTTATACTTTGCTACAAGTGGCTGACAGTTACTAAGGTCTTTATCCCCTGTTGTAGAATAACGTACATGTCCAATTGCAATATTGCCTGTAAGGCTTTTTAAATTGTGTTCATTAAAGACATCGCTTACAAGCCCCATACCTTTTGTACTTTCTAGTTTACCCTCTTTATTAACGGTAATCCCTGCACTTTCCTGACCTCTATGCTGAAGTGCATAAAGGCCATAGTAAACGTAGTTTGCTGCATCTATTCTCTCATTAAGATATACACCAATTACGCCGCATTCCTCATGAAGTGTATCCCCATCAAAATAATTCATAGTTCACCTCTTACTTTGTTACTCTATTAAGCATTTCTGCATAAACTTCTTCTACACCGCCCATATCACGTCTAAAACGGTCTTTATCTAATTTTTTATTTGTCTCTTTATCCCAGAAACGGCATGTATCAGGAGAAATTTCATCAGCTAAGATGATTTTTCCATCCACTCTACCAAGTTCAATTTTAAAATCAATTAATTTAACACCGATTTTGTCAAAGTATTCTTTTAAAAGCGCATTGATTTTAAAAGTCATCTCTGACATTATTTGAAGCTCTTCTGGTGTTGCTATACCTAAAGCTAAAATATGGTAGTCATTAATCATAGGGTCACCAAGTGCATCATCCTTAAGGCAAAATTCAAGTGTTGGGTTTTTAAGTACTGTACCTTCTTCCACTCCAAAACGTTTGGAGAACGAACCTGCTGCTACGTTACGTACAATCACTTCAAGTGGCACAATCTCTACAGCTTTTACAACTGTTTCACGATCGTTTAATTCTTCTACGTAATGTGTTTGAATTCCATTTTCTTCTAACATACGGCACATAATGTTGCTCATACGGTTGTTTACAACACCTTTGCCTAAGATTGTACCTTTTTTCTCACCATTAAAAGCTGTTGCATCATCTTTATAAGAAACAATGTAATATCTTTCATCTTCTGTGGTATAAACTTTTTTTGCTTTGCCTTCGTATAATAATGTTTGTTTTTCCATTTTAAATAGCCCCCTAATTATATTGATTTCTAATCATTTCATCTTTTTGTCTTACTTTAACTGCCATCTCTTCTTTGTAAGCTTTAAGCTTTGCTCTAATAGCTTCATCTGAAACAGCTAAAATTTGAAGCGCTAAAAGACCTGCATTCAGTGCTCCATCAATAGCTACTGTTGCAACTGGAATCCCTGGTGGCATTTGCACCATAGATAAAAGTGCATCTAAACCATCAAGTGTGTTTGATTTTATTGGAAGTGCTACAACTGGAAGTGTTGTGTAAGCTGCAAGTACACCGCCAAGATGTGCTGCCTTACCTGCTGCTGCTACAATAACTCCAATACCGTTTGCTTCAGCATTTCTTGCAAAACTTTCAGCTTCAGCTGGTGTACGGTGCGCGGAAATCACGCGCACTTCAACAGGTACACCAAAGCTTTGTACAACTTCTATTCCTTTTTCTACGATAGGTAGATCTGAATCGCTACCCATTACAAATGCTATTTTCATACCCTTAACTCCTTTTATTTGAAGTAATCTACGCCAGCTTCAAAGAGACGTTGATTTTTATGTCCTGGAATATTTTTGTGTACGCATTCACCTATACGTTCACTATGCCCCATCTTACCGATAATGCGGCCATCTTTTGATACAATACCTTCAATGTTATAAAGACTACCGTTTACATTAACATCTCCAGATTTTGTTGGATTACCATTGGCATCTACATATTGGCTGAAGATTTGTCCGTTTTTCACAAGTTCGTCAAGTACAACTTGTGGTGCTACAAAGCGCCCCTCACCATGAGAAAGTGGAATTTCATGTATATCGCCTACTGTTACATAACGAAGCCATGGAGACTGAACACTTGTAATCTTTGTTTTAGCCATAAGTGAAATATGTTTACCAATTGTATTGTAAGTAAGAGTTGGTGTTGCATGTGTCATTTCACAAATTTCACCATATGGAAGAAGACCAAGTTTTACAAGTACTTGGAAACCATTACAAATACCAAGTGCAAGACCGTCTTGTTCATAAAGATGCTTCATTACTGCTTCTGTGAGTTTTTCATTTCTGAAAGCCGCTGCAATGAATTTTGCACTACCATCCGGCTCATCTCCTGCAGAAAAGCCACCTGGGAAAGCAAGAATTTGCGCCTCATTAATTGCTTTTGCCATACGTTCAATAGAATCTTTGATTGCTTCTGGACTACGGTTAAGGAAAAGAACCTGTTCTACCTTCGCTCCTGCTTTTTCAAAGGCTCTTGTTGTATCATTTTCACAATTTGTACCTGGGAATACCGGAATAACAACTTTTGGCACTGCAATTTTATGTGTAGCCGTATAGATTTTAGATGGTTTATCAAAAGTTGCATCTACTGCATCTTCTTTAGCATCCACTTTTAAAGTAAATACTTTTTCAAGTGGCTTTTCCATGGTTAGCTTAACTTCATCTAAGCCTACAGTTACTTCATCTATTGTTAAGGTAGCTTCCTCTACTGTTTTACCTATTACTACGAAGATATCTTGCGTTAACGCCATTGCCACTTCATTTGAAACTTCTAAAATAAGATCCCCGTAGTTCGCTTCAAATGGGAGTACATCCAAACCTTTAAAACTTACATTTGCACCAATATCGTTACCAATTGCCATTTGACTAAGGGCGGTCACAAGGCCACCTTTACCAATAGCATAACTTGCAAGCACTTTTTGTTCTTTTGCAAGATTATAAACTGTATCATAAGCTGTTTTCATCACCTCAAAGTTTGGTACTTTATGCTCATCGACCGGAATATGTACATAAACAAGTTTGCTTCCTACTTCTTTAAAGCTACCACTTACACATGTCTTAGCATCTCCAATGTTGCAAGTGAAAGAAATAAGTGTTGGAGGTACTGTAAGCTGTTCAAACGTACCTGACATGCTGTCTTTACCACCAATTGCTGCAATGCCAAGTGCTTTTTGTGCTGTAAGTGTACCAAGAATAGCTGCTACTGGTTTACCCCATTTCGTTTTTTCTTCACCTAAACGTTCAAAGTATTCTTGGAATGAAAGATAAGTATCTTTATAATCTGCGCCAAGTGCTACAAGTTTTGCTACACTTTCTACAACTGCATATAAAGCACCATGGAATGGGCTGCCTTCTGAAAGATATGGATCAAAGCCATGTGTCATATAAGTTGCTGCTGTTGTTTCACCTTTAAGAACTGGGATTTTAGCAACCATACCTACTTCTTTTGTAAGCTGATTCTTACCACCATATGGCATAAGCACTGTACCAGCCCCAATTGTTGAATCAAATTGAAGACCTAAACCTTTTTGGCTTGCTACATTAAGATCCTTAAATGTATCTATAACATTTTCTTTTGTAAGTGTTCTTGTATCTTGTACCCAATTTGGTGCTGTTACATAAGCTTCTCTTTGTTGAGTAACCCCAGCACTATCTAAGAACTGACGGCTAATGTTAACAATTTCTTCACCACGCCATTGCATAATAAGGCGTTTTTCTTCTGTTACATCTGCTACCTTTACTGCATTTAAGTTTTCCTTCTCACAAAGTGCTACAACTTTATCAAAGTCTTTTGCTTCAATAGCAATAGCCATACGTTCTTGTGATTCAGAAATAGCAAGTTCTGTACCGTCAAGACCTGTATATTTAACTGGCACTGCATCTAGATCAATAATAAGACCTTCTGCAATTTCACCAATAGCAACACATACCCCACCTGCACCAAAGTCATTACAACGTTTAATACATCTTGAGAACTCTGGATTTCTGAAAATACGTTGAAGTTTGCGCTCTTCTACCGGATTCCCCTTTTGTACTTCACTCCCACACTGTTTAAGGGAGTCTTCTGTATGTTCTTTAGAAGAACCTGTTGCACCACCGCAGCCGTCACGGCCTGTTGCACCACCAAGAAGAATGATTATGTCACCAGCTTTTGGCTCTTCACGTCTTACAGCATCTGATTTAACAGCACCTACTACAGCACCTACTTCAAGACGCTTCGCTTTATAACCTGGGTGATAATATTCTTTAACTTCACCTGTTGCAAGACCTATTTGGTTACCATATGAACTGTATCCATTTGTAGCTGTCTGTGTAATCTTTCTTTGTGGTAATTTACCTGGGATTGTTTCATCCATAGATTCTGTAACATCCCCTGCTCCTGTTACACGCATAGCTTGGTACACATAGCTTCTACCTGAAAGTGGATCACGGATTGCACCACCAAGACAAGTTGCAGCACCACCAAATGGTTCAATTTCTGTTGGATGGTTATGTGTTTCATTTTTGAAAAGTACTAAGTAGTCTTCCATATTACCATCTACTTCAATAGCTTTTTCGAGTGTACATGCATTAATTTCATCTGACTCCACCATCTCTTTAAGCCCCCCCTGAGCTTTAAGGTCTTTCACAATGATTGTCGCCATGTCCATTAAACTTACTTTTTTATCTTTGTTGTTATAAAGCTCCCTTCTCATGCCTTTATAGACCTTAAAAGCTTCTTTAATTGGAGCTGCAAGTGTACCTTCTTCAATCTCAATATTTGTAAGCTCTGTCATGAAAGTTGTATGTCTACAATGGTCAGACCAGTAGGTATCAACTACTTTAAGTTCTGTAAAACTTGGATTACGTTTTTCTGAAACAAAGTAATTTTGGAAGTAAACAAGATCATCTAAACTCATTGCAAGTCCTTGCTCTTTTCTAAAGGCCTCAAGTCCTTCTCTTGTTAAATCAGTAAATCCATCCAGTACTTTAACGCTTTCTGGGACTGGATGCACAGTATTTAATAAATCTTTTGCGTCAAGTGCAACTTCTTCACTTTCAATAGGATTGATTAAGTGTTTCTTAACACACTCACATTCTGCTTGTGTTAATTCACCTTCAATAGCATAAACTTTTGAAGCTTTTACAAGTGGCATGAGTGTATGATCAATTGTTTTAATACATTGTACACATGAATCTGCTCTTTGATCATATTGTCCACTTAAGAAGCTTGTCATAAAGATAAAACCATTAAGTTCTGGCAATTCCCCTTCATATACTTCATCTGACTGTGGTTCAGAGAAAACTGTTTTTAGTGCTTTTTCATAAGCATCTGCTGTAATCTCTGCTACATCATAACGATTGAGTACACGTACATTTTTTACTCCTTTAATCCCTAAGAACTCTATGAGTTCATTTTGAACACGTTTTGCTTCAACATCAAAACTAGGTCTTTTTTCAACATAAATAACAAAGTTCTCCATAAGGTCCCCCTATTGAAAATTCTATTTTTTTTACAAAAGTTTATTTTCTTATGTATAAAGGGTACCACAGAACACTTCACATCGTCAATATATTTTCGAACATTTTATTTTATTATTTTTTTATAGTTCGTATTTTTCTTTTATTTGTTTTATCTTTATTATTTATGTTGTTTATTTTTATAGAGCACCCCCCTAAAAATCCGAACATTATAAAACACAAAAAACTCAGCAGGTAGAAATCGTTTTACCTACTGAGTTTTCAATTACGAGGAGTTTAGCATTCCCCTCATTTTTTTTAGAATACGTTTTTCTATACGTGACACTTGAACTTGTGAAATACCTAAAAGCTGTGCTATTTCTGTCTGTGTACGATCTTCATAATAACGATATACAATAATTTCTTTTTCTAATGGTTCAAGTGTTTCGATAACCTGCTCAATCACAATATGATCAATCATATTATTTTGCTGAGTAGGCGCCTGGTCTATCTTATCTTCAAGTGTAATAGGCTTACCATCCCCCTGGTGGATAACTGCACTTAAAGATTCAATTTCTGTATTCGCTTCTAACGCAACAATTACTTCTTCAAGCGGCAAATCTAAGCCCGCTGCTACTTCATTCATAGTCGGCTCTCTATCTAAACTCTTACAAAGTTCATCCTTCATCATTTTAGCCTTATAAGCTGTTTCCTTAAGAGATCTGCTCACCTTAATCATGCCATCATCACGCAGAAACCTTTTTATTTCCCCCACTATCATTGGCACTGCATATGTTGAAAACTTAACATTATAACTTAAATCAAATTTTTCAATACTCTTGAGAAGCCCGATACTGCCGATTTGAAATAAATCTTCCAGTTCATAACCTCTTCCTCCAAACCTTTTAACAAGGCTCCAAACAAGACCAATATTTTCTTCTACTAGAACTTCTTTAGCAATCTCGTCTCCTTGTTGTGCTTTCATAATCAATTTGATTGTATGATCCATAAGCTCCCACCTTTCTACCAAATGTGTGGGATATTAATAGAAAGTCTTTGTCATGGTGACTTTAGTACCTTTGCCAACCTCAGACTCAACAACTACTTGGTCCATCATAGACTGCATCACTGTAAATCCTAACCCTGCGCGTTCATCCTCTTCAGATGTTGTAAAAAGAGCTTGCATAGCTTCATCAATATTTTTGATTCCTTTGCCTTCATCTTTAACTTCAATGGTTACAAGCCTATCACTATAGGCACACCTAATCCAAATGGTGCGATTAGGGTCTGCATCATATCCATGTATAATACTGTTTGTTACAGCTTCTGAAACTGCCATTTTCACATCATACAGCTCGTCTACTGTAGGATCAAGCTGTGATAAAAAAGCAGCTACTGCAACACGTGCAAAAGATTCATTAAGCGAGTTGCTTGCAAACTCTATCTGCATGTCATTTGAATTTTGCATCTTCTTTCCCCCTATTACCATCTATTTATGCAAGGCTTTTAAAAGCATGCTCTTTGCTTTCATAAAGCTTCATTAATTTATAAATTCCTGATATGTTTAAAATTTGATCCACTTTAGTTGGTACATTGTATAAGCCTACATAGCCTCCACATATGGAAACATTGCGATAGCGTCCCATTAGTAGTCCTATCCCCGAACTATCCATAAATACAATGTTGCTAAAATCAAATAAAATATTTTTTGCACGTCTTTTTTGATACTCTCTATCTACTGTTTCACGTATCTCTACAGAAGTATGGTGATCAATCTCTCCAGATAGACTCACAATAAGTGTAGTGTCGTGCATACAAAACTCTATGTTCAATGCAGCACCCCTTTTCTTAAGTATTTTACTTCTATAGAATAGTATATTTTACAAATATTGTCAATCAATTTCTAATTTTTTACATTTTATTGAGAACCTTGTGTTTCAAGCTCTTTTACTCTCTCCTGAGCCTTTTTATAAACTAGAGTTTCTGTATAATCCTTAAGAACTATTTGATAATATTGTAATGCTTTAGAGATATTTTTATTATTTTCTTCTATCTGTCCCATATAGTATAAGGCATTACCACCATTTTTAGTTTTTGGTATAAAAATCAGTGTTTTTTCAAACTGTATCATAGCATCAATATACTGCTCGGCTTTATACAACTTATAGCCTTCGTTATAAAAAGCCTCTCCTGCCTTTGGATAAATACTTGCTTTCAATTCTTCATAAAGGGTTTTCTTATCTTCTTTTAAATCGCTAACAGAAATGTTATTAAGTACTTCTGCTGCACCTTTCATATCTCCTTTGTCTCTAAGCATGCGTACTTCCCAAAGCTTACTTTCCTGGCTTATTTTCATATATTCTTGTTTTAAATTTTCATTCTCCGCTAAAAGTTTTGTATTAGACTCTGTAAGCTTCCCTATTTTAGTTTCATAATCTTGCATAAAGGTATCAAGCTGCACTTTAATACTTGTATTTTCTGTTGTTCTATCATAAAGTTCTTGTTCAAGCTGGGCAGTTTTATTTGGCGTAATAAGGCCTACTTGTATACCAAACATACATAGCGCTCCAAATAAAAAGTACAGGACATAGTGTCCAAATATACCGCCTCTATTAATAACTTTTTGTGGCTTAATATCCGTCATAATATCTAAATCATTAATATGAGGTGCTTCTATGATGACGTCTGACATTTCTTCTATTTCTTCTTGTGGCATTTCTATCTCTTTTAAAAAATGTAATGCTTTTGTATTGCTTCCATCTTTCCTTAAGACATAATGAAGATGTGGCAATGCTTTATGATTTTGTTTCTGATATATATAGCATAGTGCTAATAAGTTACGTGCTTCTAGAAAATTAGGATTAATATGGATGGCCTTTTTAAGACGAATAATAGCCATATCATCATTTTTCTTCTGCATATAATGTAAGGCTCTATTGTAAAGTACAATACTATCTTTATAACTTTCAAGCTGCTTAGGATGATTTTGTAATTTTTCTATATATGTACTTGCAAGATTATCTTCTTTACAAAGTGCCTCACTTAAAATCCAGCTTTTAAGTGCTAAAGAAACCTGTCCAATCTCAAAATAAATAAGTCCTAAAAGGTTCTTTGCCTGAATATTATATTTATTATAATAAATAGCTTTTTCTAAATTGGGAATAGCTAATGAAAGTTCTCTTTGAGCTGCATGGCCATACCCTTTATTATAGTAATATTGACTTTTTTCATAGAAACCTATAATCCAATCTATTTTTTTTTCACAGATTTCACAATACTGTAAGGCTTCTACTTCATGATTGCAATATGGACATTTTACCTGCATAAATCAATTCCCCTGTTCATTAACTTGTTGATTCATCTTAATGAGATCTATAATATCTTTTATCTCTTCATTACTTATATGATCTTCAATACTATTAACCTCTAATACTGGTTTGAATTTTTCAAGTTCCTTTTCAAATTTAATCATACCTTCACCCCATTTCTCTTAACATGACACAAGTCTTCTATTTTCATAGTACAACCAACTTTTATTATAATCAACATTTATCTATAATGTATATAAATATTTAGTTAACTTGACATTCCTCTAACTTAAGGCTAACCTATTAATAATAGAACTTATAATGAATAGGAGGATTCTTATGAACGGAAAAGAAATAGATATATGCAGTTGTAATGTCATCCATACAGAGGTCGTTCAGAAAGTGATCCCTTGTATTTTAGATGAAAATAGTGCAACCGATTTATCCAGCTTTTTTAAAGTTTTTTCTGATCCTACACGTATCAAAATACTTAGTGCACTTTTCGTATCCGAAATGTGTGTATGCGACCTTGCTGCAGTACTTAATATGACCCATTCAGCTATTTCTCATCAGCTACGTACCTTTAAGGCCGCTAAACTTGTTAAAGCGCGTAAAGAAGGTAAAGTCGTTTATTATTCTCTTGCTGATTCACATATTCAGCAAATCTTTCATCAAGGCTATGAACATGTTAAAGAAGATTAAAAAATGTCTAGAGTCAGTCCTATGGCCTCTCTAGACATTTTTATTGCCTAAGCTCTTTGCAACATGTTCTATATAGAGCTTTGCTGTATCTACTCTCTTCAGTGTATATAAACTTCTACTTCCTACAACATCTTCGAGCTCATTAAAGATAAATTTTCCTTTCCCATCTATCATAAAGTCAATGCCTACATAATCACAAGGTAAATGCTTTAAAATACATTCTACAAGTTTCTTCTGCTCTTCACGTAAGTCATACCATTCTATTTTTCCACCTAAACAGTAGTTGGCTCTAAAATCTGTTTGTGAATATCTTCTTATAGCACCTATAATCTTTCCTCCGATTACAAATACTCTCACATCTTCACCTACATGTGAACATATCTCTTGCAAAATCCACTCCTTATGTTCATACTCTCTAAGAATTTGTTGTAGTTCATCACCTGTATGTACCATGAACACTTCTGTTCCACCATGTCCCTCTGGTGCCTTTATTACAAAGGGATACTTGAAGGGTACCTTTTCACTCTTCATAAACTCTGGATAAAAAAAGCTTGTCTTAAGAGAAGGTATCCCTAAGCTACTTATAAACTGATGCGTACGCCCTTTATGATTTGCTAAATAGGTCACTTCATATGAATTAAATACCCTTATCCCCATAAACTCTAATTGCTTAGAAAGCATGCTCTCTCTTGAACGATTAATGGCAAAATCTACCTCTTCTAGTCGTTTTCCTTTATGACTCATCCAAAGTCCATCTTCATCTACTCCAAGCTGCAAATCTTCATAGAATACAAATTGTATATATAACTGATTCTTTTTGCCATACTCCATAAGCATAGCCACATAACTCTCATTAACCCTATAATCTTCTCTTTTATAAATCAGTAAACCCTGTTTCATTTTGTCACTTCCTTTAAAATATAAGCCATAATCTTCTCTGCTATATTAATGCCTGTTAAATCTAAAATATTTTTAATATGTGCATTAGAATTAACCTCACATAAAAGAGGTTCACCTGCTTCTCCAAACATAAGATCTACACCAGCAAAATCTACTTTAAGCACTTTACATACCTTTACAGCCATTTCCTCAAAAGCTTTAGAAGGACTATAAGCTATCATCTTACCACCATTCGTAATATTAGCTCTAAAGTCATGTTCATTCACTCTGAGCATACTCGCTACCACTTTATCTCCCACTACATGAATACGTACATCTTTTCCTTCACTACTTGCTACATAAGCTTGATAAAGATGAGGTTTATGTGCAATTCTACTTCTTAATTCTACTAATGCTTCTGTATCCTCTATCTTATAAACTTGCATACCAAAAGAACCATAACATTCTTTGACAATAAGTGGATAGCTCAACTCCTCTTCAATATGTCTAATATAACGGTCTTCCTGTTTCTCATCATACATACCTTCAAATACAAGTGGTGCGATAATGGTCTTAGGCATTGCAATATTGGCTCCGCCTAATGCCTGCATAGTCATTCCTTTATGGTCACAAACACCAATGGCAGCCGATGTATTAAACACTCTAAGTCCTAATGTTTCTAAATGCTGTGCTAAAACTATATCTTTATCTAAAAAGAGTACAAACCCTATCTCTTCTACGTTTACATTTACCCATAACTTACCTCTATCATCCATACCATATGCTATTTCATCTGTGTAGCAAACTTGTAAGTTAACCCCATAACTACCAGCTGCTTCTTTATATAACTGTGTAATCTCTTCAAATTTTGGTGTACGCATATATCCATTTACAATCAATAACCCTTTCATTTTGTCATCTCCTCTTATGTATTTGTTATGCTTTTTTATAAAATCTATTGTAAGGGTAACCTATTTTAAAAGCAATGAAAAAAGAGAGTGCCTTTAATCACTCTCTGTTATGACTTTAGCTTTTCTGATTTCTCGTCTGTAGCATCTTCACCTATCTCAACTTCTTGCTCCTCTTCTTCTGGTATTTCATCTTCTTCATCTTCCTCGTCTCCTTCTTCCTCTTCATTAGTTTCTATCTCCTCAGGAAATGTAGAAGGTATTTTACGACTCTGAATATCTGCAAGAATAAACACGATAATAACACATATAACGAGAATAACAATTAAGAAAATAGGGTTCATAAGTACCTCCTAAAAAGTACTGTCTTATTACTAACATATGATGCCAGACTCTAAATCATACCTATTGACAAGCTTGGAATTTATTCTCTCTTTAAACAATACGGTTTCTCATCTCCCCTTTAAAGAAGGCTTCTATATTAGCTGCTACTTCTCCAATTAGGTTACCTCTGGCCTCTACACTAGCCCATGCAATATGAGGTGTCACAATCCATTTAGATGGATCTACATCATATAAAGGATGCTCTTGTTCTATTGGTTCTACCTTTAAGACATCTAGGGCTGCTCCTCTAATGAGATTTTCCTTAAGTGCCCTAGCAAGTTCCACCTCCTCTATAATACCTCCCCTTCCAAGATTCATTAGCAAAGCACTCTTCTTCATCTTACTCATCTCTTTATATCCTATAAGGTTTTGAGTTTTTTCATTTAAAGGCGCATGAATAGAGATAATATCACTTTCTTTAAGCAAGGTATCTAAATCTACACACGTATAGCCAGCACGTCCATTATTCCCAGAAGTGGAATAATAGATAATATGTACGCCAAAAGCTTCGGCTATTCTTGCTACTTCCTTGCCAATAGCACCCATTCCTATAATCCCCCAAGTCTTCCCTGCTATTTCATAAAAAGGCTTGGCAATATATGCAAAAGTATTACTATTTGCATAAGACTTAGTCTTTACATATTCATCATAAAAAGCTAAATGCTCTAATAAATTAAACAGTAAAGCAAAGGTATGCTGTGCCACACTCTTTGTAGAGTATCCTGGTACATTGACTACGCCAATTCCTCTATCTTTCATATACTCTAAATCAATATTATTAAAACCTGTTGCAAAGAGTGCAACCAATTTTAGTTCTTTAGCATCTTTTAGCTGCTTCTTGCCAAGCTGTACCTTATTGGTCACAACCACATGAGCATCTTTAACTCTTTCAGCAACTTCATGAGGCTGAGTTAAATCATAAATCATGACTTCTCCCATTGCTTGAATAGGCGTAAGGTCTATATCATCTCCTAATGTTTTAGCATCAAGTACACAAATCTTCATCATCTTCTCTCCTTTTATTATGTATTTACTTTTCAAAGTATCTCTTTATCACTTTATATAGCAAAGGACGAAGCACCTATATTGCCTCGCCCTCTCTTTATAAAAATTATTTATATTGTTCTCCTACTTCAATCTTTGAAAGTAACCAGTCAAATTAAAAAGCCCAGTTACCGTCTTTAAGCACTATAAAGCTTTCTCCACTCTCTGTCTCTGCTTCAATCGTAAGATTTGTATCCCCTACCATAAAATCTACATGTGTTAAAGATGTATTGGCACCAACTGCTTCTAACTGCTCTTTATTCATCTCAGTACCTTTTTCAATTGTATCTGGATAAGCACTTCCGATAGCAAAATGACAAGAAGCATTTTCATCAAATAATGTATTATAGAAAATAGTATTGGTATTAGATACAGGTGAGTCATCCGGTACAATAGCTACTTCGCCTAGGTAATGTGAACCTTCATCTGTCTCAATAAGAGATTTAAGTGTTTCATATCCTGACTCTGCTGTAAAATCTACAATACGGCCTTTCTCAAAATAAAGAACAAAGTTTTCTATTAAGTTACCGCCATAACTTAAAGGCTTTGTAGAAGCTAGCTTACCATTTACACCATATTTAGAAGGCATAGTGAAAACTTCTTCTGTCGGCATATTAGCTACATAGTAAGTTCCTGCTTTATTATAGCTTCCACCACCTTGCCAAATATGACCTTTTGGCAGTTCTACATAAAGGTCTGTTCCTTTAGATTGATAATGAAGCTGTGTAATCTTCTTGCTGTTTAAGAACTTTGTTTTTTCTTCTAAATTCCTTGTATGCTCTTTCCATGCTTCTACTGGGTCTTGTTCATATATACGTGTTGCAATATAAATTTTATCCCATAATTTTTCTATAGCTTCATCACTATTTTGTGCCTTAGGAAATACTTTCATAGCCCATTCGGCTGTTGGAATAGAAGCTACACACCAAGCTACATCTCCATTTTGAATGTAGTTTCTAAATCCTTCTAAAGCTATACCTGCCGTTTTTTGCATCGTTGCAATACGTGCTGGATTTACATCTTTTAATAAGTCTGGATTAGATGCAGAAATGCTGATAAAAGCACAGTTGTTTGCTGCAAGTGTTTTTTTCCCTTCGGCCACCCACTGAGGATATTCTAAAAAGGCTTCATCTGGTGCATGCATATACGTTACTTTACTTAATTCTTCATCTACGTAATCTACATAAACTTTTTTAGCACCTGCTTCATAAGCACATTTTGTAAGTGCCCTTGCAAAATAAGCTGTTTGAATTGGTGATGTAATCATAAGATACTGCCCCTGTTGAATATTAACACCTACTTCTACAATAAGCTTTGCATAATTTAATAAATTTTTTTCTTTTGTTTCCATAACCCTTTCTCCTTTCTGATTTAGCCTACAAACTGATTGTTTGCCATGCTATATGTATAACCAATAGCATCCATACGCCCTAAAAGTTCTTCCATGTCTAAATCATAATCTTTACAAAGTGCCTCTAAAGAATCACATTCATCTCTTAATTTCATATTCACAATACTAAGCATCATATAAGGGTCTTTTCTATTTAAATTTTCCATTTTTTCTGTCCTTTCTTTTGTCAAAGTGTGTCATTTTATTACAATTTAAAGTCATTATAGTCTCTTAAATTTAGAGTGTCAACCAAACCTGCCTACTTGGTAGAAACAATTCTTGTAACTGTATGAATTTTTGAATATAATACTACTATCACTATAGACAGTTGGCAGAGTAGATGTAAGCGCGTTAAGTGCTAGTTGGACGGGAAGTTGCCACTAGACGAAAAGCTTAATGCTTGCGGTGCTTATGTCGCATTCCGCTGCCAAGTCAGCGCTCTTCAATACACATTTTTTGGAGGTGCTTTATGAATCATAAATTAACTAAAATGGTGCTTATTGCACTACTTGTCGCACTTAATATTGTTTTAGTGCGCTTTGCTAGTATTAACCTTGGTCCACTACTTCGTATTAACTTTGGTTTTATTACCATTGTTATTATGGGTATGCTCTTTGGACCACGCTCTGCTGCCCTTGGTGCAGCATTAGCCGATTTTATCGGTGCCATTGTCTTTCCAACAGGAGGTGCTTATTTCCCTGGTTTTACTTTAAGTGCTCTTGCAACAGGTTATATTTATGGAAAGATGCTCTATGGCCACAAGCTGTCTATTAGTCGTATTGTCCTAAGTAATTTACTCGTTATTCTAATTGTTCAGCTATTCTTAAATCCATTATGGCTTTCTATGATTACAGGTAAGGCCTTTATGGTACTTATTAGTGCCCGTGTTATTAAATCCTTCCTTATGCTTCCTATAGAAAGTGCACTTATTATGGTGACTTATAAATATATTTCACCTTTCTTTATGAAATACGCTGAACGTTAATCGTTTATAAACTTAGTCAATTGTTTATAGTGAAAACAAGACTTAAAAAGGTCACCCATTAGGTGACCTTTTCTTATATTACTCTTTAGGAAAAAGACTTTTTAAAGTTTTAGACTTTGTATGATGTATAAGAGGAAGCTTAATAATCATAGTCGTTCCTTTATCCTCTTCACTAAGCACTTCAACTTTTCCTTGATGCTCAGTAATAAGTTTTTTCACCATTGTAAGCCCTATACCGCTGCCTTCATATTTCTCTCTACTCTTATCTCCTCTATACATACGTTCAAAGATATAAGGCAAATCTTCTTTGCTTATACCGATTCCTGTATCTTCTATATACATACATACCATTTTCTCTTCAATGGTTGTATACACTCTAATACTACCTTCTTCTGTAAATTTAAAAGCATTAGAGAAAAGGTTCATAAGAATTTGCTTTAAAGCATTGTAATCTGCATAAACAGTTACATGGTCTGTCTGTTTTAAATCTAGTTTAAAGTGTATATGCCTTTCTTTAGCTACAATCTTAAAGACATTATAGACTTCCTTAATACAACTATTCATATAAAGTTCCTGTTTATGAAGATCTGTTGTGCTATCTTCAATATTTTTCAGCTTATCTAGGTTACTTAGAAGGCTTCCAAATCGCACAACTTCTTGATAAAGTACTTGCATTTGATCTTCATCTATTGGATAGATACCATCTATCATTGCCTCTAAGTTACTCTGTAAAATATGAAGAGGTGTACGAATCTCATGAGAAACATCTGAAATCAATTTTCGTCTTAAAGTATCTTGTTCATCTAACTTTTGAGCTAGGTAATTCATACTATGTCTTAAATTTTCTATTTCTTTAATGCTACTATGTTTATTATACCTTGTATAATATTTGCCTTCCGCTAGGTCTACTGAAGTTCTTGCAATAGCATAAATAGGTTTAGTAAATAACCTTGTAATATAAGCACCTATAGAAGCAAAACATACCAGTGCAATAAGCCCACTCCAAATAATACTGCGGTTAATCCCTGCCTGGAAATCAATGTCTGAAGTAGATAACAACCATGAAGGGAAATAACCAATACGTGCATAACCTACTAAGCCGTATTGCTCCGATTCAATAGGAATGTCTTGAAATGTATAGATCTTATCCTTAAACTGCATCATCTGTGGTAAATAAAAGAATGGATACTCTAAGTCTTCTATCTCCTGAGCTAGTTCTTCTTTCGTTTTCCCCCATATAAGTTCTTTATCAGGATTTAAAATAGCTACTGAAAACTTACCAATTTGTGTATTAGTCAATAGGCTTTCTTCTAAAGTTTCATTCCATGAACCTTCATTATCATAAATTTCTTCTAACTGTCTTACAATGATTCCACTGGTCTTTTGAATGTTATCCTCTATATAATTTTTAAACTCTGTATGGATAGTAGCGTTAACAAAAAGTGCTGTAATAAGAATCGTTAATGTACCTACACATAAAAGTAGCGCAAAAAGCTGCTTACGCATGGAAATCATACTAATGTACCTTCAAATTTATAACCTATACCTGTTACAGTCTTAATATATTTAGGACTCTTTGTATCTTCTTCTATTTTCTTACGTAAGTTTTTAATATGCACGTCAATAGTACGGTCAAACCCATCAAAATCAATACCCATAACAGCCTCTATAAGCTGCTCTCTGGTGAAAACACGTCCTGGTGAAGAAGCCAGTTCATAAAGCAAATCAAATTCATTTGGCGTAAGATTAATAATTTCATTATTGATTTTCACCATACGCTCTTGAAGATAGATTTTAAGGTGACCTTTATCAAAGACAAGTGTATCCTTATTTTCTTCTCGCTCTTTACGACCTTCTAATGCTTTGACACGTGCAACAAGCTCTCTAGGACTTACTGGTTTGACTAAGTACTCATCGGCTCCTATTTGGAACCCCTCTACTTTATTATCCAGTGTACCTTTTGCTGTAATCATAAAGATATAAACATTTGAAACACTTCTCATTTCTTTACAAATATCTTCTCCTTGGATATCCGGTAGCATTAAATCCAGTAGCACTACATCTATTTTATTTTTATAAAATAAATCTAGTCCTTCTCTACCTGTATAGGCATAGAAAACCTTATAATTTTCCTTTTCAAGATACTTTGTCATAATATCTGCTACACGTACTTCATCTTCTATAATTAAAATATTCATTATATAACCTCCAAATCAGCTGTATTAACCCTTATTTTTACTATGATTATAGCCAAATTATGTGAAGAAAGATTGAAAAATAACTTTACTTTTTTATTGCATTATTCCGATATATTCTATAATTAATTGCCAAATTCACGATTTTATTTTACAATAGAATTAACATCTATATGATAAAGTAAATTTAAGGGATTTTGCGTTTTACGGAGAGGGGCATATTGATATGGAATTTAATTTTGATAGTAAGGAACAGCTCATAACATTTATTCAATCCGAAATCATTACAACAGCTGAAGCAACTGAGCTTTTGAATTGTTCAAGGCAATACCTCGATGAATTAGTGAGTAAAGGTAAGATCACCCCTGTAAAAACTATTAACCGAGTTAGACTATACTGGCGTGATGATATTTCAGCATTACATAAAAATAAATATTAGAAAAGAAGCCAGGCCGTAGGACCTGGCTTCTTTTTATGCTATTAACTCTATAATTTTATCCTCATTTAAAGTTTCATGCTCAAGTAAAGCCTCAGCAAGTACCATAAGCTTTTCTTCATGTTCCTTTAAAACAAGCTTAGTCTCTTCATAAATCTGATCCATTTTTTCCTTACATACTTTTAAAAGTTCTTGGTTACTGTTACCTGGACAAATGACCTCACAGTTGATTAATCCATACGTATCATCCATACCATAGCGTGTTATGAGTTCTTTTAAATAGTAAGTTGCTTTTTCTATATCATTGCTAGCTCCTGTTGTAATAAGATCTTTTCCAAAAATTATTTCCTCTGCTGCTCTGCCTGCAAGTGCAATTTGAATCTGGCTAATAAAATCTCTCTTAGTCATATACATACTATCTTTTGGAATACTCATGCTAAATCCTCCAGCGCCTTTTACTGTTGGTACAATTGTTACTTTGACAACACGCTGCATAGGTACTATAAGCTTAGTAATAAGGGCATGCCCTGCTTCATGAAAGGCTGTAATACGTCTCTCTTCTTGCGTAATATAGGAACGGTCTTTTTTTTCAGCTCCTGCTAGTACAACAGAAAAGGCCTTTTCAATATGATTCATTGTAATTTTTATCTCTCCCGCTTTAGCCGCTAAAATAGCTGCCTCATTAAGAAGATTCTCAAGCATGGCACCTGTAAAACGTACAGTTTGTCTAGCCAATTTCTCACTATCCACCTCATCGCTTATAGGCTTACCTTGTAAATAAAGTTTAATAATTTGCTCCCTAGCACCTTGATCAGGATAACCTATTTCAATTTGTCTATCAAATCGTCCTGGCCTTAGAAGAGCATCATCTAATAACTCTAATCTATTGGTTGCTGCAATAACCACAATGCCTTCATCATGTTTAAACCCTGACATCTCTGTAAGTAATGCGTTAAGAGTTTGATCCTTTTCTTCATTGCTTCCTGAAAGATTATTACTACGCTTTTTACCAATAGCATCAATTTCATCAATAAAAATAACAGCTCTTTCATGTTTTCTAGCTTCTTTAAATACTTCTCTGATACGGCTTGCACCTACACCTACATACATCTGTACAAAGTCTGACCCACTTAATGAAAAGAAAGGTACACCTGCTTCCTTAGCAATAGCCTTGGCCATAAGTGTCTTACCTGTACCTGGTGGCCCATAAAATATAAGTCCTTTTGGCATACGTGCACCAAGCTGTGTATATTTCTGAGGGTCTTTAATAAAACCTATAATATCTTCCACCTGATCTTTAACCTCATGGTTACCTGCTATTTGCTCAAAACCTATTCTTAAATCATCTGCTTCAATAGCTTTTATACCTAATGCCATAGTCTGCATACCTGTGTGTCTTTTAGTACCTCTAAAAACAATATAAAAGACGCCTATAAAAACTGTCGCACTAATGAACATCTGAACAAAATAAAAAGTTGTGTTATTATTACCTTCTGTCACTTTTATATTTTTCAAAAGAAGTTTTTCTTTGAAATCTAACGTACGAGGGTTCTCTGTTTTATAAAGTATATCGTCCCCTACTTGTTTAAACGTAATATAAGGGCTATCCCCTATACTTACTTCTTTAATCTTTCCTTCTCTTACTTGTTCCTGAAAAGCATTATAATTCATAAAAAAACTTTGAGATTGCTTATAGTTATAAACGCCTATACTTAAAAGAATCAGTATTCCTAAACCAAGTCCTATCATAAGCCACTTTTTTTGCTTTAACTGCTTCTTCATACTTTCCCCCTCTTACTTTATCTTTATAGTTCTATTATATTAGAAACTACTTCTGGGAACATTAGTATGTATTTGGAAAATAAAAAAGGGCAAAGAAAAAAGAGAAAGACAACGGGTCTTTCTCTTTGAGAGAAGGTATTTTATTCTAGGGGTAGCAAATAAATTCATATTTGCTGTAACATCTGGGGGAAGTTACATGATTATTATAGCAAGGGGTAACGCTTAAGTCTGCCCTAAGTTTTTTGTGTTCTTTTTATTTTTTTGTTCATTTTGCTATTTTTATTTTTTTCAATAGTCAATCTGCCTATACCCTTCTAAATTTTCTTTTATCCCTTATATAATATGCTTATTTTTTCCAATTTTAAACTATAAAAAAAATTTAACTTCAGCATTATAAACGGTTTTTTATCCATTTTTTCTCATTTACTAGGCATTTTTCAAATGAATATTTTGCATACCATTTGCAAGCATTAATTTAATACGATTTTCCTGATTGACCTTAGCACTTGAAGGGTCATAGTCAATGGCTACAATATTAGATTCTGGATAGATTTCTTTAATCTTTCTCATCATACCCTTGCCCACAATATGGTTAGGTAAGCACCCAAAAGGCTGTGTGCAAATCACATTCTGAACACCACTTTCTACCAGTTCTAACATTTCTGCTGTAAGAAGCCAACCTTCTCCCATCTTAACACCTAGCCCCATAAAATCACTTGCTAGTTTCTTAACTTTCTCAAAATCTGTAGGCGCCTTAAAATGACTAAATCTTTTAATACACTTAATCATTTTTCTTTGGGCATGGTGCAAATAGTGATAACCAAGCTTACAAGTTAGAACACCTATACCACATCGCCCATAAAGCCTTGCATCTATTTCCCTATTACTTAAGCAGTACATCATAAAATCCCCAACGCCTGCCATCACCACTTCTGCTCCTTCTCGAATAAGAAAATCCTCTAAGTGATTATTACCAAGTGGTGAGTATTTCACATAAATTTCCCCTACAATACCTACCTTTATTTTCTCTACATGATGCTTAGGTATAGCTTCAAAGTCACGTAGAATAGCTTTATACTGACGTTTAATTTGCAAAAACTTAGGTGTACTTGAAATATCCGCTAAGTAACTCACCCAATGGTCACTGACTTTTTGAGTATCTCCTTTATTAAGCTCATAGGGTTTACACTGATTGCTTACCCACATAATTAAATCCCCATACCACATAGCAATAAGACACTTGCCAAGTAGCGCTGGCGTTAGTTTAAAACCTGGGTGTCTCTCAAGCCCACTTGCATTAACTGAAATAACAGGGACCTGCTCATACCCACTTTTCTTAAGCGCCTTCCTTAATAGATGGATATAGTTAGAGGCCCTACATCCTCCTCCCGTCTGTGTAATCATAAGTGCTGTTTTATCAGGATCAAATTCGCCACTTTTTAAGGCTGCCATGAGCTGCCCTATAACAATAATAGCTGGATAACACAAATCATTATGAACACTTTTTAAGCCTTCTTTTAACATCTGCTCTGTTGTACCTTCATAAAAATCCAGCTTATAACCATACTGTCTCAGAACCTCTTTAATAATCCCAAAATGTATGGGTAACATAGTTGGTGCAATAATGGTATAATCTTTTTTCATTTCCTTTGTGAATACTTTATAATTTTGCATAAGACTTTCTCCCCTGCCCCTCTATTGCCTTTGCGAACATACTTCTAATTCTAATTTTAGCAGCTCCTAGATTGCTTGTTTCATCTATTTTAAGCTGTGTATAAAGTTTTCCTGCTCGCTGTAAAATACTATTTATTTCATCTGATGTAATTGCATCTGTCCCGCATCCAAATGATACAAGTTGAATAAGATCTATATCCTTCTGACGCGCTACATAATGAGCTGTATTATAAAGCCTTGCCTGGTAAGTCCATTGATTCAGTATATTCACCTCTGGCTTTTCATCCTTAGGACAAATACTATCTTCACTTACTACCACTGCTCCAAGATCATTAAGGAGCTGATCTATCCCATGATTAATCTCTGGATCAATATGATAAGGTCTTCCTGCTAACACCACAATAGGTTTATGATGAAGCCTTGCATAATCTATTGCCATTCTTGCTTCTATCCTTATATCTTCATAATAAGTATGGAGTGCTATAAAACCTTTCTCTAATGCCATATCTATTTGTTTCTTAGATAAATCATACCCCTTTTCTCTAAATAACTTATAGAGCGATTTACTTAAGGACTTAGGGTGATTGAAGTCTATATAAGGTGTAAGCATCTCTACTTGTTTAAGCCCCTCTATATTAGATGTAAGTACCTCTGGATAATAGGCTACAATAGGGCAATTAAAATGATTATCGGAAATGCCTTCATCTAAGTTATAACTCATACAAGGATAGAAAATAAAATCTGGCTTAAGCTTAAGTAAACTTTCAATATGCCCATGGGCTAACTTAGCGGGATAACATACAGTATCTGATGGAATAGAATATTCACCATCTCGATATAGCTTTTTATTCGAAGCAGAAGAAAGTACTACATTAAAACCTAATGTTTCAAAGAACTTACTCCAAAATGGTATAAGCTCGTACATATTCAGTACAACCGGTATACCTACCGTCACACCTCTTGTTCCATTTGTTACGCCCAACTTACGTATCTTATTGTATTTATAAGCATATAAATTAGGTAATTTTTCTTTCAACTTACCGACAGGTCTTTCACAGCGATTGCCAGATATGTAACGTTCCTTCTCTCCAAAGCAATTGACAATAAGATGGCAATGATTAGTACATAAATTACAGTTTGTCACTTTAGAAATATGCCTAAAGTGTTCCAGCTTTTCTATAGGAATAAGTGTAGTCTTTTCTTTTACATTTTCTTTTGCATATAAAGCTACCCCAAAAGCACCCATAAGCCCTGCAATATTAGGTCTAATGGTTTCTTTATGTAATTCAAGTTCTAGACTTCTTAGAATTGCATCATTAAGTAAAGTTCCCCCCTGCACTACAATATGATCACCCAGTTCCTCTACATTAGTTGTTCTAATCACTTTATAAAGGGCATTCTTCACTACACTCATTGCAAGGCCAGCTGATACATCTTCTATGGAAGCACCTTCTTTTTGTGCCTCTTTTACAGAGGAATTCATAAAAACTGTACATCTTGACCCTAAATCTACTGGATGTTTTGCAAAAAGAGCAATCTGTGCAAAATGTTTAACATCATATCCCATTTGCATGGCAAAAGTCTCAATGAAAGAGCCACATCCAGAAGAACAAGCCTCATTAAGCATAATACTTTGAATACGTCCACTAGCAATTTTAAAGCATTTAATATCTTGTCCACCAATATCTAGAATAAAACTCACCTGAGGGTCAAAGTAATGGGCAGCTGTAAAATGTGCAAGTGTCTCTACAATACCTATATCTATCTTAAAAGCATGTTTAATCAAATCTTCTCCATACCCTGTTACACCAGATCCACAAATTGTAATTTTATCTTTGCATAACTCATACACTTTTGAAAGTTCTCTTCTTATAATTTCTACAGGATTACCTTGATTAGAAGCGTAAAACTCATATAAAATTTCCTCATTTTCTCCTATTAATACCATTTTAGTTGTGGTACTTCCAGCATCTATACCTAAATAAGCCTTACCTTTATAGTGCTCTATAGGCATTTTAATAAGCTGGTAGGCATCATGACGTGCTTTGAAAATTTTATAAGCTTCTTCATTCTGAAAAAGTGGTTGTAGCTGTAAAAGTCTATTATCCTTCTTATACTCCTTCCTAAGAATAGTTTTGAGTGTTTCAATACTATAAGTCTTCTTACTACTCCCACTAAATTTAGCACACCCTAGTGCTACAAAAAGCTGACCATTTTCAGGAAAAACGGTATCCTCTTCATTTAATTTTAAAGCCTCTTTAAAGCACCTTTTTAATCCTTCATAAAAGAATAGCGGCCCACCTAAAAACATCACTCTTCCTTCTATTTTTCTACCTTGTGCTAGGCCAACAATAGTCTGATCTACTACAGCCTGAAAAATACTTGCACTAATATCTTCTTTAGATGCCCCTTGATTAAGAAGAGGTTGTATATCTGATTTAGCGAAAACACCGCATCTAGATGCAATACTATATAACGAAGTATGCTGAAGACTCATTTCATCTAACTCTTGTGTAGAAATATTCATCAGCGCTGCCATCTGATCAATGAAAGCACCTGTTCCCCCTGCACATGTAGAATTCATACGCTCCTCAAGGCCCCCGGTCAGAAAAATAATTTTAGCATCTTCCCCACCTAGCTCTATGACCACATCAATATCCATCTTCTCTTCTCTAACTAAAAAAGCTGTAGCAAATACTTCCTGTACAAATTCTAGATCTGTTTCTTCTGCAATCCCATATCCTGCAGAACCTGTTACAGCTATTTTAAGCTCTTTACCTTCTATTAAAGGTTGTATTTGATCAAGCTCTTCTAATAACTTTTTACGTATTTGAGAATAATGTCTGTCATAGCTTGAATAAATTATTTCTTCTGTTTCATCTAAAACAACTACCTTTAATGTAGTAGAGCCTGCATCTATACCTATTTTATAAGACATGTTAACCTCTCCTAACTTACCGCTATGCTTATCTTTATTTATACTGTACTTATATTTATATATATATCTATATCTTTGTATTTTATTATAATTATATATTTTTTTCTATAATCTACTAAATCTAAAATTTAAATTTCTATAATATATACTCTAATTTTCATATATAAATAAATAGCTGTATAAAAAGAGGAAGAGGCAGTATTTTACCTTACTGCCTCTTCCTCTTTTTATATACGAATTAAAGTATTTGTATCTGCTAAGACTTCATCTAAATTTGCTATTTTAGCAACATCCCAATAAGCATCTCTATGGAAAGTCATATAAAGTGCTTTTAATACGATAAGAATTTTCTTTTCTTTATGAACTTCATAAACTAATTGATTGTCAGCTTTAATTTTAATTAAATTACCCTTTACTTCTTTTGAAAAGGTTTCTCCATTATACTGCACTACCTGTCTACTGTCTGTAAGAAACTTTGCAAAATCGAATCTTGTTTTTATTTGTTGCACTTCATTCATCATCAAATACCTACCTCTATTAATCACTTTTTCTCGTGTATACAATATACAGTATACTGTATTATGATTATTATTATATATTTTTTATCTGTGTTATGCAAGCCTATCTTTTAAAATTTTCACGATTATTTTGACTTCCTAATAGACTAAGATTAATAGAGTCTGCTTGAATGAGTTTTTCTTGTTCATTTTTTTGAGTTTCTGTGGTACTTGGAATAGTACCTTCTAACTGTCCTCTAATACTTTGTGCACGTAATCTACCAAATGCTTTTAAGACTGTTAAAGATGCCTTATACTCATCATAACTATAAAAAGCTGTAGCATCCTCTCTTACATAATCACCAATTAAAGCATCTAACTGATCAATACGTTTTTCATAAAGACCACTTTCAAAATATGAGGCTATTGCACTTTCTAAATCATTATGATAAGCATCCTTATACTCAGATACTTCAAGAAGCTTTCCTATGATAGGACGCTCTTCTAAAGAAACTCCTGAAACAGGTGTATCAATAGGGAAGTTAATTACAGCTGTACTACTTCCACCTTGAAAAGTACCAAAAGATAAGTTATAGTCCCATGGTAACATAGAAAGTTGTCCCTTTTCTTCATAGAGATAGTAATTATGTTGCATATTACTTAAGTAACTATCTAAGTTAACGAGTATTGTATTAGCTGCAAAATATTTAAGCACTTCTGGAACATTTATATAAGTCTCTAGCTCTTCACCTAAACTTAATTTTTTTAGAGCTGTTACAACGCGCCCTTTGTCTTCGTCTGATGTTTTAAACACCGCACTTTCAAATACTGTTTTATAACTTTCTAAATTATCATCTGTATATACTAAGTTACTTCCACCACTATCTCTATCCATAGGCATACCTTGCCCTTTATCTTTAAAGTCTTCATGTGGGAACTCTCTCGATGGCATTTCAGGTGGTTTATTCCCGACCATCTGCCTATCTTCTTCGCTTGGCATAGATATCTGGCTCTTTTCACCTCCTACACCACTTGGCGTAGGCATCTGACTTCCTTCATTACCTGGTGTTGGCATTTGGCTAGCTTCACCACCTTCTCCACCTGGTATTGGCATTTGTCCACTTTCACCTTCTGCTTCACTTGGCATTGGTATTTTTCCGCCCTCACCTTCTGCTCCATTTTGCATTGGTATTTGTCCACCTTTATCTCCTTGTGGCATTTCAGGTCTGTCGCCTTCATTAGGCATCTTTCCTCCACCACCCATATTCATTGTTTCAGGTTTATACAGCTTACCATAGTCTGCTCCATAGTTACGTATAGCAAAAGATTCTTCAAGCGCTTCTAATGCCAAATAAAGACCCCACGGCTCTCCATTAACTGTAATACTGGTAAAAGCATATAAAGGCGTCTTAATACCCATGTAGTCCATTAAATCATAAGATAAATATTCTTTCATATAAGTAGCATCTGCATACATATTGTTCACTACTAGCTTATCAAGACCATAATAAGTCTGTCCTTTTACATAGTGGTCAAATTCAAATTTGAAGCTTACTCTGTCAGTATTAGGGTCATTAGCGACCTGCGTTAGGCTCGTATTCCCTTTAGGCCGTATACCTACATTGTAAATCGTCTCACCATTAATCACTACATCACACTTTACATACTCCTCCTGAAGTGCATTATCTAACATATTCTGCCACTCCTTGGGATCCATTTGTATATCAATAGTACTTACTGTATTTTGATCAAAAAGTTTTTCAGCATACTCAGATACATGGGTCACTGGAACAATCCCTAATACCTCATGCTTAAATAAGAAGATACACATCAAACATGTTACAATCCCAACAGCGATTAAAGTCCACACATGAATATGTTTGCTGGTAATCATCCCATATAGTCTCCGTTATAACTTACAAGTACTGCACTAGTAACACCTTTTAAATCTGAAATTTGATTAACAAACTGTGTAGTTTTATCTTTTAATCGTATTTCAATACTTAGTTCAATATTGCTTGCTGTAATAGTCTTAGATTTAATCATATGTTTTTTTACATTCTTTTCTACTGTACCCATTACTAAATTTTCAGCTTCATCATTGCAACAATTAATCACCAGAATATAAGGATTATCTGAAGTTTTCTTATTGACAAAGATAACCATAATAATACCGATAAACAAAGAACCAAAAAAAGCAAGTGGAATAAGTCCTGCTCCAATGACAATTCCTACAGTAATAGCCCAAAATAAAAAGGCTATATCAAGTGGTTCTTTAATAGCTGTTCTAAATCGTACAATAGATAATGCCCCTACCATACCAAGAGATAACACGACGTTAGATGTTACAGCTAAAATAATCAGTGTAGTAATAAGTGTCATAGCCATTAAGGAAAGACCGAAACTAGCTGAATACATAACACCGTTAAAAGTCTTCTTATACACTAGAAAAATAAATAAGCCTAATACGAAGGCAAGTCCTAATGCAATACACATATCTAAAGGTGAGAAAGCTGTCACCTTTTCAATAAAACTAGATTTGAAAATATCATTAAATGTCATACCTTATCCTCTTTTCTTTTTATCTTGTCTAGCCATACATCCTGCAGACTGCATATTTTGAAAAAGCTGAACCTCTTCTATTTGGTGTCTGCACAAGATCAGCCATAATTGCTGGTAAAAAGGCATCATATTTCACTTCAAGAATCATAGTGCCTGGCTCATTTACCTGAATCATAGGTGCCTCTAAGTCAAATAAGTCTGTTAGATAAAGGCCTGTCCGAATATTTCGATCTATGGTAATGCGTACATTACCTGGTTCATAAACAAAAGGCTCTCTTATGTAATCTACTAAAGTCTTAGGTCTTAGTTGCTCATTATACATTTTTATATACAGTTCCATAAGGAGAGGGTCTTCTTCATACTTCATCCACTCTATATCACCTGCAAGTATAGCCTCACACTGCATCTTTGTAATAGGTGTGGATTTCTTATGACACAGCCCATTTAATTTACTCTTTTTTTCTAGACGTATAAAATCAAAATTATCATTGTAATAACGAATGCGGAATTTTTCTCTATTATTGACACCATCAATTTTCTCTCTTAAAGCTTTGTCATGAAGATTATCAAAATAAAGGCTCCTTATACGATACTGCCCTGATACATCCACATTTTTGTCTGACTTTGCAATAGATTTAAGCCTCATTTTAAGTGCAATGTAATCGCCTATATTAATTGTATGTTTCAGCTCATGTCTAAATTTAAGCTGTTCCTCCTTCATGTTCTCACCACCTTTTTCTTAAGCTAGTACTAGATTACTCTCCTAATGTGATAACTATCTGAACATCTTCTGAAAACTAACTAAAAAAGGAGAGATGTATCATCTCTCCTTACTTCTTCTATTCAATTCAAACCAGAAGTTACTTCCTTTTCCCTTTTCACTTAGTACACCATACAAAGCATGATGCTGCTCTAATATATTTTTTACAATAGAAAGTCCTAAACCTGTACCAATCTGTGCTCTTTTATGAGTTTTATCAATCTTATAGTATCTTTCCCATACATAAGGTAGCTGCTCCTTATCAATCCCTTCTCCCGTATCTATAATTTCGACTTTAACTTGATCTTGGGTGGCAAGCTGTCTTATAGTAACCTTCTTATCTAACCCTGTATAATTAATGGCATTATTTATCAGATTATAGAGCACTTGTGAAATTTTAAGTTCATCTGCCTCAATATAAACGTCCTCTTCATATAAAAAATTTAGTTCATATCCTTGTTGCTCTATAAGCTTTGTATATCTTTCTAAAATCTCTTTAATACTTTGAGTGAGATTAAAACGCTTAAAGCTTAAGACCATTTCTCCATCTTGAAGTTTTGAAAGCTCTAACAAGTCTGTTACAAGCATACTAAGCCTTGAAGCTTCATCAATAATGACTTGTACATTATCAGTTGTATCTTCTCCTGGTAAGTCACGAATCATTTCGCCATAGCCTATAATCATGGTCAAAGGGGTTCTTAAGTCATGAGATACATTAGCAACAAGTTCTCTTCTTAATGTTTCCACCTTGGAAAGCTCCCTTGCTGCATAATTTAAAGTATCATTAAGTTCTCTAATTTCTCTATAACCTGACCCTTCAAATACAATATTATAATTACCTTTACCTAATTCTCCTGCTGTATGGGTTATTTTCATAATAGGTTTTGATATTTTTTTAGAAATAAAGAAAGCAATCAAAATAGCTACCACAAGTAAAATAAGAGTAATATATATAAGTTGTACTCTTAAAGTATCCACAGTGGCCTGAACCGGTGTCAATCTCGTCGTTAGGAAAAGCATAACCTGCACTCCATTATTCACCGTTACCATCTGTGTATAAATAAGACTCTCCATTACCTTTTTCCCGTATGGTGGCATTTTGCCAATGAATGCTCTATCTTCATGCATGAAAGGCCTTATATCCTCCTCCTTAATAAAGGATAAAGCTTCTCCTCCTCCTTCTAATGTCTTATGATAGTAGGCATATAATTCACTTCTAGGAATTATTTGTATACGTTCTCCAGGTGCTCCAGCTGCCTCATAAAGTACCTGCCCTGTGGCATCTACAATTTTAACTTCCATATCATTTTGACTTGCAAGTCTTTCTAGTAGTTGGTCTAATTCTTCATGGTCGATGTTTTTTACAATAGTATAGGCAGCTTTTTTAATACTACTTGTTTTAATTCCTTTATAAAAACTTTCTAAGGATACAACTTGGAAAATCCATAAGATTACAAGCATAATCCCCACAAATCCTATGAGATAGGCATAGAGCTTCCATTTAATACTGAACCTATCAGCTTTCAAACCTATATCCCACCCCTCTTAGTGTAACTATAAATTTGCTATAGTGTCTAAGGCTCCGTCTTAATAGCTTAATATGGGTATCTAGTGTTCTATCATCTCCATAAAAATCATATCCCCATACTTGGTTTAAAAGCTGCTCTCTTCTTAGAGCAACACCTTTATTTTTAGCCATATAAAAGAGTAACTCATATTCTTTAGGTGACATATCTATTTTTTCCTCATCTATATAGACTAGACGACCTGTGAAATCAATTTTAAGTCCTTCACTCTGCATAATATCTTTCTGAGCTATTTCTTGACCTGACTTACTTCTTTTAAGAACAGCTTGTACACGCATCATAAGCTCTTTAGGTGAAAAAGGCTTAACCATATAGTCATCTACACCTATTTCAAAGCCGTGAATTTTATCATACTCCTCACCTCTAGCAGAAAGCATAATAACAGGTACCTCTGAAAACTCCCTAATTTTTTTGCAAGCTGAAAAACCATCTAGTTCCTGCATCATAATATCCATAACAACTAAGTCAAAGTTCTCCCTCTGGCACATTTCTATAGCCTGCATGCCATTTTCAGCTTCCTTTACTTCATAGCCTTCAAAGAGGGCATATTTTTTAATCAGTGCTCTGATTTTCTCTTCATCATCTACAATGCACAGTTTATACATAGTACACTCCTTCATTTTTACTTTCTTTTATTATACAGTATCCAAAATAATTTATGTGATAACTAGGTGAAAATTTAAAAGGGTACTGCATAATATTTTCATTATGCAGTACCCCTTTTTTAAAACAACACTTGTTTTAAGCAATCCCCTTAGTAATTGATTGCTCTGACTTCAAAATAAGCTTGTGGATGTACACAGACTGGACATACTTTTGGTGCTTCTGGTCCTTCATGAATATGTCCGCAATTTCTACAAATCCATTGCACCTTTTCTTCTTTATGAAATACTTGATTGGTATCTAGATTTTGATAAAGTTTTCTATAACGCTCCTCATGCTCTTTTTCAATTTTAGCAATTTCTTCAAATAAAAAGGCAATGTGGTTAAAGCCTTCTTCTCTTGCTTCTTGAGCAAAGTTCTTATACATGTCTGTCCATTCATAATTTTCTCCAGCTGCTGCATCTTGTAAGTTCTCTTTCGTCTCCCCAATACCTTCATGAAGCAGTTTGAACCAGATTTTTGCATGCTGCCTTTCATTGCTCGCTGTTTCTTCGAAAATAGCTGCAATTTGAGTATAACCTTCTTTTTTAGCTTTAGACGCATAATATGTATATTTATTTGTCGCTTGTGATTCTCCTATAAAAGCTGCAAGTAAATTACTTTCTGTTTTCGTTCCTTTTAAATCCATTTTATTTCACTCCTCTACTGTGATTTTACACTCTTTATACTATATGCTTCTGCGTCTTTTGCTCATGTCATAAAAATATAAGAAATGAAAAGCGCAGCCTACGACTATTCAGTCCGCACGCTGCACCTTCCCTAGTTTGTATAAAATTAAATGAAACGAATAAGCCTATGCTGCCTGACCAAGCTCTACTGGCTGTGTTTCGGCTTCTGGTTCTACAACATTAATTCTATTTTGAAGCTCAGTACCTTCTGTTCCCTTTGTTTGCAAATACTCAATAACAATTTCATCAAGAGCAGAGAATTCTCCTAAGCTCTTACATTCTGCAAACATGGTGTAGTTATCACCACCCGCTGCAATAAAGTCATTGGTTGCGAGCTTATAAGTTGCTTTAAGGTCAAGCGGCTTGCCACCTACTAAAACTTCTACCACTCTGCTACCTACTTCCTTTGAAGGATCAAAGGTATATCTCATGCCAGCTACATGGCTAAAGGCGCCGTTTGCTTCTGGGTATTTAGCTACGCCTACTTCAAGGGCATCTTTAATGTCCTGACCTGTTACTTCAATCATAACACCATAGTTACCAAATGGTAAAACAGTAATAACATCTTTCTTTGTAATATCGCCATTTTCTATAGAAGCACGAATCCCTCCGCCATTTGTAAGGGCTACATCTGCTCCTGTAGTTTCAAGAAGTGCATTGGTTATAAGGTTACCTAAATTACTTTCACCTTTACGCACAACTTCTCTTTCACCTACAAGTTTCATATCTGTTTGGCCTACTACTTCTGAAGTAATCACTTCAAAATCTTTCTTAATTTCTTCAATGACTGCTTTTACAGCATCATCTTCACTAAGACTCATTCCCTCTTGTTTTGTAAGAAGCACTGGTACTATATCAAAGGTACCATCTTCTTTGAAATAGAAATTAACCTGGCCAAGTTGCTCTATATACTCTCCAGCTTGAACAATAAGGGTATCCCCTATTTTCTTACCTTCTGGTAAAACAGTGTGACTATGTCCATCTACAATAAGGTCGATTCCCTTTACCTTTTCAGCTACATCAAAACTTGTTTCTACTGCTTCATCTTCATAGGAACCTAAATGTGTAAGGGCAATAATTATATCTGCCTTATCTTCAAGTTCTTTCACCATTTCTCCCGCTACTTCACTAGGTGATTTAAAGGTAAGTCCTGCTACATTTTTAGGATGTGTTTGATACGTTGTGCTTTCTGTAGAAAGTCCAAAAATAGCAACCTTTTTACCTGCTACTTCTTTAATGATATAAGGTGTAAGAAGTGGTGTGCCATCATCTTTCATAACGTTAGCAGATAAAACTTTTCCACCCATAATTTTATCAAGTTCCACAAGGCGTTCATAGCCATAGTTATAATCATGGTTACCTGATGCCATAGCATCATACCCAATAGTGTTTAAAATCTTTGTCATAGCTTCACCTTTTGTTGTGGTTACAATCGGAAGTCCATGAAGTGTATCCCCTGCATCAAGTACAAGTACATGATCTTCGCCATAACTTTCACGCATATTATTCACTTTAGTTGCAACACGTGCAAATCCCATTCCGTCTCCTGCTTCAATACGTGT
Source organism: Zhenhengia yiwuensis (assembly GCF_014384995.1). Taxonomy (GTDB): domain Bacteria; phylum Bacillota; class Clostridia; order Lachnospirales; family Cellulosilyticaceae; genus Zhenhengia; species Zhenhengia yiwuensis. Next base: position 106,865 of record NZ_JACRSY010000002.1, on the reverse strand, counting down.
ATGCGTATCATTAGTGTGGATGACTGCCATATAGTCTTTATAAGTTGGATGAAGCCCTGCATGAATCAAATCTGCTTCTGTAATGGCTCTTACATTCTCTGTACGACCATCTGATGATTTTGGAATAGTCAGTACACCATCATTGACAGCTTTTACTGCTATGGTGTGAAGCTCTTCATCCCAATTGGTTCCGATAATCTTCCAGTTGTTGTTTGTAACTGGAGTCATTGTACCTTCTTTTTCAATGTACTCTTTAATATACGTTCTAAGTGCTTTTGGTGCAGATTCCATATAAGGTGTCCCTGATAGAATCTTTTCACCATCTGGGCCAATCCCACTATAACGGTAATCATTAATAGCAAGTTTAAGCACTGTATCGTCTGCAAGAGGCTCGCCTTTATACATAACATTTGTAATACGACTACCTACTGGCTTACTAATATCAATCTCATAGTCTACGCCTTCAAACATATCATAAGCATAGCCACGAATAGTTGGATTAAAGCTAATGGTCAAATCACCTGGTTTATAAGTATTGTAATAAGCAGCTGACCATTCCATATAAGCTTTTAATTCTTTACCTGTTACTTGTACCCCTACTAAAGTATTGGCATATTGATAAATATCAAATACATTAGCAAAGTTTAACTCACCTTTTGGTAAATTAGAAGTAGATCTAAAAAGTGCTGCTGCAGCTACATCCGCACCTGTTGCTTCTAACTGTACTTTATTAATAAGATCAATAAGTGCTGTATCTCTTACTTGTGCTTCTGGAATGCCTTTTACTTCTGGAGCTGGATGGAAATCTTCTGTAGCCTCGCCAATAGAGTCTTTTAAGAATTCCATTGTTTCATTATGATATTTTTCTGTGGCTTTTGTTGTAACTGGGTCTGGTTCATAATCTTTAAGTGGTAAAATAGTAGAAGATGTATGTTTTACTTCCCATTTACCATCTTTATTAATAAGCTGAATATCAAAGCGTACGACTTCTCTATCTTTCATAGGTGCAGCAATAGTTACACCATTAATCTCTTCTTGAACTGTTTCATGGTCATGCCCAATCAGGAATGCATCGATTTCTGGGCATCTTTCAGCTACAAGTTTTGCTGAATCGCTACCATCTGCTTCATGTCTGCTTTCAAGACCAGCATGAGCTGTAGCAACGATGACATCTACTTGTTCTTTTTCTTTAAGAATCTTCACATACTTTTCAGCTTCATCCGCCATATGCTTAAACTCTAAATCTTTTACACCTTCTTTATTTGCATCCCATCTAGGAATAGAAGGCACAGTTAGCCCTAAAATACCTACTTTAACATCCCCTACTTCTTTTACGATATAAGGTGTAACAAAATTTTGCCCTGTCTCTTTTACATAAGTATTGGCACTTAAAATCGGAAAATCGGCTTCTTTTTCAATCTTCTTAATCATTTCTGTTCCAAAATTAAATTCATGGTTGCCAAGGGTCATGCTGTCATAACCAATCACATTCATAATGTCCATAACTGGATTAGGTTTTGTTAAATCTGAATTATATAAGTCATCTGTTAAGATTGTTCCTTGAATGGTGTCTCCATTGTCAATTACGAGTGTATTAGGGTTTTGTGCCTTAGTCTCTTTCACCAATGTAGCGGTTCTAGCAAATCCACTATTAGCATAGTCCTTATTGGCTTCATAAGACCAACTTGTCAAATTTCCATGCATGTCACTTGTGCCAAGTATAGTGAGCGTCATTTCCTTTGCTGCTCTATCTCTTGCCCATGTTGGCATAGCAAAAGACATTATCATGAGTAATGATACAAAAACACTGATAGACTTCCTGGCAATACGGTTCACGTTATCCCCCCTAAATCATTTGGAAAACCTATATTTTATGTATATTATAGGAGTTGTTTAAAAATAACCTGATATAAAAAATAGACTATTGTACTTTTACAATAGTCTATTAGGTCTTTTAACTAATGAAAGAAATCTTTGATTTCTTCTTTTACATCTTCTTTTATTTCATGATAAGCTGTTTGCATATGTTCCATTTTACTTTGGATTTTTTGTTTATTAAATTCTTGCTTAACTTCTTGTTTAATATTTTCAGCAGTAAGTTTTGTAATATCTACTGCATCTTTCATTTCCTTTTGGGCAGTTTCCTTTAGGTTCTTCATAAGTGTCATAGCCATCATCCTTCAAGTAGATTTAAGATGACATTATTATGTACACTCTTTCTACTTTTTATGCACGCTCTTCTAGAAACAGTCGGATATAACCTTCTTCCTTCTGTATATTTAAAATATGCCCCTTTAAATCTATTTCAAAATTAGCAAAGCTTGAATATAGGTCTACATCCCTCATAATATGAATCGTTACATCTTGTCTATAAGGCGATGTACGTACTAAGACTGCTCTTGATTTAGGAAATTGAAGACGTGACATAAGAGGGTGAGTCAATTCTAAATTTACTGGGTAGGATAAGGTCTCAATAAAGTAATCCCTATCCTCTCCTCTTTGAATCGTTCTTGCTTCTAAATTCGTCGTAAATAATGTTGTTTTCATACTGTAAATCCTTCATCCTTTATACATAAACTTTTTAATACCTCTCTATCTTACACCTTTTATAAAACATATTTACATTAATTTAAATTTAAACTAAAATAAACTAAATCTTATTAAAAGAGGCGAATACATATGTCAAAACCTTCTTGGCTTACCATTGAATCTATAATTTATGTGCTGAAATGTTTACTAGGCTTAGTTTTATGCTATTTCTTCTATTGGCTATTTCCAGAATATCGCTTTTATTGGAGTATTGTTTCCGTGCTTCTTGTCATCTCACCGGATGACTTAGATTGTAAGAAACTTCCCATTGACCGTATGAAAGCAAATATTACTGGCTCTCTAGTAGGCCTTCTTCTTTTTATCATTCATCCTCCTAATCTCCTAATGATGAGTATAGGGGTAGTCACTACTATTTTAATCTGCTATAGGATTCAGTTAGGTACTGCAACGCGTTCTGCACTAGCTGCTCTCATTATTGTTCTTGTTCAACAGCTTAATGACCACTCACTCATTAGCGCTTTTGAGCGTATGGTGAGTGTGGTACTTGGGTGCCTTGTTGCACTCTTTATTACTTACTTATTTGAATATACTCATAAATGGCTTACAGGCCGTTAATTACTTAAAGAGGCAATCACTTGTGTTTGTCTCTTTTTTGCAAGTTCATAATTGGTACTTAAAGCATAACGGCTTGGTGACTGTGGTAATCCTGCAAGAAGTGTGGCTTCATTGAAATCTAAATCCCCAGGTGCTTTATTAAAATAGCCTTCACTAGCTTCTTTAATACCATAGTAACCATCTCCAAAGTAAATCATATTAACATATAACTCTAGTATATCCTGTTTTACATAATTTTGTTCTATGTGATACGCCATAAACATCTCTTCTACTTTACGCATTATTTTTTTCTCACCTGAAAAATACATATTTTTAGCCAACTGCTGCGTAATGGTACTTCCCCCTTCTACAATCTGACCAGATTCTAAATTGGTTACAACTGCCCTTACTAGCGAAATAAGGTCTAATGCCCCATGTTCAAAAAATCTTCTATCTTCTACTGCTACAATAGCCTTTAAGAAATCCTCATCAATTTGTTTAAGTGGCACATAGTCTTCATCAGCTTGGAGAGAAGCCACTTTTTCTTCTAAAGGTACTACTTCTAATTTCTCCTTAAAACCTGTATATCCTACAGCCATAATAAGAAAGCAGCATAAAATACCTATAGCTACTACTGCTTGAAGTGTACGTCCTATTATTTTCCTCATTTTATTTCCCCCTCGCTTTTTAATATAGTTCTATTATAACAATTCTTTCTTAAAAGTCTTATGGTTTTATCTAACAATATTCTTACATTCTCGTAAGATGATTTCCTTTTACTCTATGACAAAAATTAATGAATATTTTATACTTTTATATTATAATTCAATTATGTTCTTAAAGGAGGTTGATAAAATATGGATTTTAACAATCCAAATGATAATGTTGTTATAGACGTAAACTTTAAGCAGAAAATGCAAAACTTCAGCAAAAATTTTAAATATGCTACTACAATTGTTGTAGCTATTTTGCTCCTGATTATTTTAGCAGTTGGCTCTATTTACCGCTTAGAAACAGGTACCGTAGGAGTTATTACACGTTTTGGTGCTATCCAAGGTGTTAATGAACAAGCTGGTATCCACTTTAAACTGCCTTTCATTGACCGTGTGCAAAAGGTAGATGTACAGACTATTTATAAAATGGAGTATGGTTTCCGTACTGCAACAGCAGGTAATACACTAACAGATCCTACTTATTCAGATGAAGATGCTGAAGAACAAGTGATTATTGAAGCTAAAAGCAATAATGCTTCTATTATCCTGCTTAACCTTATTGTAAGATACCAAGTAGCAGATCCTATCGATTTACTCTATGAAGTAGATGACGTAGAAGATACCATGCGCCTTGCCCTTGAAGACGTTGTAAGAAATACACTTCCAAGCTTTACTATTGATGAAGCTTTGCAAAATAAAGAACTTATTGATGAGGCTATCTTACCAAAATTTCAAAAGAAACTAGATAAATACAACACAGGTATTAAAATTGTTCAAGTGACCACTCAAAACGTTTCTCTTCTTCCTGCTGTAGAAGAAACAAGACAAAAAGTAGAAGAAGCCAACCAATACAAACAGGGAAAAGAAGAAGAAGCTCAAAAATATGCTAACACAGTTATTCCTAAGGCTGAAGCTGAAGCGACTAAACTTTATGAAGATGCTAAAGGTTATAGTGCTGAAGTCATTGCTGCTGCTAAAGCAGACATTGCAGAATTTGAAGCGCTCTATAGTGAATACCTAAAAAATCCTAATGTAGTTAAAGAAAAATACTATCTTGAAGCTATGCAAGAAGTTTTCAATAACAATGAACTCATTATTGACCAAACCAACAATAGTAATTTCCTGAAGTTTTATAATGTCCCTAATACATCTTCCCAAAAGGCAACTTTAGAAGGAGGAAAAACAGATGAAAATTAAATTTAAAATTACTTGTACCTTTGTAGGCATTGTAGCGCTCTTTTTAGTTGCTAATAGTATTTATATTGTAGAACCTGATGAAGTTGCTACTATTCAGCGCTTTGGTGCTATTAAATCAGCTGTTATTCGTGAAGGTAAATATGATATTGTATCAGAAGGTTTAAAACAATACGAATCTCTTCAAAATGTAAGCCTTGTTAGTGAAAGAGGTCTTCTCTTTAAGGCACCTTTTATAGACCAGGTAGAAAAATATAGTGCAAAATATTTAACTTATACTTCAACACCTGAAACCATCAATACAAGCGACAAGCGAAAATTAGACATCCAAATGTACGCTCAATATCGTATTGAAAACCCTGCTATTTATAAAATGAAAGTTGGGTCTTTATCCAAACTCAATCAGCTTATGGATGATAACGTTTATCCTGTTGTTATCCAATCTGCCAACAAACTTACTTTTGACCAATTCTTTGATGATACCATTATGTCTGATATGATGGAAGAACGCCGTCAGGAACTTAATAAAACTTTAGTTGTTCAATATGGTATTGAAGTAGCTGACATTGGTATCTATCGTAAAAACTTCCCTCAATCCAATATTGCAAGTATTGAGGATAAAATGAGTAAAGAAATTCAAAAAGAAAGCGAACGTCTACGTGCTGAAGGAGATGCTTACTACACTAAATCGACTTCTGAAACTAATAGACGTGAAAAAGAAATTATTGCTAAAGCTACAGAAGAAAGCGCCATTATTCGTGCTGAAGCAGAACGTGAAGCTTTAGAAATTTATCAAAGTTCTCTAACAAAAGATCTTGAATTCTACCGTTTTATCCAACGTATGAATGCTTATAAAGACTTAGAAGGTAAAACAATCTTTATTGATGAGGATAATGCATTTCTTAAATACTTAGATGGGTATCAATAAAACCAAATAAGAAGCGTACTTAAGGATTAACTAAGCAACGCTTCTTATTTTTATCTTTATTTAGTTTTTTCTACTCATTAAGATATTTGGCAAGGAAATTCTTAATGGTTTGGGTATACAGCTCTGGCTCCATCTCTGCGGAAGCAGCATGAGCTGCTCCATGTACCACTAGCTTTTCTTTAGGACAGTTAGCGGCATCATAGACTTCATCCAGCATAAAGAAAGGTACGAAGGTATCTTCTTCTCCATGAATAAATAAAATAGGTGTTTTAGACCTAGCTACCTGCTTAATGGCAGATGCTTCGGATAGAAAATAGCCTGCTCTTGCTTTGGTAACTAAATTAGCTACAGGCATAAGGGGGTAAGTAGGCAGTTCAAAAAGTGTCTCCAAATTATAGGAGAACTCATCCCATGCCGTGGTATAACCACAATCTTCTATAATGGCTTTTACGTTAGAGGGCAAAGGCTCTCCAGCAGTCATCATAACAGTAGCACCGCCCATTGAAACGCCATAGAGTACAATTTGAACTTTTGGGTTCCTTCGGATAAGATAGTCAATCCACCCAAGCATATCGAGTCTGTCATGCCATCCCATACCTACATATTCTCCCTCACTTTTTCCATGCCCACGTAGGTCAGGAATCAGTAAATTGTAACCATCTTCATGGTACACCCTACTACATCTTGCCATATCTTTGCCTTCTCCCATATAGCCATGTACTTCTATAACCCATGTATCTGAAGGCTTTTCATTTTCTATTTCATAAGCATGCAATTTTAGCCCATCATAAGAAGTCATATAGACATCCTCATACCCAGCGTCCTCTTCAAGCCACCGACTTGCTACCTCTTTATCTAAATCTGTATGTTTACCGGACGCACTGCCAAAAATCGCTTCTTTAGAAATAGTAGGATTAAGTGCCAAGTTGTAAAAATAATTAGCACCATAAACTAAGACACCACTACCTGCTATAATACTCATCATTATGATCCATAAAATCCATTTCTTTACAGGGTGCCTACGTGCTTGTGTCATCCTGATGCCCCCTTTGTATACACATAGTTTCTATTATACCTTAGTATACAAAGCTTACTTCCTATTCATACTGGAATAATCTAACAAGGTCTTTTTTCTAAGAATCCTAAAAGCTTTAAAATCTTATGCGCAATATTTCTTTCTTTTCCTCTATAAGGATAACTGTGAATATGGATAGCTGGATTAAAGTTGAGCTCAATTACTGCATAACTGCTCTTACTATCTGCTACATTTTCAATCATCATATCTACGCCACATATTTTAGCACCTACTGCATGACTTGCTTCTACTGCAAGCTGTTTAAAATGGTCACAAATAAAATCTGTATAATCTATACTGTCTCCGCCTGTGCTAATATTAGAGTTTTCTCTTAAATAAATACATATACCTTCTTCAGGTATAGATTCAAAATCAAGTCCTTGTGCCTTTAAAAATAGACGTGCTGTTTCATCTAAATGAATTTTCTCCAGTGGCCTACGGTACCCTTTCCCTCTTAATGGATCTTGGTTCTTAAGACTCACTAATTCTTTAATGGTATGTACCCCATCTCCTACCACATTAGCAGGTACTCTGTGCAGGATGCCTACCACTTCTTCTCCTATGACAAGGAAACGATACTCCTTGCCTTTTATAAACTCTTCTACAAGTATAGTATTATCATGTTTAAAGGCTTCTTTAAAAGCACTCTCTAAATCTTCTTCCTTAGTGCCTTCTGGGAAGATACTTATGCCTTTACCGAAATTAGTAGATTTAGGTTTAATGACAATAGGTTTGTTTTTAAGATCTGAAAGATGGCAAAGGGCATCTTCTAACTGGTACCATTCACCCCCCATTGGTACATTTATCCCCTTATCTTTCAGAATCTTTTTAGTCACTACTTTATTTTCCATAAGCAATACACTTATATAGTTATCTTTTGTTGTTTTAGTTGCTTGTTTTACATACTCTGTTTCACCATATTTTTTAAGTGCTACAAAGTTATCAGCACGATCTAGAAGTTCTATTGTAATCCCTCTTTTAACAGCTTCTTTTAGAAGAATCTGTGTAGAAAGCTCCATATCCTCATAACCTTTAAATACAAAACGTGCCTTATAAGCCTCATCTTTATACTGCTTTGCAAGGTTTAAGCAAGCTGCTACATACCCCTCACGTTTAACAGCTTCTACAAGCTGATAAGCATAGGTAAGCTGATAATCTTTAAGACGTTTTTCCATTATCTCAATGACATCTTGTTTATCTAATCCTAAAGTATCATTAAGCTTTCTCATTTCTTGCAGCATCTCCATACCCCAGTCTTCTTTAAGTACAAGGTTTCCATCTTTTTTAAGCTGAAGTTCCTTTTGACCATGCGTAGCAATGGCTTTTTGATTTTCAAGAGCTTCTTCTTGCCAAAGTGTATAATCACTTTCTTCTTTAAATAATAAGTAAAGATTAAAGAGCTGCATAAAATATAAGTCATTTAAACTAATCCCTGCTCTGTCGAATGGATTAATATCAATACTTCTGTACTCTAGATAACATATACCATCCTTCTGAAGAGATTCTAATAAATTCCCATTATCTTTTGCCTTTAAACGAATTTGACTATAAAGCTCTTTATGGCTTTCAATAGTTCCCTCTTTAATAAAATGCTCTAAGCTCGCAATATGTTCACCTACACTATCATAGTTAGGAAAAATAGCTGTTTTATTCTGATAACCACAGTCTCCATTACGATAAGATAGGGCACCATCACTCGAGAAGCTGTCTGAAGAAATTTTCTTAAGCTGTTTACCACAGGCTTCTACATAGGTTTCATGCATCGTACTTGTACTGCCTAATAAATAAATAATCAGCCATCTATAACGTAAGTAGTTACGTGTTACCTTTAAGTAAAGGCTATTTTTAAAGCTTTTAGTATCTAACTGAGGCGCATAAGCTGTATGAAGCTTTTGAATTAAGCTCTCTTTAAAAGAAAAATTATAATGAATACCTGATACAAGCTGTTTTTTTCCGCCGTATTTAAGCATAAGTTTCTGTCTGTAGCTTTCAGCATCTACACCTGGTGGGCATTTACAAAAACGTGCAATAGGTATTTTTTTATCTTCTGGAATAATACATGGCATAGACTGAGGCCATATGTATTCATCTCCAATTTCCATAACCGCTATATCATACAGTCCACTTAGAAAGTCATAAGTCTCTTCTAACGTATCCATAGCAGGTGTAATCAGTTCTAATTGACTTTCGGAAAAGTCTGTGGTGATATAAGGATTACGTAGTTTTTCTCCAAAAACCTCTGGATGAGGTGTAAGTGCTAGCTTGCCTGAAATTTCACATCTTAACCCTTCTCGTTCTATCCCAAAGTGGCCACCTAATAAATCTTCTCTTGTTAATAAGCTTTTTATTTTTTCTAGCATTTCGTATAAGCTCCTTCTACATCCCTTCATTCTTATAAAGCAAATTAATATTTAAAATCATTTTTCTTAACTACCTTATAAGAATCTTTCTTGTCACTTAACACATAAGCTGTAAGTATCTTTGCACCTAACACTTTTTGCTATAAGACTTCCTAGCATTTAGGATTTGTGCATCACATCCTTTATTCCAGAAAGCTTTGCCATTAAAAGTAGTTAGCTTATCGTTTCCTCCTTATAGCTCGATGTCTAAGACTTTAAGTCCAGTAGCAAAATAAACATCTAAAGGAATTTTAATCACCATATGTCTTACTTCTATGTCTTGTGGTCGCCATCCTTTAAGCATATTAAAAGCATTCATGGTCTTCTCATAAAGTGCTTGTGGGTCCTCTCCCTTATTTTCAGGATTTCTTCCTACATGTAAAATAACTTGTACGCATTTTATAAACTCCATATCCTGCTCATTTAAGTAAGCAATTAAAGCTTCTTTGCTTGCTTTATCTTGCCCCTCTTCTTCCTGTACATAGTTATAAAGTAATGTCTGTAATTTTTTAAATTCATTTGTATAGTGAGTAAACATCGCTGCTCTCCTTTTTATCTTATTTTTCTAGGGTTATTATAACACAAAAAGGTAACCCTTATGAAAGGTTACCTTCTACTTGATATTCATACTGTCTAAAGACTACTTTATAAGCTCATTTTATATTGAAAGCTTCATTAAATCTACTCTTTCATGCAAAAATTTAGTCAAAAATATAATACAAATTACGGTATGGACAATAAGGTTTATCACTTCCAACTTCTATAATTTGCTCATTATAAATTAATGCTTTTTTAGACCAAAAGTCTAAACTACGCATCAGTTCTTCTTTTGAAGCTATATTTAAATCCTGTGGCTCTTTCTCTGACGGGAAGCCAGGATACATCGTAATCAATCTATAAGTATCTTGCTCTTCTTCTACTTTTCTAAATACCATCATCACTTGCTTTACTTCTTTTGGCTTACGGCCCTTAACAAAACGTGTATAAAGTTCTCTTTCTAAGCGTTTAGCATAAACCACTTCATCCTCAGCTGTTGTTTCAACCAAGCTACAGTAGCCTATAGGTTCATCACACACTACTTCTAGTCTTTCTACTGGCTCTTTAAAGTTATTAAATATCCCTTTTGCCTCAATCATTTCAAAGGTTGCTTTCCACCCTTTAAAAAAGTCATCATCATGGCAAAGCATGTGACTTTCTGTTCTCTCATCAATAATAATATTCATACGTTACTCCTTAAGTTGTCTTTAAATTCATGTCTAATATTTTTAGTATGATGTTTTTAATTTAACTTCATACTAATAAAAAAGCAATACTTAAATTTATTAAAAGACCAATTGACAAACATACAATAATTACATATAATATCTTTTGAAATAATAATTATTAGTTAAGATTTCTTTTAAATAAATTTCAAAAATGAGATATAAAAATCCATTACTTAGGAGGATTAAAGAAATGAAAGCAAGAGTAGATAAAGATATTTGTATCGGATGTGGACTTTGTGAAAGTACATGCCCTGAAGTTTTTTCAATAGAAGATGATGGTTTAGCAGCTGCTATTGAAGGTGAGCTTACAGCTGAAGTTTGTGACGATGCAGAAGCTGCTAAAGATGGCTGTCCAGTAAGTGCTATTGAAATTGAAGCTTAAGAAACATCTTACATAAAAAAGATAAACTTAGCATATGTGTTAAGTTTATCTTTTTTTATTTTTATCTACACCCTGATTCCAGAATTTCAAAATTTTTATAGATACAGTTAATTTTTGCCTTTGCTCCATAGGGCAAACAACACTTTGGCTCACAATGTCCAAAGCTTACATTATATAAAAGTGGTAAGTCTTCTCTATTATAGTCTCGAAGTACTTTTAATAAAATTTTTTTATAGTCTTCATAGTAACAGTTGTCATAGGGCTTACCTATTATCATGCCATGAAGAACTTGCAAGATACCCATTTTTCCGTATTTTCTCATATAATGCTCTACCTCACTAGGACTTGGTTTATCTTCCGAAGTCTCTAAAAAGAGGATAGCCCCCTGAAAATCATCAATAGTTGGGAATAACTCCGTCCTACTAATCCAATCCATAACTTCTATACAGCCCCCTATGAGCCTTCCTTCTATACTCCCTTTACCCTGCAAAATTTCATAAGGTGTATTCATTTTAAAACGTCTCATCTTTTGTCTATTGGTATAATCCCAAGGCAAATATTCTGAAGTCCACTCTGTTGCAGGTGCAATAATCCCTAAAGGGGTATTATCAAATAAAGCCTTCTTAATCCATTTTCTTGTATACTCAGGTAACACTACATTTTCTGCAAAATCACTTAAAAGAGCTGGGCCATAAAAACTTGAAAGTCCTGCTTTATAACACATATAATGCGTCACTGTAGAATCAGAATACCCTAGAAAAATTTTAGGATGTCTACGAATCACTTCTAAATCTATATAAGGTAGTAACCTTAGACTATCATCTCCGCCAATACAGCTAAAAATTCCTTTAATCGAATCATCTTCAAAGGCCTGCATCAAATCCCTAGCACGCGCCTGTGGATTTTTTCTTAAGTAATCCACACCCTTTAATGTGCTAGGCATCTCTACTACTCTTAGACCAAAGAGCTCCTCTAACCTTCTCTTGCCCTGTTCATATCGCCAGAACAAGTTAGACTCTCCTGCACCTCCCCAGGACAGACTTACCGTTGCAATTTTATCTCCACTTTTTAATTTTTCTGGCTTAATAAGATTAATCATCTTATCGCTTCCTTTCCTACTCCTTCCCCCAAATACTTCTGTCAAACTCCTACTGTCATCCTCCCTAACTTTTGCAATCCCATACCCTTTCTTCATACTGTAAAAGATACCTCATTAAAGGCTTTATAAGGTAAATCATTATCATAGAAAGAGTTTGTAGCAAGAACCAGCTACGTCTCTTTAAACTGTGTATGCACAAGATTTGTTAAAATACATATACTTCATTCTATTCCCCTTTAATTCTTAGCGCGCCTATAGTTATTCAAATTGTGCCACTATTAAAACTACTTATCTAACAATGCATCTCTTTCTTTTAATTTCCAACGGCTTTATCCGAACTATTTATTTTTAAAATAAAAAAATGTTCGTTTTTTTTGTTGACTCTTTAAAATTCTGCTTATATAATAAGTTCATAACTAGACGGAATTACAATTAGAGGAGATAAAGACATGAATAAATTAATTAAAAAATCTATGACACTTTTTGCAGTAGTATCTATGGGCGCAGTTATGATGGGTGCAGCACCAGCAAGTTCAGTTAATAAAGAAGTGATTCCAGCAGTTCAACTTGTAGAAGCAGTGCAAAGACCACTTCTTATCCAAGGTGCAATGGATGTTGAAACTGAAATCATGATGGCAGCACTTGAAAATACTGAAGATATTACTTTAGGTGTTTGGAAATATACAAAAGGTACATTAAATGGTTACCCAGTAGTCATCTCTAGAACACGTATCGGTATGGTCAATGCAGCAGCTTCTACTACTCTTGCAATTGAACATTTCAATCCAGTAGCCATCATCAACCAAGGTACAGCTGGTGGCCATGACCCAGAGCTTCACAAATATGATATTGTACTTGGTAAAGAAGTTGTAAACATGGGTGCATTTAAAACAGACTTTACAGAAAAAGGCGATGGTATCCACCCAACAACATGGAAACCTATGACACTTGAAATTATAGACAAAGAAACTGGTGAATGGACAGAAGTAGGAAGCTTCCCAGCTGATGAAACACTTCTTGCAGCAGCAAATAGTGTAAAGGATACTTATACAAAAGGTAAAATAGTAGAAGGAACTGTAGGTTCAGCAGACGAATGGAATAAAGAAATCGACCGTATCTTATGGCTTAATGAAACATTAGGAACATCTGCTGAAGAAATGGAAACAGCAGCCGCAGCTCAAATCGCAGCAACTTATAATATTCCATTCTTAAGCATCCGTATCTTATCAAACAATGAGGTACATAAAGAAGTTTATGATCGTACAACAGGTGAAGATTCTCAAGCTTTCACATTAGAAGTTGCCAAAGCTTATATCAATGACTACTTATTAGCAGAAACCAAAGAAGCTCCACTTACAACTGAAGCAACAACTAAAACTAACTAATATATACTCCATAAAATCCAAACTAAAAACACAGGACTATTTCGTCCTGTGTTTTTTACAATTTATCAATTTTTTTACTGTAGCTTCTTTATAAATCTAATCTGTTCCTTCTCTGAATCATATCCTCGTAAGCGGTAAAAAGCATGTGCATCTCTCCTTATCTTCCCAGAGTTAAGTCTCACACCATATGCACCCGTCTCCTTAGCCCACTGCTCTACTTCATTTAATAGCCTTGTTCCTATCCCTTTTCTTTGATAATCTCTTAGTACTGCAAAACCTAGTAAGTTTTTCATAGATGGATAATAAAGTACCTCATAATTCTCCGCATGTATATAGCCCACGACTTTCTCATCACAAAGGGCTACAAATACCTTCTCCCTCTCACTTGAAAGGGCAGCTTGCAATTTTATTTTGAGCAACTCTTCACCACACGTATAACCTAACTCATACTGCGTAATCTGGCCAATTGCATGGTAATCTGAAATAAAACCTTCCCTAATTTGTATATTCATATACGCTCATCCTCCCCTTAATTCTCTATCTTTAATTTATAAAGAACATCGCCCTACTATTTCCAGAATAACTTTTTAAACCTAGTCATCTTTATTATGTTCTTTAGGACAGTTTACAAGGAACTACACACACCATGAAACAGTCTCCTAACAGCAAACGGGTTCCGCCCAGCCTTCGCCTCTATCATACAGGCCGAATTAACCATTGTTCATATAGCGTTTCAAGTTTATTTAGCAAGTTCTCAATCGCCCTTGTATACAGGATAGCGGTATTTATCTTCCTCTGTGATTTTTCTCATCACTCTGCAAGGTACACCTACAGCAACTACATTGCTTGGTATGGATTTTGAAACCACACTTCCTGCTCCAATAACTGAATTGTCTCCAATGGTTACGCCCGCGAGAATAGTTGCCCCTGCCCCAATCCAAACATTATTGCCGATAGTAATCGGCTTTGCAATTTCCATCCCTGCCTTACGTTGTTCTGGGTCGATGGCGTGTTCGGCAGTTGTAAAACAACAGTTCGGAGCAATAAAAACATTGTTTCCGAATGATACTTGTGCTCCGTCTGTAATGATCAGATTATGGTTTGCATAAAAATAATCGCCAACCGAAATGTTATATCCGTAATCACACCAAAACGGTGGGGTAAATATTACGTTTTCTCCCATTCTGCCTAATATTTCAGCAAGCATTTTCTGCTGAGTTTCCCGGTCGTTTGGACTCAGCTGATTATACCTGTAACATTTTTCTTTGCATTTACTGATTTCTGCTTCTAACTCAGGATTATAGCACGCTTGAAATAAACAATTTATAGGGACTTTTGCTTTGGCTTTCATCATCTTCGCTCCTATCTTTAATGTATATGGTTGAAACTTGGCAATAGTAAAAACAGCCGTTATCTTCCAGTCAAACTCTCCATGATCCAACTTGACCCCCGTGAATGTGAAAATAGCAGAATTGAATGGGATCAAGCAGAAGCTTGTGAAGCAGATAGCAGAGTTGACCGCGGAAGCCATCAGACCGTTACCCTATGTAGCTTCTTGTAAACTGTACTTTACTATTGTTTAAATTTATTTATTAGATAATTTTATTATAGCATAAAACAAGGGATAACCCTAAGGCTTATCTCTTGTTTTATCTTATCTATTATGTCCTACTCTTGTGAATCTAGCTCAATGCCATATACTTCTAACTGTGATAAGGCTGGAAATGGTGAAGGGTCATCTGCCTTAATTAAATCACCAAGCTCTAGCCACTCTACACATTTCTTCTTAAATCTTATTTCGTGTGCCTGATCTGTTTTTTCTAATTCCCATACGAGGGTACTACCATCTGAGAATTTAAACGTTACCTGTTTCCACCAAGCGTCATGTGGAAAATCAGCTCTTGTATACATTCTAATGTAGTCTATACATACTTTTCTACCAAAATCTATTTTCATGCAGGCATTAGGATCTCGATTGATTCCCCATGATTCATAAGGCCAATAGCCATGGGAATGATTTTCACAATTGCCGTTAATGGCATTTTTAGCTGCAAATACAGATTCTCCTCTTGTTTCAACATTTGCACTAGCATGTGGGAAGCAGTTCACCTCGCCATGTTGATCATACTTATTCAATGCAAGATTCTTATAGACAGCCTTCTCTTCCTTAGTAGCTTCTCTTATTTTAAGAAGGTGTCTATTACCACTAAAAGCTTTAGGTGAATAGCAAACTTTCTTTTCTCCAAAAGGCACTTCATAGCGTAAGATGCCTCTTTGCAAATAGACAAAGGATTCTCCAATAGCATCATCTAATTGTAAAACACAAAAGAGATCTTCTTTATCACTTTCTACAATAAGTATATCCCCTTCTTGATAAGCATTTGCATAGACAAGGCCCACTTCTTTATTACCTTGATTTTGGGCAAGTATATGTCCCTTTCCATCTTCAATTCGAATTGTAAACATTTTAATCTCCTTTTATTTAGGTTGTTTACCAATGTAAGCTAAAATACCGCCATCTACATAAAGCACATGCCCATTCACAAAATTAGAAGCATCCGATGCAAGGAAGATAGCAGGACCCATTAAGTCTTCTGGTGTCCCCCAGCGTGCTGCTGGTGTCTTTGCAATAATGAATTGGTCAAATGGATGTCTTGTGTTATCAGGTTGTACCTCTCTAAGTGGTGCTGTCTGTGGTGTTGCAATATAGCCAGGTCCAATCCCATTACACTGAATGTTAAACTCACCATATTCAGAAGCTATATTCTTAGTAAGCATCTTAAGTCCACCCTTAGCTGCTGCATAAGCCGATACAGTTTCACGCCCTAGTTCACTCATCATAGAGCAGATATTAATGATTTTCCCACCACCTTTTTGAATCATAGATGGAATAACTGCTTTTGATACAATAAAAGGCGCATTTAAATCTACATCTATTACCTGTCTAAAGTCTTTAGCACTCATCTCATGCATCGGTATTCTTTTAATAATCCCTGCATTATTCACTAAGATGTCGATAACACCTACTTCTCTTTCAATAGCATCTACCATAACTTTTACAGCCTCTTCATCTGTTACATCACATACGTAACCCTGTGCATGAATCCCCTCTGCTGTATAAGCTTCTAATGCCTTATCCACTTTCTCCTGATCTAAGTCATTAAAACAAATAGTTGCTCCCGCCTTAGCATAAGCTTTAGCAATAGCAAAACCAATGCCGTAAGATGCACCTGTTACAAGAGCAATCTTACCTTCTAACGAAAAACTATTCATAATACTCATCTTGCATCCTCCTTACTTTCTACTCTTATATCATTAACGAAGTTCCTTATTCTCTACGGCATCCATATCTGTAAACTCTTGATTTTCTCCTACCATGCCCCAAATGAAAGTATAGGCTCTTGAACCGCTTCCTGCATGAATCGACCAGCTTGGTGAAATAATTGCTTCTTCATTTCTTACGACAAGATGTCTTGTTTCTTGTGGCTCGCCCATATAGTGCATCACAAAAGCATCCTCTGGCATTTCAAAGTAGAGATAAACTTCCATACGTCTATCATGTGTATGGCAAGGCATTGTGTTCCATACACTTCCTGGTTTTAGGGCTGTCATACCCATAACAAGTTGGCAACTTTCAACTTGCCCTGGAAGGATGTATTTATTTATGACGCGATGATTGGATTCTTCTAAGCATCCAAGTTCTACTTTATTTTCATCTTTAATAATCACTGTATCTTCTGAAGCTTCGCCTTCCATTTTAATAGCTACAGTAGGATAGGAAGTATGTGCTGGCGCACTGTTTAAATAAAATTTAGCAGGCTCTGCCCCATCTACACTTGCAAAAATAATATCCTCTGCACCTTTCCCTATGTACATACCATCTTTGTAATCTAATGTATAAACTTTACCATCTACTGTCACTGTTCCCTTGCCACCTACGTTGATAATCCCCATTTCTCTTCTTTCTAAGAAATAGTTAGCACGAAGCTCAGCTCCTGCTGTAAGTGTAAGAGGCTCTACTGGTACAGCTGCTCCTGTAATAATACGATCAATGTGGCTATAAACTAATTTAATTTCCCCTGGTATAAATAAATCTTGAATTAAAAATTCCTCTCTTAAACGGTCTGTTGTATAGTGCTTAACGTCCTTTGGAGATGCTGCTGTTCTAACTTCCATTTTATCGTTTCCTTTCTCATAAAGTTATTGTTCTTTCTTAAGTCTAACATACTATAATCTCAATTTCTTGGTATTTACGATTAGAAATGTGGCAAATTTTGAACTCTTTTACTTGATGTTATATTTTTATTCCTTTATAATAAATTAAACAATTCTACATTTTCAGCAATAAGGAGGATTTCTATGGAAGAACTATCTTCATGCAAACTTGCTATGGAAAATTGTATTCAGCAAAAGTACTTTTCAATTGCACATCTCTACAAAGAAGAAAAAGCCATGAATATGCATATTCATGACTGTTATGAAATCTATTATTCTATTTCTGGTGGCAAGCAATTTCTTATTGATAATCAATTCTATACCATTCAGCCCGGTGATGTATTTGTGATGAATCAATATGAAAGCCATTACTTAACCCAAATTGATTCCGAAATCCATGAAAGAATCGTAATAGCCATACACCCTGATTTTCTTAAACAGCTCTCATCCACCCATACAGATTTAAGCGAATGTTTTACAAAACGTACTTTAGGTTTTTCTCATAAGCTTTCACTAACTAAAGAACAGCAAAATCAATTCCTCTACTACACCAAAAAGATTACTTCTACTGAGGGATATGGCCAGGATTTAGCCGAACGTGCCACCTTTATTCAACTTATGCTGCTTCTTAATGCCGCTTATCAGGCTACAACTGAAAGTAGCCTAGCCTTAAAACCTAATAAACAAGTGGATGAAATCCTCCTATACATTAACCAAAACATCTATGAAATGCTTACCATTGAAGATTTAGCTAATCACTTCTTCCTCAGCAGTTCTTACATCTGCCGTATGTTTAAATCCGCTACAGGTATGACTATTAATAAATATATTACGGCAAGAAGAATCAGTATTGCCAAGTCACTTCTCGCTGAAGGATTAAATGTCAATGAAGTTTGTATCCGATGTGGCTACAATGATTATAGTAACTTTGTTAAAACCTTTAATAAAGCTGTAGGCATGTCTCCAAAAAAATATGCACAAGTTTGTGTATTGTAATCAAATCATTATATAGCCTCTTAATAGGTATATTTTATCTTTTTTTATAAATAATAACCCTATACGTTTTTAAATAAAGGAGGCTATTTACTATGGCATTAACTCAAAAAGAAGAATCGCTCATTAAAGATTTACAAGATCAAGAAAAACTTTGTATTGATAAATACAATTATTATGCCGAAGCTGCTAAGGACCAAGAACTTAAAAATCTATTTAATAGACTTAAAACCAATGAACAAGATCACTTTAATGCACTCTCTCAAATCCTTAACAATGAAACAAGTAGCATTAACTATGAACGTCTAAACGCATCTCAATATTCCCCTCAAGCAACCTATGATACTACCTGTAATGCAGCAGATAAAGAACATGACAAATTCCTCTGTACGGACTGTATTGCTACCGAAAAATATGTTTCATCTGCTTATAATAATGACTTATTTCAATTTGCATCCACTAATGTGCGTGAAGCTTTAAATCACATTCAAACAGATGAACAAAATCATGCTGAAATGATTTATAAATATAAAAGTACAAATGGCATGTCTTAAGTAAAATAAGAAAAAGACCTGATAGCATCTTCATGGTGTATCAGGTCTTTTTCTTATATGTAGTATCTTTTTTAATGCATCCTTTCAAAAATAGGTAATCTATCTAATGGTACGTCTACAGTTATTCTGCAAGGTCCTTCTACCACTACGCCATCATCACCTAACCATTTGCCTGTTGGGAAAGAAACTTCTCTAGCTGTAGCCCCTTTTTCTAACACTGGTGCTACTAAATATTGAGTTCCTAACATAAATTGGTCGATGATAAGTTCTAATCCTTCTTCTGGGAATTCATAAGACATGTATCTTACAATAGGCTCTACGCTTTTGCTTGCCTCTGTAGCTAACGCATAAATATAGTCTGCGTATTTAACATGTAACCAAGCTGCTGCCTTGCAAGCTTCAAACTTTTCTTGGCTAAGTACTCTCCATGGTGCTGCTGAGAATTGGAGCATTGGCATAAGTGCTGCACACTGTGCGTATCTTACAAAAAGTTCTTGGTCTAGATTCTTACTTCCATCTAAGAAGTCTGTGTAGCTACCTCCCCCTATCATATCAGGGCAAGTATAAGCATAACCTAATATCCCTTGTGTAAGCTGATTTGGAATAAGTGAAGATAAACCATTACTATTCCAGCTATGACTCTTATCTGCTAAACGTTGCACAAGATGTGTACCTGCCATTTTATAACACGCACGGTATTCATTATAGGGATACTCTAAGCCAAACTGTGCCCATAACTCACATTGCTTATTAGCATCTACATTGCCATAAGTTACATCTTCATCTGAATAATACATAGCATCTCCAGCATCAAATTTAAAACCATCTATGCCATAAGTATCCATTAAATATTGACATTGTTCCTTCATCCAAGCTACTGCTCCTGGATGACTTAAATCAAGAACGCCTGAATAGCCATTCCACCATTCTTTAAGCGATACCTCCCCTTTTGTATTTTTCACAAGATACCCCTTATCTCTTAACTGTCTAAATTCTAAGCTATCTGGTGAAATAAATGGACAACACCAAAGCATAACTTCAAATCCAAGTTCATGTAAACGGTCTACCATCGCTTTAGGATTAGGGAATCTAGCACCATTAAAACGCCATCTTCCATAGTACTCACTCCAGCTATCATCAATCATGATAATACCTACAGGCATATTTTGCTCAACAATGCTTGTAGCATATTTTAAAATATCTTCTTGGTTTTGATTGTAAATGAGCTCAATCCATGTATTATATTGAGGCTTTACAAAAAAGTCTTTTGGTGACACAATACCGTTACCTGCAAAACACTTTTGTGCTATTCCTTTAAAGGCCTCTTTTAAAGTTGTCCCAAACTCATAAAGCTGTACTTCTCCCTTATAACTTTGGATTTCAATTTTACCCTCTGCTACTTTTAATTTAAATCCTTCTTCACACCAAATAGCACGCCCTTTACTTGAAACAAGTAAAGGATTTACTTGATTTACACCCTTGTAATGATTTACATCTACCTCATAGGTTGATCCTCTATGTAAAGGATACATCACCCAGCTATTTACTTCTGGTCCATACCAATATTCATCTTGTTTCATCTCAAAAATGTATGTCTTATATGCCATCTTTAAAATTCTCCTCATTATAAGATATGATGAGTATTATAGCCATTTAAGTCATAAGAGTCTATGTCTTTATGTGGGAAGATTTTGTACTTATGTTGTTTTTTATAAAAATTTATACATTTTATTTAAGCTTTTTATTGAAAGATGTCTCTTCATCAACAGCTAAAATCTCTCCCGCCATGGTTCCTTCTCAGTGAGTATGCCCTGAATTTGCATAAAGGACTTGCAGACTGAATACCCATGCTAACACTATAATCCAAAATTCGGATAAATTTTTTATAGATTCTCCTGATATTCTTAGTCTCTTATTATCCTCTCTTGCAGATACTAACCAACCTAAAAATCTGCTCGGTTGTCTGCGTCATATTCTTTAAAGCATTTTCCCTGTTCATAGCTTCTTCTAAACTCATAGCACTATTGATAATAGAAAAATAGGCATCTATACCTTCTTCATTACATTTCTTAGCTTCTTGTGCAAGAGCACCTGCCAGACCTATTACAGGTAAGTTATATTTTTTAGCTAATTTTGCAACACCTATAGGTGCCTTTCCCATAGCCGTTTGATCATCAAGCCTACCTTCTCCTGTTATAACAAGATCTGCATCCTTTATAGCTTCTTCTAACTGGGTTTCCTTTAAGATGATTTGTATACCGGATTCCAACTTTCCGCCTAAAAAGGCCATAAAACCAAAGCCTAACCCACCTGCTGCGCCTGCCCCTTCTACTTGTGAGAAGTCCTCACCAAAAAAGTCACTTGTTACTTTGGCAAAATGCTTAAGTCCCGCATCTAAATGCGCTACAATTTCTGGCGTTGCCCCTTTTTGTGGGCCATAAATGAAAGCTGCTCCATTGGGGCCATATAAAGGATTATTCACATCACAAGCGACTTGGAATTCACACACTTTAAGCTCTGCTAAAACATTGGTTTCATCAATGTGATGTACCTTTTCAAGGACCTGACCACCCTCTCCAACATCTTGTCCCTTACTATCTAGAAATCGATACCCTAATGCCTTAAGCATGCCAATCCCCGCATCATTGGTCGCACTGCCGCCAATACCTACTATAAATTTTCTACATCCTTTTTCTATACAAGCTTTAATCATTTCTCCAACACCATAAGTGGTTGTATAAAGTGGATTACGTTTTTCTTTTGGCACACTAGGAAGACCTGCTGCCTGTGCCATTTCTATAACTGCCATATTTTGATCCGGTAGGATTCCATATGTAGCTTCTACCGCTAGGCCAATAGGCCCTGTAACCCGCTGTGTGCATAGTACGCCCCCCATTCCACTTACTAGTGCCTCGGTTGTTCCTTCCCCCCCATCTGCTAAAGGCTTCACCACTACCTTGGCTGATGCATCTACATTTAAAATCCCCTTTCGAATCGCTTCACCTGCTTCAATAGAAGTCAGACTTCCTTTGAGTGAATCCATTGCTACAACTATTTTCATCTCCTACACCCCTTCTTATATTTCTATTATATAATGCTTTTCATAAACTTCATCATGCTTATATTTATATCCATAGATATATACTTATGCTCTTGTACTATCTTTATTTATAGTATATACCCATCTTTCAAGCTTAATGAAGCCCTCTTTACAAAACACAAAAGTCCACAAGCTCCTTTCCCTCTCATAGTTTGCTTGATTCGCTCTAATAACCACTCATCGGCTGGAAGCAAACTTGGGTTATTCTTAGACTTTAAAATTATATCTTTTATCCTCCTTTAGATTCTAAAAATATGAAATAAAAAACGCCCTAAGCATCTATACATATGCTTAGGGCGAACTCTATACATCCGTGGTATCACCTAAAGTCAGATAAAATTCAATTACCACTTAACTTTTCTACATCTTCTTAATCTCTACCCCACTATAGTAGTGTCGTAATATCTCTTTACAGGTATAACCACGACTTGCCATGCCTTTGGCACCATTCTGACTCATACCTACGCCGTGGCCGTAGCCACCACCGTAGAAGGTCACCTTGCTAATCAAGCCTTTATCATCGTAACGAATATCTGGGCTGAAGAAGGCACTTGGTAGGAGGGCCATATTCTGAATTTCACTGCCATCTTGTCTTACAATGACAATAGGATCTTTTGTACTATCTTTCTGAATTGGTGCAAAGAGCATCCTAATAAGATATTCTGTACCTACTTTAATGGTACACTCTTCTCCTACTACAATAAGCTCCATAATGTTACCGCCTTCACCGCGTTTTGTAATCTGAATATCTTTCACCTTGCCCATATTGTTGATTTCTCCAATGACCCATTTATCGCCATCTTTAACTTTCACCATATTGGCATAATGTGTAGTTAAATTATAAAGATTAGAATTCACAACATGTTCAAGTTCTGCTGCATCTAAGGTAAGTTGCCATCTAAACCAAGGTGAATCTTTATCAAAAGCATCTATTTCCTTTGCAGATTTGGTCAGGAATTTATAGGCTTCTTTTTCGTCTGTCATATCATTCACAGCTCTTTCACCTATATACTGCTGCCTTGCTACTAAATAACTAGGTGTATTATTCGGAAAGATTTCCCCCACTGCCCATGTCTCTCCATGATTGGCTGTATAACCGCAAGAGGTAGAGAAGAAATTCCCACTAATAATCCGGTCATTAAATACCATAACCTCGCCTTCCGTAGACTTAGCTGCCTCATAGGAAATAGCATTAGCTGGTACATTATTATAAACTTGTGTAGAAACTGTATCATCTAGTTGTGCACCATATTTTATATACTTGTTAGATTTCTGATGTGACTTTGCAAAACTCCTTGCCGCAATAGCCTGAGCTTTTACAGCTTCTAAACCATAATCTGTAGGCATTTCACTCGGAATAACTGCTGCTAGATAATCTTCTAAATTTAAACTATTAACAACTGTATACCCTTCTTCTTCCTTATAAATCTCAAGTTGTCCCTTATAAAGAGGATGTTGGTCCTGTCTTGTAATGCCCTGCATTTCTAAGCTTTTCTCTTCACTGGCAATAAGCGTTACTTTATTTTTCCCTATTTCCCAGGCAAACTCATCTGCATTAAAAACTTGCCCTGCCAAAAAACCTTTCACTTGATCTCCATAAATAAGGGTATAATCCGCATCACTGCCTACTATAACTTGGTCATGGCTATAAGTACCTATACCATCTTCTGAAATGAGTACTCTAATACTATTAGCGAGATGATCATCTACGACTTTAATAGTCTGCACCATACCATCCTGCATAGTATAAGTAACCTTTATTCCTGAAAAAAGTTGGCTTGTATTTTTATAAAAATCTTGACCTGTTCCATCGTAAACTGCTAACTGAGCAAAAGGGAGGCATCCTCCCTTTTCAAACTCTACATAGCTCTCTGTCATACGTAAAAGTGTATCTGTATCATCTTCTTTAACGATTTCACATCTTACAATAGCATGGTCTTGTAAGACAACATTACAAATTTTGCCTACTTCATTTTCTGTTACCACTTGATTCTCATAAGTCAAAGTATAGTCTCCTACCTTTACAGTAGCCTGACCAGAGCCTACAGACTCTATGTAGCATTCTCCTATCTTGCCCTCTAAACTTAATGTATCTACAATACCTAGTATTTCATCACCTTTTACAACAGCTTGAAGGGTATAACCTATAAAAGGATCTAAAATCAACCCTTCAAAACCATAGACCCCTTTATCTGTAAGCACCTGCCAAGGCCCTACAGCCTCATGGGTACTTGTAGTCGCTAAAATACTCAGCTCTTCATATTTTAATAAGTCTTTTTTACCGGCATGTTCAAGTGCCTGTTCAAAACCTTTTAGAAATTCTTTTAAAGTGAGCGGCTCATTTCCTACTTCTCTATCTGATGCCACCTCTACACCTACACCATCACCTAGTAAATCAGAGAAAAACTGCTTTGCTTCATTATACGTCATAACCTCCATTGCTTCTGCTTCATCAAAAGAAGCAAATTTAGGGTCTTTCTTAAGATACTCATAGTATTTGCTGTACCACAACTTGTCCTCACCAGTTGTGTCTTCAATGGTTTCGCCTTCTAAGAAAGTATAAGCTACGATTTTAGCAATATTAGCCTTTGTACAAGGCGTCATATCACTTGGAAGTGGTGTTGCCGCTACCTCCTCGGTAGGTGTTATAAATTCACTTACAGCTACCTTTGCCTTACCAATCCACTCATTAAAAGTATCTTTACCTTCCTCACCACTCAGAAAATAGGCACCTGCTACAATCATTAAAAGTAGCATAATGAAAGTAAAACCGCCTCCACCTGACTGATTTGTATGTCGGCTGTTATAGCCTCTATTTCTTCCTCTCGTTCTTCCCCTGTTGTTACTTCTATAGTTTCTGCTACGCCCGTAATCTCTATCGTACCTTTCCATACTGCTCCTCCTCCTCAATTCTATAGCCCATGCTTGTACTATATATATTCAGAAGGAGCTAAAAAAATAACTATTTCACGGATTCAAAAATAAGACTATCGCCTTGTACACCTTTTGCAATAGGTTGCTTCCAGAAAAGTTCTGCTTTAACTTTAATAGGCCCTGCTTTTTGAGTAGAACGCACCATTATGGTTGCTATACCACCTTCTGGACAAATAGGATTTGCACCGATACTTGCATCTCCTATAATTTCTCCTTCGCCTTCTACCGTAAATAAGATAGGATAGGAGTCTGCAGTAAATGGTACCACATTCCCCTCTTCATCTAATACTTTACAGTATACCATGACAATATCAGAACCATCTGCTTTAAGTGGTATTCCCATAAAGTCAGCTTCTAACTTTAACTGTTTCTGAATACCTGGTGACTGTCTTACCTCTGTAGCCACTACTTCTCCATTTATTAAAGCTTCTACTTTAATCACAGAGCGTTCACGCTTTTTACAGCGGTTTCTTACATTTTTAAAAGTAAATGGTGGATACTGAACCTTCACGTCATCTGGTCCAATCTCTTCAATAAAAGTATCATTATGATAGAGACGTACACGCTCTGCATTAGAATACACAATGACATCATTTGCACTAATTTCTGACCAGTAATTGGCAATAAAGAGAATCACGCCACTTTCTGCTCTATCTTGCTGACTTTTAAAGAAGTAATATGCAAATTTAGGTACACGGTATAAATCCAGTACTCCCCCCCAACAAGGTGCCACATGATAACCTCTGTTATATTCAATAGCTGGCCATAAGCCGTATCCACAGATTGCATCATCATTAACCATATCCACATAGTTTTGTCTTTGACTCTGAGCATCTTGTCCAAGAGCACGCTCTACTGCTTTCAGCATAGGGCCTTCTCCCCAGCCTCTTGGTACGCGCCATGCACACCCTTGATTATTCCAATCATCGGGTCTATCATTATACTCTCTTACCCAAAGAGGTTTCTTTAAAACTGATTTTTCTTCTGGTTCTTTTTCATCAAAGAAATTCTTATACAAAATATCTGTTACATCATCATCTGAGCCAGTATAACAATCCCTATATGAATACTCTTCATGTACTATGTCATGCACAGCTTTTTTAAATGCCTCTGGCATATAACTTTCATTGAGTAGAGGCTCCCATATTAATATACTTGGATGATTTCTAAGCCATCTCACCATCTTTCTCACATTATCTTTTGCATAAGTTTCAAAAATACCTTCTTTAAACCATTGCCAGCCTGGTGCTCCTACAATCATAGTCATTCCATATTCATCACAAGCCTCTACAAAAGCTGGTGTAAGCGGGTAATGTGATCTGATATTTTTAAAGCCTGCTTGTCTAAGCTTTAATGCATCACGTCTTAATAAACTCGCTGGCATAGCATTCCCTATATAAACTGTTGTATGGTGATAGTTAGCACCTGGTACCTTTACTGACTTACCATTAAATAAAAGGCCTTTATCTACTGTAAACTGGAAAGTTCTAATCCCTATAGTTGTTGTAATCTGATCATAACATATCTCCCCCTCTACAATAGAAGTAACAAGCTTATATAAATAGGGTCTTTCCATACTCCAAAGCTGAGGCGCATTAACCTCCATATGTTGCTCAAAATGCTTTGCTTCATCCAAATTCAGACTATGCTCACTTATTAAAGTCTGCACGTTGTTTCCCTCTTGATCTAGGAGCTCATGGATCAGCTTAAAGGTTTGAGCTTCTTTTACTTCATTTTTTATATGCGTTTTAATCTTTATAGTAGCATATTCTTCCGATACATCTTCATAAGATACAAATAGACCTCCTCCAGCTTGTTCATCTGCTAGAAGAGCATGTGTTACATAAAGCTTATCTACTATATGCATTCTTGCCTCTCTATAAAGTCCGCCTTCATATGTAAAATCTAAACTAGACTGAGGTGTTCCCGGTGGTACATCTCCATTGTCAGAGTTATCTAGTTTAAGTGCTATAATATTTTCCTCATTAAACTTTACTTCCTCTGTAATATCTATGACTAAAGGCAAGTAGCTACAATAATGGGTTGTAAAATATTTACCGTTTAGATAAACGTCTGTAACACCCATAGCCCCGTCAAATTCTAAAATAATTTTTTTGTTTTTTTCTGCATCTGTAAATGTTAAAGCTTTATAGTAAACACATTCCCCCTGATAGTTAATGCCTCCACTTGATATAGCTGGTGTAAGTGTCACACTATGAGGTAAGTTAACCTTCTCATAACACTTCTTTTCTGATGGACTTTGTGTTAAATCCTCACTTCCTAATTTAAAAAACCAATTTTGATTTAGTGACTGTATAATGTGTCCCATTTGCCTTCTCCTAATTCTTAGTAAATTTTAAAATTAATCTTACTTTATTAGAAATTTAACACACCAATCAAACAAATTCAATAAATACAGAAATTAAAATGCACAAATAAAAAAAGCACTAGCAATAAGCTAGTGCCTAACATTCAACATTGTCCCAAAATGCCGTTCCTGAGATTTTGACGCCCTAGCTAAGCTAGGTGGGTGACTATCTATTTAAGTCCTGTTTTCCGCTGCCCAAAGGGAATTAGCTTGCGGCCTAACATTAGCTCAATAGAGTAATTTTCGTCTCCCGAACGTGAATTGTAGGTTCAAAATAACAGGGTATCGAACATTACAGGAGTTTGTTTCTTAAGTTATTTTTATTATATCACTTTCGCAGGTTTTTGCAAGTACCTATATAAAGTTCCTTTATTCCCTTATTTCTTTATTTTCTTAAGTCTAAAGAAATCTTCACGCTCTTTCTCTTCTAGAACTTCTTCAATATATTTGACCTGCTCTTTATACTTTGGAATTTGAATATGTCCAAGTGCATTGGTACGTTTTTGTGTCTTTTCTATTTCTTTTGCTAATTTAAAAATTGAATTTTCAATTTCAGCAAGCTCATACACTTTATAACGTACTTTTCTAAACTGCTCTGCAGCTAGGTCTAAGGCAGGATTCGTATTGTGAAAACCGTAAGTTGGAAAAACAGACTGCTCTTCGTACTTCACCATAGGAATATCGACACCCATAACACTTTTAAGAAGGATATCAAAGTTCTCATCCTTAGGAATTCCTCTTGCAATGTCTTCTACCTGTGTAATCCCCATTGTGATATTAACCGTTTGAAGTGCTCTATAGGCATCTTCAATAATATCATAGATTTCTGCCTGAATGCTTTTGGCCTTCTCTACAAGAACCATCATCTCACGAATCAGTACATTACGTTTTTTATCCAGAAGTTCATACCCTTTTTGTGATAAGTCAAGTGAAGACTTTGCCTTCATTAAATTGGACTTGGTAGGTGCTACTAATACAGACATAAAGTTTACTCCTTATGCGCTTTATAGTATTTCTTAATCATTTCTGGTGGCATACGGTCCAGTTCATTAGCTGGTAAAATAGAAAGGATTTTCCAACCTAAATCCAGTGTTTCTTCTATAGATCGGTTCTCTGTAGGTTTTTGTGAGATAAAACGTTCTTCAAATTCACGTCCAAATTGTAAATATAATTTATCTACATCACTTAAGTCATCCTCACCAATAATCTGTGATAAAGCACGGATATCCTGTACCTTAGAGTAAGCAGAAAAGATCTGGTTAGAAAGGTCTGCATGATCTTCTCTTGTATACTCCTCTCCTATACCATCTTTCATAAGACGTGAAAGAGATGGGAGAATGGCAATAGGTGGATAAATATTTTTTTGATTTAATTCACGGCTTAGTACAATCTGGCCTTCTGTAATGAAACCTGTAAGGTCAGGTATTGGATGTGTAATATCATCATTTGGCATAGTTAGAATTGGGATTAAGGTAATAGAACCTTCTCTATCTTCTAACATACCAGCACGTTCATAAATAGTGGATAAGTCACTATAGAGGTAACCTGGATAACCTTTACGTGATGGTACTTCCTCACGAGTTGAGGAAATTTCACGTAAAGCCTCAGCGTAACTTGTCATATCCGTTAAAATAACCAGTACGTGCATATTGTGCTCAAAAGCTAAATACTCTGCTGCTGTGAGGGCACATCTTGGTGTAGAAATTCTCTCTACGATAGGGTCATCTGCCATATTTAGGTACATAACAACATGGTCAAGTACACCAGCTGACTCAAAACTACGTATAAAGTAGCTAGCATCATCATGACGTACCCCCATTGCCCCAAAAACTACGGCAAAGTTGTCACTGTTAGCCCCTTCAATTTTAGCCTGCTTAACGATCTGTACAGCAAGCTCATTATGGGCAATACCATTACCAGAAAAAATCGGAAGCTTCTGCCCACGAATAAGTGTCATAAGGCAATCTATAGAAGAAATCCCTGTTTGAATAAAGTTCTTTGGATATTTACGTGCTACAGGGTTAATAGGTCTCCCATTTGTATTAGCTCTTAAGTTTGAAACAATTTGATAAGCTCCATCTATAGGCTCCCCTACCCCATTAAAGGATCTTCCAAGAATTTCTTTAGAAAGAGGAATTTCAAGTGGCTTACCTGTAAATTTAACAGATGCATTTTCTGTAGATATACCTGCTGTTCCTTCAAATACCTGGATAACAACCTCATCACCTTCAATTTTGATGACTTTGCCTTTGCGCATATCCTTACCACCATCTACTTTAATGGTTACGATTTCACCATAGGCAACATCTTGTATATCTGAAAGAACAATGAGTGGTCCATCTACACGTTCTAATTTTAAGTATTCTTTTCTCATTTTGACCATCCTCTACTTGTTATTCATATTTTTCCCTTAGGTTTTGATAGGTGTCTACGATTTTCTTGCTCAGTTCATCTAAAAGATAAATCTGATCATTTGGTACGTCATACTTCATCTTGATGACATCATCAAATACACGTTGTTTTCTAATAGTAGAAAGCGGGATACCTTTTTTCACACATTTCAGTGCACTTGTATAGAGGGTGTCAATGACACAAAGCATTTTGTATTGTTTTTCAAGTGATACATACGTATCATCTTTATGCAACGCATTTTGTTGAAGGAAGCCTTTTTTAATGGTTCTTGCAATCTCAAGTACAAGATGCTGGTCATTTGGAAGGACATCTTCTCCTACTAACTGTACAATTTCATTCAGCTTTTCTTCTTCTTGAAGAAGACGAATCATCTTAGCACGAAGCTTAAGCATATCTGGTGATACGTTATCACGGTACCAGTCATCTAGCATCGTCACATAGCCGCTATAGCTAGTTAAGTAGTTAATAGCTGGGTAGTGTCTTGCATAAGCTAACTTTTTATCAAGTGCTAGGAAGGCACTTACGAAACGTTTTGTATTCTCTGTAACAGGTTCTGAGAAGTCTCCACCTGCTGGTGATACTGCACCAATAATTGTAACAGAGGCTTCTTCATTATTAAGTGTAAGGGCACAACCTGCACGTTCATAGAATTGTGCTAGGCGTGATGGCAGATAAGCTGGATATCCTTCTTCTGCTGGCATCTCTTCAAGACGCCCTGAAATTTCACGAAGGGCTTCTGCCCATCTAGAAGTAGAGTCTGCCATAATCGCTACGTCATAACCCATATCTCTAAAGTACTCTGCCATTGTAATCCCTGTATAAATACTTGCTTCACGCGCTGCAACAGGCATGTTAGATGTATTAGCAATAAGGATTGTTCTTTCCATAAGAGGACGGTTAGTACGTGGGTCAATAAGGGCTGGGAATTCTTCAAGTACGTTGGTCATCTCATTACCACGTTCTCCACATCCAATATAAACAATAATATCTGCATCACACCATTTAGCAAGCTGATGTTGTGTAACAGTTTTACCTGTACCGAAGCCACCTGGAAGTCCTACTGTACCACCTTTTGCTACTGGGAAGAAGCTATCAATAACACGTTGCCCTGTTATAAGTGGTTTATAAATAGGAATTCTTTTTTGAATAGGCCTTGGTTTTCTAACTGGCCATTTTTGTGCTAAAGTAAGATTATGAACGGTACCATCTTCAAGTTCTATTTGTACGATAGTGTCATTTAAAGTATAGATCCCATTTGGTTTAACAGATACAACTTTCCCCTTCATATCCGGAGGTACCATAATTTTATGGTTAATACTAAGTGTCTCCTGCACTGTGGCATATACACTTCCTGGCATAAGGTAATCGCCTTCCTTAGCAACTATATTTACCTCCCAAGGTGCTGTTGGATCAATAGAAATAAGTCCTATCCCTTCTGGAATAAAGTTTTTAGAGATCTTTTCAATCTGCTTAAGCGGTCTTTGAATCCCATCAAACATATTCCCAAGCATTCCTGGCCCAAGAGTTAGGGAAAGAGGAGCCCCTGTTTGATAGACCTCTTCTCCTGCCATAAGTCCTTCTGTTTCTTCAAAAACCTGAATAGTCGCTTTATCTTTTTCAAGAGATACAACTTCTCCAATAAGTTTTTGTCTACCTACTGTAACCATCTCATTAACTTTAAAGCTTTGCATATTACTTCCTTTAACAACTGGTCCGTTAATGAGTTCTACAATTCCAGTCTGATTACTCATCTAGCCCACCAACCTCTCCAATTGCATTAAAGAGCTGCTCTACAATTTCATCTTTATGATCTTCTATGACTGTATAAATAGATAAATCAATTCTAAGATTTTTCTTAGGACTATCTAAAATTAATCCACCTATCATACTTTCATCTTTTGTTTCTAGATGCAATCTCTCTTTTGCAATACCACCAAGTGCAATTTGATCAAGTACGTACTCACCATATTTTTCTAAATCCTTTACTGTCATATAAACGATAAAATCTGTATCATACGCTGCAAGGTGTTCTAGTGTTCCAATCATACGCTCTAAATACTCTTTATAACTAGGGGTTTCTTTAAATGCCATAATACGCACTTTAAGATGTTCAATGAATACACCTATGTATTTTTCTTTTGCGATCATGCTTTCTTTTTTCGTTTTCATCTTGGCTTTACTAATAAGTTCAAGTCTTTTTATCTCAGCTTTTTTTCTTGCATGTTCAATAATGTCATCTGCATCTTTATCTACTTTACGTTTCTGCTCTGCCATGATTACTTCATATTCTTTTTCCATGGCCTCTATCTTTTCACCGATTTCGGTTTTAATATCCTGTTGTAAAAGCTTTGAGAATAAGGATAATTTTTGTTCTATCGTTACCATTGTTTTCACCTCATATACGAATGCCGACTGATTCTCTTATATAATTCGTAATGGCATTTTCACTGCGCATCGTTCCATGTCTATCTGGAATCTCGATAATAAGAGGCCTTGCTACTTTTAACTTAAATTCCATGATTTCATCTTTTGCTAAATCTACAATTTTCTCAGTCATAATAATAAGACCGATTTCTTCATCTTTTCTTGCTGCATTTAGCGCTTCTAAAAGCTCATCTTTTTCATGAATAATGATGCCGTTAATACCTGCTAGGCGCATGCCTACCCAGGTATCACGGTTATCACTGATTAAAAAGGACTTCATACTACCAGCTCTTTTCTGTCTTATACAAAAAGAATTAAGATAGAAATAATCATACCGTAGATTGCAATACCTTCAGCCATACCTACGAAAATAAGTGTTTTACCTAAAATAGAAGCATCTTCTGATACAGCACCAATAGCAGATGAACCTACAGCACCTACAGCTTTACCTGTACCCATTGTAGCAAGACCTGTACTAAGAGCTGCTGCAATATATTTAAATCCATCACCAATTGAAGTTACTGAAGCTGCTGCAGTACCTGTTGCTTCTGCTGCAAAAAGTGGGCTTGGTAATAACATAAAGGCAAACATCCCTACTACTGCAAGACCAAAAATAGATACAGAAGTAAAGACAGCTTTTTTAACATTTCCTTGTCTCTTCTCTTTCATCATACGTACTCCATAAAATACTGTACCTACTGCAATAATTGCTGCTAAAACTACCATCATCATTTCCATTTTGAATATCTCCTTTATTGTTCAATTTTGATTGGGGCATAGGCATGGCCATCCCCACTAAAGTATTTGCTAAACATTTCATAATACTGAAGTCTTAGCCCTTGAATAAATACAACTAAGCCTTCTAGCGTTAAAATTAAAATGTTACCGAGTAATAAAATAATTATTTTTAATAAAAGACTATCTGTCATCTCAGACATAACTAAAAAGGCCATAAAAAGTCCAGCATGGTTCAGTGCAAAGGCCCCTACACGAATGAAAGAAATCCCATTACTTAAAGCTCCTAAAATAGTTTCTACACCTTCAAAGGCACTTTCAATAAAGTAAGAAGATACTTCTCCATGAATATAAGGTCTGTTGCCTGTCACCATATTGGTTAAAGGCTCTCTTAAAATCATGACACCTAACATAAGGACCATAATACCAAGTGGTACCCAGATTGGTACCTGTATAATTTGAACTAAAGATACAAGTGTACCTACAAAGCCCATAAAGAATATATAGCCGGCAATACCGTTTTTACCAAATACGCCTGCCTCTATATCACCACGTCTTAGGGCATTAATAATCCCTATGATATAAGAAACAGATAAAACAGCTATCCCAAATACAACCCCTGCAATAAGCACAGGCATAATATTAACAGTTGATAGTGGGCTTCCTACAATATGTGGTAACCAAGGGAGCTGCTCATGTTCAAGCCCAAATAAACTTCCATAAACAAATCCAAAGACTATAGAGCTAAGACCAAGTCTTGTTAGTACACCACCGGCCACTTCACTTTTCTTATACAGCATTACCCCTGCTAAGAAGTACACCAGTCCCTGCCCAATATCGCCAAACATAATTCCAAACATAAGCATGAAAGTAATGCCTAAAAATGGGGTTGGATCAATCTCATAATAAGAAGGAAGTCCATAGAGTTTTACAATAGTTTCAAAAGGCTTAAAGATACAATTATTCTTAAGCTGCGTAGGTGGAATAATCTTCTTATCTAATTCACTAGCATCTTTTACAATAACAACAAATTTATCTGTAATATCTCCTATTTTTTCCTCTATGCGCCTTCTGTCTTTTTTAGCTACCCATGCATTCAGTACAAACAGATTATTGCCATGCACAATCTCCTCTTTAATGCTAAGTATTTTCTGTTCAAGCTTTACACGTGTATAAATCTTGTTCAGTATAAAGGTTTTCTTTTCTAAATTTGTAAGTACTATTTTTTCTAGTTCAGCTACCTCTTTATGTATTTTATCAATCTTATCATCTGTTGCTGCTACGAGGTTACCTGGCATGTCAATTAAGTCATCTGGAATGCCTAAATCTACCCAGTTCAGAGATTTCAACAATCTCTTTGTCTCATCTTTAAACTGTTTAGGGTAAACAATGAGGTAAATATCCTCTCTTGAGTCAGGTATATCTCCTACTTTAAGTACAATAGCACTAATATTTTCATAGTTTTTCTTAATTTGAATTTTGTTATCATAAGAAAGCATCCCTATTTGAAAATCAAAATAGTTTAATTCATATAAATCCTTAAAATTGCACCATTGTGATTTAATACAAGCAGCTTTCTTCCTAAAAACAGTAAGCTTATTAATCAATTCTTTATTTTCATTAATCCTTGTAATAGGCTCACCGATTTCACTTTTCAACTGAAGTAAATCTTCCTTAGCTTCCTTCAAAAGATATTTTCTTCCTACATTGACTTTATCAATTTTAGGTGTAATACCCATTCCTTTTCCTATAGCCTCTACAGCCTCTAACATCCCATGGTACTCAGCTTCCATTTGGGCATAGTTTTCAATAATAGGAAAAGCATCCTGTGGCATCATCGATTCATATTGATGTACCATATAATGGTTATCATAAACATCGTTGTGCTCTAAATTCAAATGGATATTTTCGCTTAATACTAATTCTTCTAATATTGCATGCTCATCATCTAGCGACCCCACTAGATTAAGCAAGACCATTTTTTCAATAGCCATCTGCTACTCCTCCCCTCATCAAAGTGTATAGACTAGATACTTCTTTATCTCATCTTGATCAAGTCCATATCTAATCCCTTCTGTTACTGCAATTAAGTCCTCTATCTCTATTTGAAGTACAAAGATGTATCGAAGTGGTAAAGCGATAGAATTCTCTTCATTCACTTTATGAATGGATTTATAAATAATAGTATCCATACATTTCTCTAAAAGAGTATCCCCTTGTCTGTTAAAAACATCAGCACCTAAGTACTTTTCTACTTTCCTCTCAAATTCGTTAAAAGACTTAGCATATACAAGCTTTTTAAGACTATTATAAGAAATATTTCCACCAGGTAAGCTATACACCATAATCTCTTCTCTTGAAATATCATAGTATTTCGTTGCACGATAAATCCATTGGATATTAAGACAATCTATTTTAAGTCCTATGATTTTCTTTACAACTTCATAATCAGATGGTGTAAGTTTTTTAGCCTTTTTCATCAACAGCTTGTAATAAAGAATGTGAAGCTTCATTTCCATATGAAACTCTCTTTTCATCACATCTTCTTGCGTCATAGTCTTTAAATCTTCATAAAAAACAGTTCCTTTAAGTCCTTCTACAAACTGTGCTACACTACCGCTTGCAATAAGTTTATCATAAGCTACTTTTGTATTATGGCTTGAATGAACGAAGTGTCTTTGAAGATCATTAATATTTTCTTCTCTTGCAATAGCTCTTAAAATAAGCTGCAGGTCATAAATATCATATTGCAACAGGAGAGTCTTAATAAAATCTTTGTAAGGCCCTGAAAAGTAATGAATCATCTTTTCAATTTCATAAACTACATAACGTTTTAAAATAACTTCTAATTCACCTCTATGTACATCTTCAATTTTGCTTTGTTCAAGATGTACGCTATAGCCATAACGTTTCTTAAGAAATTCTGTAAACTGAGCAACTGTTGTATAATTTAATACTTTATTCCAGTCTTCTCTTGTTAATAAAGTTTTTTTCCTGGTATGTAGTTTACTATTGATGGCATTATAAGAAGCATAAGCATTCATACTACGCCTCCATTGTAAATAATTGTTTAAATACAGTGTCTAATAAAGGGCCTTCTACCTGCAGATACTTATTTTCGATAAGAAGCACTTGTTTTTTGGCTCTTTCTTCCTCAAATTTATACTGCTCATTAGCTGCTGCAATAATATCTTGATAGGCCTTTTCTGCTTTTTCCTTTGCATCTTCTATTCGCTCTTTTTCATAGGCAGCAATTTGAGCTTCATAATATGCCTTGCGTTCATTGATCCTATTTTCTTGCTGCTTCTTATTTTCCATTGCGTTTGAATCAATCTTCACAATTTCTTTAATAATCTCCTCCATGCCTCTCATCTCCTAACTGTCTCTTCTCGTCATAGATTTTTATGAACTATGGTTCATTTAAGATTACTCCATCTATTTTACCACTATCTAAAAAAAAAGAAAGTGTATTTTTTATAAAAAAAATAGGCCACTTATATGACCTATTTCGTGAATTATTGTTCAACTTTATTAATAAATGCTTCTCTTTTTTGACCAAAAATACAAAATTCCATACCTTGATACCCATTTATTTCTTCTTTGAACAAAACCTTACAACTTAATCTATTTTTATGTTCTTTAATTTGGATATCTTTGATGGCATCTTCTTCAACTAAATAACCAGCTATATTAAAAGCTTTATTTTCGTCTACTGCTACAAAACTCATACAGCTTATAAGACACATACCAACAATGAGAACTGTCAGTACAATACTTTGTGTATTCATTCTCTGATGCCCATAAAGCGTAAGTCCATTAATAAGAATTGTGCAGACTACACAAATTTTTGCTACTGTAAAGAAAAAGTCTTTTTTGAAGATAACATATTTTTCTGCTGTTTCATGCTCTTTCAGAAAGTCGTTTACAATCTTGTTATTGAGCATTCTGATTGTAATAAGTACAAGCGTAATAATTGCAATAAGTACATAAGACCATATGATTTCCATTTGATTCACCCCTTTTACGAACTTTGTTTAAAAAAATAACTGCTCAATGAGCAGTTATTATTTGTTTATACAACATTGTTTGTATTTTTTGCCGCTTCCACATGGACATGCGTCGTTACGACCGATTTTTTTACCAATAACAACTGTTTTTGATTTTTTGTAGTCGTTTTTAATAGCTTGACGTTCTTCTTTTGAAAGAAGCTCATCCCATTGTGGTAAGTTGTAAAGCCAATCAGCTTGAGCATCTAACATGTTCCAGTATAATTTTTTAAGATCGAAGTCTAATTTTACTACTGATTCTGATGTTAATGTATCTAAATCATATGCACCAGCTTTAAGACTTTCGTTAATTCCATCTACAAATCCTACGAATTCTACTTCTGTCATAGCAAAACGTGTTGCAAGTTCAGCAACTGTTCCTTCTACTACTTCATTAACGTTTGAAAGAAGCTCACTGTATACGTTTCTTTCCATAGTAAGGTATCTTTCAACAACTTTTTTGTATTCTTCTGTTGAACGAGCTTTTGCATCTTCACCATAATTGTCCCATTGTTTAAATAATGTCATAATCAATAACTCTCCTTTTCTTCTTTTAGCGTATGTTTACTATTTATCTTCCACTGTACTGGATACACTTTTTTAACACATACATTATACATTACTTCTTACCTTTTTACTACTCCCTATTTTCTAAAGAGATATAATTATAACAATAGCATACTTTCCTATAAGTTTTCAAGTGTTATACCAAAAGGGTTATTTTAAAAAATTATGAACACATCTTTTTATCTCCTCTATGCCCTTTAAGCTCTATACAGATTATACCATAAGTTAAAATCACAAAACTTGCAGAAATATCCTAACATCAGTTTCATATTTTGGAATAAATTAAACAATTAATATGTCACATTATGTCTCTTTGTATCATAGACTACATTAGGGAATTTGTAGAAATAGAATAAAAAATTCCCTACTTTGCTTATAGGAGGAATGCTTATGTCATGTTGTTATTCTGATCATTTATGCAATTTAGTCGGCCATAAAGCTATTATTCATACAGGGTGCCACTGCTTTAACGTTCTGATCTGTGATATTACACCTTGCTATGTCAAAGTCATCGATGTTCGCTCTGGTAACATTAGAATCTTTAACCTAGATCATATTGATTTCATTGAGGAATGTAGTTGTTAAGGAGGCCTTTAGGATGGGTAACTGTAGACCAAAAATTATAGAATGCTTAAATGACGTTAATGATTTTCTAGAAGATCGCTGTTGCCATTGCTGTGAATGTGAACGCAGACGTCCTCGTCCACGCCATAATTGCTGCTGTGAAGAAGAAAATCTATTTACACCTTGTAGACCTATAAGAAGACCTTGCTCTGATTGCTGTTGTGATTGTGACTGCG
This sequence comes from Zhenhengia yiwuensis, assembly GCF_014384995.1. GTDB lineage: Bacteria > Bacillota > Clostridia > Lachnospirales > Cellulosilyticaceae > Zhenhengia > Zhenhengia yiwuensis. The sequence goes on along the minus strand of NZ_JACRSY010000002.1, from coordinate 68,133 downwards.
ATAGATGCTGTGATTGTGATGATTGCTGCCGTGATTGTGAAAATGTATTTATGCCATGTTCAGATAGGCGTGGGCATAGTAGGAGTCATTGCTGTAAATCTTGCTCCTCTCCATGCTGTGGCAATAGTTTTGAACAAATGTTACGCTGCATGATTGGCAAAAAAGTTCGTATCGCTATCGGCTCTAAATGTGGCACTGTATGTATTTTAGATGTGCAAGGAAGATGCGTACGTGCTATGGTAGTTGGTTCAGGTAAAATCGTGATTATTAATACTGATCAAATCACTCAAATTAGAGAAATTTGTTAATAGGATGAGTTTAAAGGGGCTGTCGCATAAGCAACAGCCCCTCTCCTTTTATTACTTTATTATTTTATTGTTCCATTGCTTTAATAGCTACTAAGTTTAATAAACTCCAAGGTTTATTAAAGTGTGGTTGGAAGAAGAAATCTGTCATTGCAAGTTCTTCTATTGTCATATTATTTTGAATAACTACTGATAAAGTATTCATAAATTGTGTCAAATCATGTTTAGATAAAATTTGTCCACCTAAAATACGGTGTGATTTTTTATCATATACAAGTTTAACCATAGCTTCTTCATAAGTTGGCATGAATTCTGGTCTATAGTTATCTGTGAACACAATAGATGCTACATCATAGTTTGTTGTTGATTTTGCAACTTCTTCTGTCATACCTGTTGAAGCAATGTTGTAATCATAAATTTTAATACCTGATGTACCTTGTGTACCCATATATTTAAGTTGTGGTTCTACTAAGTTTCTTGCAACAAGCATACCCATACGCACTGCATTTGTTGCAAGTGGAATATAACGTGTATCCCCTGCTGGATTATAAGTTACAACACAGCAGTCTCCAGCTGCAAATACATCAGGCTCACTTGTTCTCATATATTCATCAATAATGATTGCACCATTTGGTAACATATCTAATTGTCCTTGCACAAGACTTGTATTTGGTTTAAATCCGATACAAAGTACTACAAGGTCAGCTTCATAAGTATTTTTGTCTGTTATAACTTTACTTACTTTACCTTCTGTTCCTTCAAAGCGTACTACTTTTTCACCTGTTGCAATGTTTACACCATGTTCTTTAAAAGCTTCTTCTGCTTTTGCTGTGAATGGTGCATCTAAGTATTTGTTCATAATACGTTCTTCTGCATCAACAAGTGTTGTGTTTTTGCCGAGCATCTCAAATGCTTCTGCCAGTTCTACTCCAATGTAACCAGCACCAATTACAACAATATTTTTAGCTTGTTTAGCTTTTTCAATAATAGCTTGTGAATGGTTGTAGTTTTTAGAAAGTACAATGTTTTCAAGTTCAATACCTTCAAATGGTGGTACAATAGGCCATGAACCTAATGTAATAATTAATTTATCATAAGTATCTTTAAATACTTCTCCTGTATTTAAATCTTTAACTTCTACACATTTATTCTTTATATCCACTTGTGTAACTTCATGTTCCATTTTAGTTACAACACCAAGCTCTTTTAAACCTTCTGGAGAATTATAGAAAAGTCCTTTAGGATCTTTTACTACATCCGCTACATGTAAAGCAATTCCACATGATAAGAATGAAATATTATCATTCTTTTCATAAACCGTTACCTCTGCATCCTTATAGAGTGATTTCGTATTTACAATAGCTGCTGTACCAGCATGTGTACATCCAATTACAATAACTTTCATACCTAAATTCCTCCTTGTGCGTTTCACTTTGTTATAAATTTATTATACTCCTCTAAATAAACTTAGTCAATTAATAATTATTATTAAAAGAATTTTTATATGATACAAAAATAAAAGGAATGGATACAAAATTCATTCGTTCCATTCCCTTATCTTATCTCTTATTTATTTTTCATATACTTCTGGCTTAAGTACTCCAATGTAAGGTAAGTTACGATAGTACTCCGCATAATCAATACCATAGCCTACTAAGAATTCATCTGGCATTTCAAATCCTACATAATCTACATCCACATTTTCTTTACGTCTTGCTGGTTTGTCTAATAAAGTACAAAGTTTAATACTTGCTGGTTTTCTTGTTTCAAGCATCTCTGTTAAATATTTTAATGTTAAACCACTATCAATAATATCTTCTACAATTAATAAGTGTTTACCACTAATGCTTTGTTCAATATCTTTAATAATTTTAACAACACCTGTAGACTCTGTAGCATTACCATAGCTGGATACCATCATAAAATCAATTTTAAGTGGAATATTAATCTGTCTAATTAAATCACTCATAAAAACATTAGATCCTTTTAATATACCTACTACTAATAATTCCTTACCTCTATACTCTTCAGTGAGTTTATCACCTAATTCTTTTACTTTAGCTACTATTTCTGCTTCTGATAATAATACACGACCAATATCGTTTTGCATCCTCGTCCACCTCATATATGTCTATTCATAACTGAATTATATCAAATACACAAAATAAACTCAAACATATTTTACTACTTTTAATAAAACGTTCACCTTTTCTATGCAAGTCCTTTTATAATAACTTTAAAATAGGTTTGCGCTTTTCAAACGTTGCATAATATTTAAATCCAATATTTTTAAGCATACGTGCAGCTTCCTCCCATAGGAAGCCTACATGTTCATTACAATGACTATCTGATCCAATAGTAATGATTTCCCCACCAAGTTCTAAGTAGCGTCTTAAAACTGGAATTTGAGGATTAAAGTGACCAAGTCCATAACGTATACCTGAAGTATTAACTTCTAGCCCTTTTCCTTTGCTAATAAGGATTTGTAAGATTTCATCTATCTGTTCCCTATAATCCATAGGTGTTAAGACTTTGACAGTATATTTACCATAACGGTTCACATAGTCTAAGTGGCCATACACATCAAAGTTATCAAAGTTTCTAAGGGTATCTAGGACATGATCAAAGTATGTTGTATAAGCTTCTTTTTGCTCTTTATCTATGAAAAATCCTCCAAGAGCCAATTCCTGCATGTCACATTTATGTGTCGAGCAAATAATAAAATCAAAATTTTTATCTTTAAGAAGGGCTTCTATCTCCTGTTTATAACGTGTTTCAAAGCCCACCTCTACACCTCGTTTAATACAGATGCGTTCTTTATACTTTTCTTGATAAGTCCTAATAGTATCTATATAAGAGGGTAAGTCTAAAGTAAGTGCCCATTTATCCTGTATAAAATCATACTCAAAATGGTCTGTAATAGCAATCTCACTAAACCCTTTCTTAATAGCTGACTCTATCTGACTCTCTATACTCGCGTTACAATCTATAGATAAAGCTGTATGCATATGATAATCCGCTTTATACATGGTCAATCTCCCCCTTTTAGTACTTAGTTAAAGTTTTTATATACTTTAATAATGGCTTCTGCTACTTCAATACCATCTACACCAGCTGAAGTAATACCCCCTGCATAACCTGCACCCTCTCCTGCTGGATAAAGTCCTTTAATACTTCCTTCATAATTTTCATTTCTAGGCATACGAACTGGTGATGAACTTCTTGTTTCAAATCCTGTAAGAAGAGCATCTTCATGGTCAAAGTTTTTAATCTTTTTACCAAATATGCCTAATGCCTCTACAATGGCTTCACTCATAAAGTTTGGAAGCTCCTTACGCATATTGCTAAATACTACACCTGGTTCATAGGTTGGTTTAACAGCGCCAAGCTTCGTAGTTGTTTCTCCTCTTAAGAAATCACCAACTGTCTGGAGCGGTGCTTTATAAGTCCTTCCTCCTAATTCATAAGCTAACTTTTCAAGTTTTCTTTGAAGCTCTACACCTGCAAGAGGGTCATCACTGCCAAAGTCAGCTGGCCCAATATTCACAAGAAGGGCACTATTAGCATTTTCTGCATCACGCGCATATTCACTCATACCATTTGTTACAACCCCACCATCTTCCGAAGCAGAAGCTACAACATAGCCTCCAGGGCACATACAGAATGTATAAACAGCACGACCATTACTTGCATGGTGAACAAGCTTATACTCTGCTGCACCTAATTTATCATGATGTGCCACGCCATATTGAGATTCATTAATCCATTCTTGTAGATGCTCTATACGCATGCCCATAGCAAATGGCTTCTGAATCATAGTAAGCCCAGTCTCATGAAGAAGTTTAAACGTATCTCTTGCACTATGACCCAAAGCTAGAATACATACATCTGCATCGATCCATTCCTCATGATTAACTTCAATTTGCTTTAGTTCATTCTCTTCTACTTTAAAACCTGTAAGTTGACTTTCAAATCTATAAGTACCACCTAAGCGCTCGATTTCATGTCGAATATTTTTTACTACGCTTCTTAAAATATCTGTTCCAATATGAGGTTTATTTTTATAACAGATTTCTTCTGGTGCACCAAAGCGTGCAAATTCTTGAAGCACTTTATGGCAACGTACATTTTTAATCTGTGTCGTTAGCTTTCCATCGGAGAAGGTACCTGCTCCCCCTTCACCAAACTGTACATTTGAAGCTGACTTAAACACCCCATCCTTCCAGAAAGCTTCCATATCTTTAACACGCTCATCTACATCTTTACCGCGCTCTAACACAATTGGCTTATAACCCATTTGTGCTAAGATAAGTGCTGCAAACATACCGCATGGTCCACTTCCTACAACAACCGGGCGATGCTTCATCTCTTTTGTACCCATTTCAGGGTAGTAATACGTTAAATCTGGCGTTTTAAAATCTGGATGTTTACGCAGAATCTGGGCCTCTTTTGTTGTTTCTATATCTACTGTATAAACAATTTTAATAGCATTTTTCTTACGGGCATCAATAGCTTTCTTAAAAATGCGATAACTTTTAATATCTTTTGGCTGGATATGCAATTTCTTTGCAATCTTGCCTTGAAGTGCACTCTCCTCTTCTTCTAAGGTAAGTGCTATATCTTGAACACGAATCATGGTGTTTCTCCTTTACTTGTTGTATTTAAACTGTCGCCGCTGCTTCGCCTGCAATAAGCCCTGTTGACCAGGCCCACTGCAAGTTATAGCCACCACAATCTCCATCTACATCTAAAACTTCTCCTGTTACATATAGGTTTGGTGCTTTTTTAGATGCCATTGTCTCAAGGTCTATTTCATCGATACAAATACCCCCTGCTGTAGACTGTGCAAACTTAAAGCCTCTTGTACCTTCAACTTTAAACACAATACACTTCATACACTCAGCAAGTCTTTCTATCATTTCATAGTCTAAGTTCTCACAAGGTGCTACAGGACTTCCAATATTAGCTTCCTTAATCACCGCCATAATAGCACGTTTATTAAGCCAGCCTACAAAAAGATCTTCTATACTTTTACTACTACCATTGGCAAGACGCTCATAAATTTTAGCTACTAAGTCTTCTTTTGTCCAATCTGGCATTAAGTCAAAATGAATCTTGCATGCCTTACGGTCTTTGAAACTCTCGCTTGCTACTCGGCTCAGAAGGAAAATCGGTGGTCCTGAAAGGCCATCTTCTGTAAAGAGAACCTCGCCTCTTTCAATGCGTTTTAACTCATTTTCCACAAAAATACTCACTTCTGCTTTAAAGCGCATCCCTTTCATCATCTTGCAGTATTTAGTAGGTGATACAATATGCACAATAGTTGGGAAAGTCTCTATCTCACTATGCCCTAGTTTTTTTAATAAATTATAACCACTGTGGTCACAACCAAGAGCCGGTGCTGCCATCCCACCTGTTGATACAATAACACGGTCAAACACTTCTGTTTCCCCTGTCTCCGTTTCAACTTGCCATTTGTTCTCTTTGTATTTAAGACCTATAACTTTAGTATCTACTTTTACTGTTATACCTAGTCGTTCAATTTCCATACGCATAACATCTAATATACTGCTTGCCTGCTCAGAAGCAGGGTAAACTTTTGTTTTTTCTACAAGTCTTTCAATACCTAGTTCATTAAAGAACGCTAATACAGTTTCCACGTCCTTCTTTGCTAGAGGTGCAAAGCATCCTTTCTGACTAGATGTATGGAAATACTCTGGTTTTATATTTAAATTGGTCATATTACAACGTCCATTACCTGTTACAAGGATTTTCTTTCCTATACGGTTTTGTCTTTCAAAAATGGTTACATTGCTTCCTAATCTAGCAGCTGTAATGGCAGCTACAAGACCAGAAGCTCCACCACCAATAATGGCTATATCCCTCATATACTTCATCCTTTCTTTCACTTTATTGTATGAAGAATTCTTTTCATTGGCAAGTACAAAAACAGGTCCCAAACTGAATCTGGGACCTTACTCATTATAATTTTGAAGAATTTCTTCTATATAATAGGCATCTTTTTCTAGCCTATTCTTCTGCTCAATGGTTAAGCTAATAGCTTTTTCTTTGAGTATCTCTACTGTATGGCTACTAAAATCCTTGGTATACAGATTTAAGGAAATAAAAGATGGGTTACTGCCACCTACTACAATACCAATTTCATCACCTTCCACACCTAATTTATAAGAAGGTGCTTCACTGACTACATACATGGTCTTAGTCAAAATAACTTCCTTATCTGTAAAGTGCTCAAGCTCGTAACCTTTGAATAAATTTAAAAGCTCTTCTGAGTTTTTGCCAAGTAGGCTCATACTACTAATTTCCTGTTGCTCTACAATAAGGTCATTTTGATCCAGTACTTTCAGTGTAATACGCGTATCTGGCGTAATCACACTATCCTCTTCCACTTCTCCTAATACTTCATCTATATCGGATATCCCTTCAAAGGTTTCAATGAGTGCATTGGGATTAACAATGGATTCTTCTAATCCTTTTCTATAAGATACTGTATAAAATGCTGTGAAGAATATAAGAAAAATAACAACCGCTATACCTAGTAACGTTATAAATTGCTTTTTAGTAAACACCTAGACGCCTCCTTTAATACTTTCATAGGATTTGTCTAGATTATTTCCATTTTTTAAATTATTATACACTTTCACAAATCAATCTCTTGATAAAAGCCCTATAATCTTACGTCCACCTGGAATATGCTCTAAATCTTTGATTGTAATTGTATGTGTAAGAAGTCCCAATAACCCATATACACCTGCTGCAATTGGAATAACAATAAGGAGACATACACTTGCATGACCAATGAACTTATAAAGCAGTGCATAAAGAAGATAACTTACAACACCCATTACTCCTGCTACCAAAACAGGCTTAATAATAATTTGTTTAACATTTAAATGTATATGCATGGTACGCATTAAATAAATCACATTGAGTGCCGCATAAATGAAATAGCAGATAGTTGTACTATGCACCACACCATAGATGTGCATACTTGGCATAGATAATAAGATAATATTAAAAATAACTTTCACACCGCATGCAACAGCGGCGTGAGCAGTAGGTACAGCTTGTTTGCCCATACCTTGTAGTACCCCTGTTGTAAGCTGTGCTATGGTAATAAAGATAACACTGATTGCACCATAAGTAAGCAACTCTCCTCCATCTGGCGCTGAAGCATAAAGCATCCCTACAATTTGTTTACCAAAAATCATAAGCCCAATAGTGGCTGGGGCAGCAAACAGCATACCGATTTTAAGGACCATCTTCGTCTTACGTCTTACATCCTTAAAGTCCTGCCTTGCCATAGAAGCTGAAATAGCTGGGATAACAGCCATACCTAATGTAAGAATTAAACTTACTGGCAGATTTAAAAGACTTGTGTACTTTGTTGAGAATTGCCCTCCTAAACTATTTACAATACTAGCCTGGTCTAATAAGACACTAGGATCTGATATAGGTAAGGTATCTAACAGCCCCATCTGACTAATCTTCTCTATGGTGTTAGGAAGAATTTGATAAATCATAGTATAGTCTATCATCCCCATGATAGAGAAAATAGAGGAGCTAATCATAATTGGAATACTCATCACAAGAATTTTCTTTAAGATTTCTCCGCTAGACTCATCTGTTGTAGTCTTACTCTTACGTAAACGCTTCTTAATACTTGGCCTCATCATATAATAGACCAATACAAGTACACCTAATGCAAATAGCGCACCTACTGATGTACCAAAGGAAGCCCCTACAACTGCTGCTTCAAGACTTGTGCTAATCAGTAAATAGGCTAAACCTACGCTGACTATAGCATGAACAAATTGCTCCACCACCTGTGAAATAGCCGTGGGTGTCATAGAATTCATCCCTTGGAAGTAACCACGCATAACTGCCATAATAGCTACGATAAAAATAGCTGGTACTAGGGCACGCATTGGCCAAGCTGCTTCTTTCATATTAAAGAAAGTAGTTGCAATAACATCTGCTCCTACCCATAATACAATAGATAAAATCGCCCCTACAATAATCGAATAACGCATAGCAATCTTATAAACACGCTGTGCGTCTTCATAAGCACCTATAGCTACACGCTCCGATACCATTTTTGAAATAGCCGTAGGTAACGCAACAGATGACAAGGTTAGCATAACCATATAAACCTGATAAGCAGGTGCAAAAATACCGTTTCCAGCATCCCCGATTGCATCTGTTAAAGGAATACGGTATAAAATCCCTATAATTTTACTGATAAATACTGCAATAGATAAAATCATGGCACCCTTTAAAATATGTGTGCCCGTATGTTTGTTCTGTTCCATGTTTGTTTACCTTTTACCTTTAATACATAAATTATTACCAAATTTTAAAATTTAAATTCTCTTACCTAGATGTTACATTATAGCATATTTTTTTATATAAGGTATTATTTAATCAAAAAATAGTGCACGCCTGTGCACTATTTTAACCTTTAATTATGTAGAGGTTTTGAAAACATCTGTTTACTTTTAGGAAACATGTTATCAGCGAGCTGCAGTCCTTTACAAACCACAGCTCTATGTGCATACTAGGATCTATTTTTCTTCTGATAACGGCTCTAAAATTTTAGTACGCATCTTACGTTTGCTATAAACTTTATATCTTGCTATAATTTCTGGATATTGCTTGACAAAGCATACAAAATGATCGATCGCCTCTAATGATTCCTGAGAAAGGTATTGCTTCATGGCCTCTTTTTCTTCTTCCCTATGCTCTGTAATTTGAAGAATATCTAAAAATTCCTCAATAAGTGCATTACGAGATAATAAATATCTAGCCATTTCCTTACCCTTGTCTGTTATAGTAATAGGCTGGTAAGCAAGATAAACAATATATTTTTGAAAGTGCATACGTTGAAGTGCTTGAATTGTTTTTTTCAATGGCATATTTACAGCAACGGTTAATTCACTACTTTTAATCTCAATATTTTGCTCACTTAGTTCATAGATGTGAATTAAATACTGTTCTAAACTAGGAGATAACACCTCTTTTCCCCCTTTTCTACGTAACTATAATTAATATATGCATGTATTGCTTATCCTAATGATTAAAGTACCTTGCAAAGTCTTTATTCTTCTTCTATAATGTAAGCTAAGACTATTTATGAGGAGGTGAACTAAAGTGAACGAAATTATGTTACTGACAGATACAGCAAGCGATCTAAATGAATCCGTTATTAAGGAATTTAATATCACACGTATTCCTTTTTATGTATCTTTTAATCAGGTCGATTACTTTAAAGAAATTACTGAAATATCTATTCAAGACTTCTACAAGAAAATGCGTGAAGATAAAGTTTTCCCAAAGACTTCTCTTCCATCCATTAATGATTACCTTGAAGTTTTCACACCACTTATTGAGGCAGGAAAATCCATTATTTGTGTTTGTTTATCCGGGCACTTCAGCGGTTCTTATAGCTCAGCTGTTAATGCCAAAGAACTTATTTTAGAAAATTATCCTAATGCTCAAATTGCTATTATTAATTCATTAAATGCCACAGGTGGACAAGGTCTTCTCGTAACAGAAATCGGACGCATGATTGCAGACGGTCTAGAATTTGATCAAATTCTATCTCTTACAGATAAACTCATTGAAAAAGCAAGAATCTTTTTCTTTGTAGATACATTAGATTACTTAGAACATGGTGGACGTATCGGTAAAGCTTCTGCACTTCTTGGTACAATGCTTAATGTAAAGCCAATCCTTTATCTTGAAAAAGGTCAACTTTTCCCTCTTGCTAAAGTACGTGGCAAGAAAAAAGCTATTGCTAAGATTATTGACGCAGCACGCGAGTACGTCGGGGCATCTCCTGAAAACTATAATTATATTGTAGGACATGCTGATAATATAGAAGATGCTAGCAACATTCTTCAAGCTGCTAAAGATGCTATTCCTGCTTATATTCCAGATGAATACTTCTTTATCGGTGTAACAATCGGTGTTAATACTGGTCCAGATGCTTGTGGTATCTGCGTCATTCCAAAATACGAAACTTTAATGTAAGAAAGAGGCTACCTAGGTAGCCTCTTTTTGTATGTACAATTTATTTATACTTCATAGCCTTAATTGGCTTAAGTGAGAATGCATACAAAATACTAAAAAAGCCACAGATTTCCGTTACTGTAAAAGGTGGAATCAAATTAAGTAGAGAAATGAAATACCCTAATCCATCTATGGTAAGCAAAATGCAAGCTCCAATAATAAGCATATAAGCACTTCTTAAATACTCATTCTTATATTTAAAGAAACCAATAGCACAAAGAATGATCATAATAGCAACAAAGCTCCCTTGTGCAATACTCAAATACATTAGGAATTGGCCTGTTAATTCTAACGTATATCCCATATTCTGTCCCGGCTGAATCTGAGCTGGCACGGTTATAATTAAAACTAAATAAAATATGATCCAAGGTATAAAACACAGCAGGTATTTAAGATAAGTCAATTTTTCTCTTAAATAGGGGCTAATAAACCATACAGAAGATGCCATAGGAATAGTAAGGCCTATACTTGTTGCGAAATAAAAAGGTTTCAGTACTTCTAGCTGGCTAAGGGTAGGATGATTGCCATAAACAATAAGCGTTAAATATCTAAGTATTGAAAAAGCAAAAAGTATTATACAAACCCATTTCATTAAAGGAACATCCTTTTTACTCACAACCCCTATATTGATCATTAGTACAATAATAGCCATGATACATAATGCAATCAAAAATAAATACATGAACGCGCCCTCCTCCTCATAATTTATTTTTATGGACAAAGGTGTACGTTTAGAACTTTATAAGGCATTATTTTTTCATCAAAAAAGCACAAGATCTCTCTTGTGCTTTAAAATCCTCTATTAGGCTTCTTTTTCTTTTGCATGAAGGTAACTTACCGCTTGAAGTGCTGCTGTTGTCCCTTGGCCTACTGCCTTAGCTGCTTGATAAGGTCTACCTGTACAGTCCCCTGCTGCATAAACACCTGGCATATTTGTTTCCATAAAATTATTAACTTTAATGGCTTTATCTTCAAACTCTAATCCCTTAAGAAGCTGCGTTGTTGGAATACTCTCTTTAATAATGAATACACCACTTACTTCAAGCTCACTGTCTTTTAAAACAAGCTTCTCTACGAAGTTCTCACCAGCAATAGATTTTGGTCTATCTGCAAGAATGGCTACATTTTCTCCAAAAGTACCAAAGTCTTTATAAAGTGGAATGTAGTATACTTTCTCACAGATTTCACTTAAATAATTTACATCTTCTTCTGCGTGTTTACTATCTCCAATAAGTGCTACTGTTTTTTCTCTGTAAAGAGGTCCATCACAAGTTGCACAATAGCTTACACCTCTACCTAGCAATACTTCTTCTCCTGGAAGTGTATTCGCTTTTGTAATACCATTTGCAAGAATTACAGTCTTAGCTTCAATAAATTCATTTTCTACATTAAGCATGTAAAAATCTCCCATCGGGAAGATCTCTAATACTTTTTTGTTTTCAATTTCTACGTTCATCTCTTTGGCATGGCTGTAGAAACTTTCCATCATCTCTCTTCCTGTTACGCCAAACATACCAAGATAGTTATCGACTCTCTCAGCTTTATATAAATAACTTGTTGAAATATCATTCCCAAAAATTTTAACCTTTTTATTACGGATTACCCCATTGATAGCTGCTGAAAGACCGGCTGGGCCACTTCCAATAATAGCAATATCTAACATGTTGTCGTCCTCGCTTTCTTCTCTGTCTTATATCTACACTATACTATAGTATATTCAATTATTCAAATATATTGATTGCAATTTTTAAAATTTATTGTTAAAAAATTCCTTGACATCTTTGACAAGCTGACTTTGTTGCAGCCAAGCCTCCAAGTGCTGTCTCTCTAAGTTCAAATGGCATACTGCGCCCTACTTTATACATGGCCTCTACCGTTTCATCAAATGGTACAAGATGCTTAATGCCTGCTAAAGTAATTTCTGCACTAATAAGCGCATTAGAAGCTCCCATAGCATTTCTATTTTGACATGGTGCTTCTACAAGCCCTCCTACTGGGTCACACACTAATCCTAAGATATTAGCAAGTGCTGTAGAAGCAGCGTCTAGGCACTGTCTTGGAGTACCACCAAGTAGTTCACATACAGCTGATGCTGCCATTGCAGATGCCGCGCCTACCTCAGCCTGGCAACCACCTTCTGCTCCTGATACCGTGGCATTACGTGTAATAATGTAGCCTATTGCCCCAGCATTTAAAAGTGCCCCTATCATTTGTTCATCACTAAAATCATTTTCTTCTTGAATAGCTCTAAATACGCCTGGAATAACACCTGATGAACCTGCTGTTGGAGCTGCCACAATAAGCCCCATGGAAGTATTTACTTCAAGTACTCCCATAGCATAGCTTATGGCTTTGGATACTAAAGGGCCACATGCAGACTTATCTTTTCTTGCATAAACTTTTTTAGCTTCTCCACCAATAAGTCCTCCCATAGATACAAGATCTTCATTAAGTGCACGACTTACAGCATTTTTCATAATATCATAGGCATGATGCATAGCCTTTAAAATTTCTTCTTCATTCATATGTGAAATAGTCTTCTCACGTTCAAGCATTGCCTTTGAAATAGGTATGTGCTGCGCTTCACAAAGACTGAGTAATTCTTCTGCAGTTTGAAAGTTCATGTTTCGTCTCCTTTAATCTAGGCTTAGATAATTCTTACACTTAAGATGGATGCATGTTCACGAATTTTATCTTGAACACGTTCATCAATATGCTCATCTGTTTCAATAATAGTAAAAGCAAATGCTCCTTTGTCTTCTCTATAAAGACGCATAAAAGCAATATTAATATTGTACTCACTTAAAGAACTTGTAATATAAGCTACAACACCAGGTGTATCCTGTTGTTTAATAATCATCGTACAGTACTCACCTGTAAACTCTACATCTACACCATTAATCTGATCAATACGCACATTACCCCCACCAATAGAAGCACCTACAACACTTGTTGTTTCACCTTTATCATCTACTACAATAACTTCAACTGTATTAGGATGATCTGTATGCTTTATCGTATTAGGCTCAAAAGTATAACAAAGACCTGCCTCTTTGGCATAAGTAAACGCATCTTTAATGCGCTCGTCTTCTGTATCCATTCCTAGAATGCCTGCAACTAAAGCTTTATCTGTACCATGCCCCTTGTAAGTTTGGGCGAAAGAACCATATAAAATAAACTTTACCTCACGAATCTCACCTTGAATAAGCTTACGTACAAGTAAAGCAATACGTACAGCACCTGCTGTATGAGAACTTGAAGGCCCAATCATATTCGGCCCGATTACGTCAAAAATACTAATCTCTTTCATTTTTGTTTACCTCGTCTCATTTTGACATTTTCATATTCTATTATACATAATATACACTTTTTAAGCCAAACCTATTTTCAAAAATTTTCACCTATGATTAAGTCCTTCTAGTGGTTCTTTAAAGAGCAAACCTAATTTATTAATATGCCTAAGCGCTTCCACCACTTCATTCCCTCTATTAAGCTCCTCGCCAAGCAAAGTAGTCCCTCCATCTTCATTGACAATAGCTACTTTAATATGTGCCATTGCACCATAAGGACCCCAATTTTCTTTAATGCTAAACAAGACATAAAGGAAAGGTAGTTTAATTCAAAAAAGGAATTTATACAAAAGAAGGAGCTGACTTATAGCAGCTCCTTCTTTTGTTTTTTATTGGATTGTAATGTAATTACCTTGTGACACTACTGTATAACCAAGTGTTTGTAATTCTTCTAAGCTCATATAAGATGTACTCTCTTTTGTGATAACATTTAATGCTTTAAATGTATCATTTGCTTTGATGCCTACTTTTTTAGTTTGTGCATCATATACAACTTCTTGACCAAGTGCACCTAATACTGCTTTTGCAGGTACAAAAGTTTTACCATTCTCTACAACTACTTTACAAGGAGTAAACTCACCTGTAGCAGTTGTCATCATATTGCTTGTACGGTCAATCATAACCACCTTTCCTGCAATTAATTCTGCTAATTCAGCATCTGTTAATTGAAGTACTTTTTCTGGCATTGTAATCGTAGTAGGTGCTACTTTTTTAGAAGTCATTGCTACATCCATATTCATCTTTAAGCCTGTGAATGTAGGTTCGTCTACTACTAAAGTTACTTTTTCAGTTACTACATTCTCTTCAATCGTATAATCCATTTTAAATGAACCTGTAAGCATAGTACTAATCATTTGAACAAGTTGATCCATCTCAGCTTGGACACTATTCATTTCAGCTTGAGCTTGTTTAATCTCTTCTGCTGTTAAACCAAGTTTGAAAGTTTTATTTAAGCTTTCTAGATTATTTGTTCCTGTTACAATAATATTTTTAACAAGATTACAAATTTCTGTTTGATCTAAATCTACACTGTAAGTATTGCCTTTTTTAGTAAGCTCTACATTAATACCCATATCCTCTGCAACATCTGCAAAAGTTTTGTAAAACTCTTTGATTGCTGCTGGATCCTGTGTAAGTGCTGCAAGTAATTCTTGTTGAAGTGGGTTAACTTCTAATAAAATATATTCTACATCTTCACGAGCAAGCTCTTCAGGTACTTCCTTACCACTTACTTTAAGCATGTCTGTAATGTAGTTTTTGCTTATTGCCATTTGCCCATCTACCATATACATCTTAATATCTTTCATTTCAATGCTTTGTGTAGGGTCAGATGGCATGTCCATTTTCATAGACATATTGATAGAGCTACTCATATCTTTTGTATTACTCATACCATCTAAGTCCATAGCTACATTAACGGTTTCACCTTGGATGCTCATTGTCATGTTAACAGTACCTTTCACTTCTGCTGCTTCCCATTGCTGAACTTCCTGCATTTTGTTCCAAAACTCAAGTTGAGTGCTTGTACATCCTGTAAAGACCATGGCAAGTACTAATAATAAAATAGGTAATACTCTTTTTTTCATAATATCCCCCTTTAATTTTTTTTACTTTTTTATTATACTCTTTTCTCTACTTTTTTCCAATATTTAATAAATTACATTCTGTTTACAATTTATCATTAATATATAAATATGGTATAATAAAAAAATACTTAAGTGGAGGGATTAAAATGAGTATTCAAAATGATTTTTACAAACTACAAGCATCAACCTTAATCAAAAATTTAGAAAAACGTCATATGAAAGGCTATTACTGCAATACCAAAGCAGAAGCTTTAGACCTTGCACTTTCTCTCATGCCTGAAAATTCTAGCATTGCTTGGGGCGGTTCTGAAAGTATTAAGGAAATAGGCCTTATCGATGCACTTTATGCCTCTAATGCCTATACCCTGTATGACCGTGCCAAAGTAGCACCTGAACAAATTGATGAGACTCTCCGTAAGGCCTTCTTTGCAGACTTCTTCCTTATGAGCAGTAATGCTATTACTTTAGATGGACAGCTAATCAACATAGATGGAACAGGTAATCGCATCTCTGCTCTTACTTTTGGTCCAAAAGAAGTCATTATGATTGTAGGGATGAACAAAGTCACTAAAACTGTAGAAGCTGGCATTGACCGCATCAAGAATGTTGCCTCTCCTCAAAATGCTATTCGTCTTAACCGTAAAACACCTTGTGGTGTTACAGGTGTATGTGGTAACTGTTTAAGCCCTGACTGCATGTGCATGCATACAGTGATTACACGTAACAGCCGCGTGGATGGACGTATTAAAATTATTTTAGTAGGGGAAAGCTTAGGTTATTAAAAACTTAGCTCTTACATATGTTGCTAGGCTTCTTAAATCATCTAAAATAAACCTAAGAAAAAGCGTACTGCATTTTTGCAGTACGCCTTTTCTATTCTTTAATCTATTCATTCACTTAGACTTACTTGTCTAATAGTCTTATACCTTAATCTCATTACTTTACTCTACATTTAATTCCTTCTAGATTTCATACCATTTAATTTCATTAGCATCCATGCTTAATTCAAATGAAGTGCCATCTCCACGGTATACTGTCGTTGTTTGTGGTTCATAAGTATTATTAACTACGCAGTATTTACCATTTTTAACGTAAGCATGTACTTCTACATTAAAGTTCGTGCTATACCACTTATGAAGATTTTCTTCATCATGTACACTCCATAAAATACTGCGATATAAAATACGGCTATTTTCAAAGCTATATGGTAAGCCTGAAATATAAACTGCACGACCTTTTCCATATTCGTTAACAGCCATTTGTACTTCTTTTTCTTTATGATTTAAAATCGTTGTCCCTTCAAGGGCAAAAATATTTTTCTTACCTTCACCAAAGTCTACTGGCTTCGTACAATCTTCTAAAATAAAGTGATTTGGATGCTCTTCCCAATTATATTTATCATATCCAAGTGTAAAGCCTCTTTCTTCTTCTACCCCGAATACATTTGCAAGTTGGAAGAATCGTCCTTGGTATTGATGCCCTGAAGGCTCTCCTATACCAATAATACCATGACCATTATGAACAAATTCGCGAATAGTCGTTACAATAGCTGGGTCTTCCCAAACATCTCCGCCAGTATGTGCTGTATCTGCATCTCCAACTGTAATAATGACATCTATATCTTTTAAGCAATCTGGATTTTCTTTAATATCGTCGAAGCTAATGAATTTTACATCAAAAGGTGCACCTGATAAAGCTTCTATAATCCCTGCATAGCTATAGTTTTGTTTTTGATAAAGGGCATGATGTACCATATGACATCCCCATGCACGCATTTTACCCCAACTATTTAAAACAGCAACTTTTTTAATGCAGTAAGGTGTAGTCCCTTTAATATTTTCATATAGAAGTCTAAATTCATTACATACACTTTCTACATATTCGATAAAATCTGGGAATTGGCAAGCAAGTTTTAAGTAACCACCGTAGCCAATACGATCAATAGGCTTACGTAAAATAGCACGTCTTGCAGTTACCCAGTTTACTTTTGCTTCTTTTACTGGATCTCCACCTTCATGGAAAGTATCTGGGAAGAAATAAGGTAAAAAACGACCTTCTGTATAAGATACACCTTCTATATCACTAATAAGACGTAAAGTAGACCCGTTTCCAACACTTCCTACTACGGCATCAAGTCCAATCGTTTTAAACTCATCCATAAAAGGCTCTGTTCCAATCCAGTGGTCTCCAAGGAACATCATGGCTTCTTTGCCACATTCATGTGTAATGTCGACCATCTCTTTTGCAAGTTTAGCAACTTCTCTTCTTTGGAATGCTTGGAAATCTTTGAACTCTTTAGTTGGCACACGATATTGGTTATTGTAATAACCTTGGTCAATGATATATTCTGGACGGAATTTATAACCTACTTCTTGTTCAAATTGTTCTAAGATATATGGGCTTACTGAAGCAGAGTAGCCATACCAATCTACATAGCGTTCTCTTGCTAGTTCATCAAATACAAGTGTAAATTGATGGAAGAAAGTTGTATAACGGATAACATTTACATATGGATGCTCTTCAATAAATTTACGAAGGCGTTTCATAGTAAATTCACGTGTTTTGGGTTGCCTTACATCAAATGTAATTTGATGCTCTACATCTTTCCAGTCATTCACAACTGCATTATACATATGTACAGGGTCCCATATAATAAAAGCTAAAAAGCTTACAGTATATTCATGAAAAGCCTTAGCACAGTCAAAAATAACTTTGCCTGATGCTTCATCAAATTCCCATACAGTTGGGTCAAGTATACTACCTTCTGTTCGGTCTACAACTTCCCACCAACGTTTACAATCTTTTGGATTTGGTTTAAGCATATCAGGATAAAGCCCTTTCATAAGCTCAATCTCCATATGAGCGCCTTCTGCTGTATAGAAAGGTGTCATTAAATACATTTGTTGTACTTCATCTGGATTTGCTTTGGCCCATTCATTATCTTTACGTGTTGTATAATATGTAGAATAAATTTTAGCACCTGTATCTTTTAATTCCTGAGGAAAATCTGTTCCATCACAATCTCTAATGGCATCTGCTCCCCATTTTTCTAACATTTCTTTTGTTTGTGGTATAACATCCACATCTGTTGGAATGGTTACTCTTCCATAGTTATATACTTCTTTCATTTTGCCCTCCTCAAGTTATCCTTAGACTTTTAACTTATTCATAGCTTACCTTACAAATATTATAAATAATTTAAATTATTATATATATATAATTTTTTTACCAAAATTTAAGAATTTTTCACTTTAATTACTTCACTAAAAATCTAAGTAAATCTTTATTGACATGAGTCCACCAATATGTTATTCTATAAACGAATTAAATATGCCTTGCTGCTATAGCACAGTCGGTAGTGCACTACATTGGTAGTGTAGAGGTCACGGGTTCGATTCCCGTTAGCAGCTGTATAAAAAAAAAGTGAGTAACTTCAAAGTTTTTTGAAAGTACTCACTTTTTTTATTTAACTTGTTTTGTGTTGCCATTTGCCATCTTTGTTGCCTCTTGTGTTGCCCCCTTCCAACATCATATAATTTACTCAATACTTCATAAACCCTCCAAGAAGGCAGCATACAATCCCATCTTATTAGCACGCATTTATTTAATTTTTACAGCACATTACATTTTTTCTATTTTATATTGCACTTTTATTTCACACACTAAAAAAGACACTAGTACTAGAATACTAATGTCTTAATAACATTTTAAGTTTACCTTCCTTTTTATTTTACTTATTTGAGTGTTATCAGCTAGACTACACGTTAAACAGAAACCGTATTTATATACTAATATTTCATATTAAAACTATTCGCATTTTAATCCAAGTATTATCAAACTAATTTACTACCCCTCTCTTAGCATACATAGATTTTAGACTCCTTAGCTTTATACTTTTTACAAATTTTATATGACTCTATTTATCTTGAACTTCATATACTTTATTAAAATTATATACTAAAGTTTACATTTAAACATCATCTACTTTCTTCTTTGTAAAATTCCAAAGATATTTTAAGACTAAAAATAATGGTTACCTACTAGTAATTGATGATTATTTCTCTCTCCTAGTAAGTAGCCATTTGGTTTTTTTATGTATCATTTATTGCTTGTATATACACTGTTCTTACTGCAATTGTCCTTTCAATACTTTCTAGCTCTTCGTACTCCAGTAGTGTTTGCTTTGTAGATGGATTTGCCTTTGAAAATAGTTTCTTCTTTGCTTTTCTTAGCCTTTTTACTTGTTGATTATTCATCTCCATTTCTGTTAAGATTTGTTCTAGCCTTTTGTCAAGTAGTACTGCTGATTTTACTTTCAAAACCTTTATCACCTCAGTTCTGCAAAGTAAAAGAGTAATAGGTTTTAAATCTTTAGCGAAAGACTTATCCTATTACTCTTTTTATTTCTGTATGATGTAATCATCATACAAGAACTACATATTTATAATATAAGTTTGTAAAGTGATTCAAAACATTTTATATAATTCTCACAAATTAAACTAGAGTTTATCTACGAACTCCCTCTTCTGTAAATGTTTTTTTTAACACACTCTCTGTTGGAAGCATAGAGCATATCAAAATGATGTTTGAACATTAATCCAATATATTTAATAATCATAAATAAACTTTATTACATGCTTTTACAATGATATACTTATTATATTCTAATTTGAAAGGAGGTGAGTTAATGTCTCAAAATATAATTGAGTATTTAAGGCAAGAGTCCATCAATAACTTATTTAGTACCAGTAGCTTTTCTAGTAGTTGGGTAACTTGGAAACCTATAATCAATTCTTATAAACCTAATACATCTTCAAGAAATATTATTGATTTAGGAGATAAACTCTCTCAAATCTTCACAACCACTGCCCCTTCTGGCAGAGATAATAAAGCTGTTTCAACTGGTGGGAATGCATGGGAAGCTCTTGTCTGTTGGTATCTAAATCTCTGCTCAATTGGCAGACGTACTGTGATTATTAAACATTCTAAAAAGTTAATACCTCCACCAATTAGCGATGCTATCACAGTTACCTATAACACTTTTGCATCCAATACTGAATCTGACTTAGTAGCAATAACTTTTCCAGATAAGCTAGAATATTCTATACCAAAAGAATCTATTGTTATAAAAGATACTAATGGTAATATAGTTCCTACTAGCACTACACGTACATCAAGGGGAACTACTATTAGCAAGTTCAACTATCTGAATGTTATTAATGCTCTTGTTGAAAGAGATTTTAATGAGATTGAAATTCATATCATACAATGTAAAACAAATTGGAATGATAATGCTCAGATTCCAATGCTCTGGGATATGGTATACTCTGCTACTACTTTTAAACGTAGTATTTACATTGGTCAAAATGGCTATTCAATCAATAATGCAAAAGATTTTACTTATTCTTTTGTTACTGTTCCAACTATTTCTGCTGATGCAAAGGCAAGTCTAAATCCTAACTCAACATGTGTTAGACGTGTTAATAGTCTTTCTGGAGGCAATTACTGGGGATTGCCAACTAAATCTGGTGTTGCAAGTTCCTTAAAAGAAATGTTAACCCGAAACCTTGCTAATGGTCATGCAAATAGTCATTTAACTTCTCTTAGCACTGAAATTGCTAACCTTTCTACCACATACTCCTATTTTAATTTTTAGTATCACAAAAGCACTGAATGCATATTATGCATCCAGTGCTTTCCGTATCTCTAGTGCTATTGCTCTTGCTAATAATGGCGGGACTGCATTTCCTACTTGTGTATACTGTGGTACTTCTAATTTTCTTCTCTCTCCACCCGTAGTCCTTTTACCTAAGAACATAAAATTATCATCAAATGACTGTAATCTTGCCATTTCTCTAACTGAAAATGTTCTATCTTCAAATGGTGATATATAATCATCTGGTAATGTTACTACTGTTAATGATGTTTTATTTCTATCCAATCTAGTACGGATAGTCTTTCTTGTAAGTAATGCATCCAACATTTCATCTGTTACTTGCCCTTTTTTGAATAACTTAATCAACTCTTTTTCATTCATCCCTAGTTTTTTACAACATTCTGTTACTAGATACCCTTTTCTTTGTAAATTAATACCTTGACTTAATATACGTTTTCTTACTGCTTGCCCATCTTCTCCCTCCTGAAATAAAGAAAATCTCTCAACTATAAATGGTAAATGAGTAGATAATTCCGTATTGTATAATACACCATCATTACTAGGCAATAGCCCATCAACTCTAAAAGTTCTACCTGTAATTGAATCTCTTTGATATTCTGTTAACTCGGGATTTACTACTCTACGCACTCTAGCATTTTTAATTAAATCTCCTATAGCATCTAACACAGTAACTTTTTCTTCCTCTGTGTACATTGGCTGTGGATACATTGGAGCTTGTTCACTCTCACGATACGCAAGAAATATAGCTCTCCTGCGTCTTTGTGGTACTCCATAATCAGATGCATCTAGCACTTTTGGTTCTAAAGTGTTATATCCTAATAAATGAAATTCACTTCTTAGAATCTGTGGAGCAGTAGTTCCATCTGGATACTTTTGCCCTGTAACGCCTACAAATCCTTTAAATTTAGTATCATTAAATCCCTCTACATTCTCCATCACTACATACTTTGGATTAATTTCACTTACTACTCTTAGATACTCTTTAAACAATAAATTTCTAGGGTCGTTAATATCTCTTTTACCCGCTCTACTGAATCCTTGACAGGGTGGTCCCCCAAAAATACAGTCTACTTCTTGAATTACTATTCCTTGATTTCTGAAATATTCAAGACTACGGATAGCATTCCAAATTACTTCTCCTGTGAGTTCTCTAATATCTTCTCGGCAAAAATATGTATTATAGCCTTGAAGCAATCCTAACTGTTCATGCCTATTTACATATGTCTTTTCTACATCTGCATTTATATCACTTGAAAATAGGATATGAAATCCAGCCTGTATTATGCCTTCACTCATGCCCCCTGCTCCACAAAATAAGTCTATAGCATATGGCATAGTTTCACCTCCTGTACTTTATATAATTTACCATAAGTAAACCTAAAAGTCCAGGGGTAATTTAAAAAATGTGTATTTATCAACAGTCCTCCCATAACTTAACCTCTCAGATTTTATATTTAGAAGTTATTCAACTATACGATATGAATCACCTATCATTCTATAAACCTAAGGTATTCTATTTTCTTTTAAGTATATTTTATAACAAAAATCCCCTCTATCAGATTAAATTTTCTGAAAGATGGAATTTCACCAATGGAGGTGAGGGACATCGAACCCTATCCCATTTGATATCGTAGTGTCAACAACTACCCCTTACTTAATTTATTAGTTATAGTATCTTGCTAATACTCTAAGCAGTACGCTATTCTTAAAGTTCTACTTGATGTGAAATCACAAAAAGAATTTTTGTATATTCTCAGTTCAATATTCATTACATAATAGTCGTGACACATATTATTTAATGTTTCATCTATCACCTATAAAACTACCTACCTGTACAATAAGCACTGAAAAATGCACCCCTTGCTTAACAAGAGATGCATTATATGTATATATATACTTTCAATCCTGACTATTTATATTTTTTCTGAAGTGCTTCTAATTGTTTATTTGATAAAATCCCACCATCTTTATGATACTCTACAAGATTCCATCCTAACTTACCATTTTGAGAAACTTGTTTAACGACTGCATAGCCTGTTCCTCGTAATTCTCCATACTGTTTTTCTTCTTTACTCCAAGAACTATATGGTCTCATCCAATCCTCATTATTGTCTTCTAGCCAAGTAGAATCAAATTCATATAAATCAAAGGTTACGCAATATGTTGTGTTATTTAATGCATACATATTTTTAATATCTGTTCCATATTTTAACACTCCTGACCCTTTCTCCATACTCGGAAAATAATATTTATCTTTAGCTTTGTAGTAATTGAAAAAATCTTTTGAAGTTGTTCTATTAATATCTGGTTTTACCCCAAACAAGTCATGGATATACTTATCTACAATATCAATCTTATAAGCATCATAGTGCCAATTATTAATTGTTGTACCATCGAACCTATCACCTCCTAAATCTATTAAACCATCAAATTGATTAATATGTGCTACCTTTATTAACTCATGATCGTTATAACTATTAATATCAAACTTAAAAGAATTCAATGCATAAGGAAAGTTTGATAAAAATCTTCCTATTTGTTCTTTTTCTTCTTTAGATTTAATAGGATAAACATCTTTAATAGAAGCATTCACCTTATTTACCTTATTATCGAGTTCCTTATAGAACTTCATAAATTGCTCATTGCCATTTGAAGTATCAATACTAAATGCAGGTGAGCCTGCTTCACCATAACAAATGAGTATTCCTGCTGTGTACTTCTTCATTAGATTATTATAAGTATTTTCAGTGATTGTTTTAGTTTTACCACCTTGTATCTGAGTGAATGATTTGCGTTCCTTTAAAGAATCATCAACTGTTGATTCCCATAAACCTTTTACTTCTTCAATCTTTACTAATTTTCCACTTTTTACTGTATAAATTGCTATATCGTCTATACTTACATTATCATAAGGAGACTTTCCATGCCCATGAGATAATTGTGTTCTATGTACCAAGTAATCTTTGCCTTCTATTTTAGTCATATAGATGTCTCGACTATCTCTACGATGTCTTATATTATTATATTCTGATGAGATAGGATAAGCCTTGCCTGACTTATACCCCCATATAGATTCTACATATCCACCTATACTGTTTTCATCATTTTGTGAACGTATCATATAGAGTTCTGGAATGCCATCCCCTTCAAAATCTTGAAGATTTGCATAGACTAAACCATTCCCTCTTACCTCTCCTCTATCTTTATAGATACCATGTGTCTTAATAACATCTGTTAAAACATTATAATACCCTTTAGCTAGAGCTGTATCTACTGTATTTGCATATAATAGATTACTCATTCCACTTACTCCTATAAGCAATGCTCCTACACCTATAGATTTAACCACATTTAATAATTTGTTATTCACTGGAACCACCTCTTGATATAATGTTTAACCTTTTTCTTTCACTTCATTATCAGCCATTACCTGCTGTCATCACATGACTTCCAAATGCCACCAAAAAGGTTAGTGCCAATCCTAAAAAACAAAGTGCACTATGTACGCCAAATAGACGTAATATTTCCCATACAAGATAACCATATAGCCCTGATACTGTTACCATCATAATTGTTCCTATAAGTGGTAAGCTCCATGCTATTAATATTCCAAGAAATGCTATGACCCCTGCCCATAAGGAATCATTAATCCCTCCTATAATACAACTTGCTACCACTGTCTCCCAAAACATTACTGCACCAAATCGCTTACTCACTTCATATGCGTGTAATCCATCTCTAATTTGACTCCACATCATGAATCCTCCTTTAATTCTTTACCTCTATCACAATTAACTATTATGAGCTGAATAGCCTACTTATCTACTTAATCTTTTTAACTTTCAACTTAATAAGTCCATCCTCATACTTATTAAAATCTATTAAAGTACTTTTCGTTTCTTTTCCATCTATAACCATCACAAAATGCTCACTTTCTAAGGTAACCTCTAATTGAGAGTTACTCTCCTTCAGGTAAGGAATATAAGTATCTATGCTTGAATACCCCGTTTCCTGCCCTGTTACTAAATCTTTTACATAAAAATAAATGCCATCTTTGTATTGTCCATCTAATTCAAAAGCAATACCTATGTTATTAGGGTTTGTTGCAAATATATTTATTTCAGGTATGTACTCTGTTTCACTTGCTCCGTAAAGTATGGGTTTATTTGTGTCTTCACTTATTCCTTGTGTCACTTTAATTTCAACATAATGATTTTTCTTTAATTCCAACTCCTCAATCGAGTTAAAATAGACCCCTTCTACATTTGCATCATAATTTCGTAAATAGAGTCTGAATACATCGCCTTCCTTATATTTAGGTACATTAAACTTTAAGATATTGGAATACCATTCTGTTGCATTCTCCTTACTAGTAGTCAGCGTCCCAAATGAATTCCCCTTACTATCAGTAAGTTCAAATGTTGCACTTACCATATCGCTATTTTTCATTATCGCTCCATTAACTTGCACATGGAAAGTTGAATCATATTGCTTAGCATTCGCTATATTTTCTATCTTTACTCTTTCAGATGGTTTAATCAACCTGTTTACAATTGCACTTGTTTCTGCTCTTGTAATTTTATTATTAGGTTTAATAGTGTTATCTTGGTAGCCACTGATTACCCCTGCATTAAGCATTTTATACATTTCACTACTATACTTACTACTCATGCTCATATCTTTAATATTACTTATTGAATGGATAGGTTCTAGCATAGTATCTGGGATTGCACCATCTAAGATGTAAATAAGTTCTGCTCTTGTAGCAGGTCTATTCATACTCTCACTCGTAAAATCACCTTGTTTAATAAGGCCATTTTCAATTGCATATTGTTCTACCCCTGAATACCACTTATCACCACTATACTTATTTAATACATCTTGTGAACCTGTATGATAAATTGCATGTACTCGTGATGCTATTGCTATACTTTGTGCTACTGTAATGGAACTATTAGGGTTAAACTTATCTTCTGATTCTCCTGCCATTAATCCTAACTCATAAACAGATTGAACACTACTAGAGAACCAGTCTTTTAAAGCTACATCGCTAAATGTATTATTTTTATATTCACTTACTGCAGTGAAGTGATGAGATAGCATCTTATTTGTATATGCATATGTAGGAGATGCCCCAACTAGAACTACTGAAACTGCTAATGCCCCTGACATAAGTACTTGTCTTAACTTGTTTTTACACATAATTTTAATTCTCCTCTCATTTAAGTTTATCTTTATTTGATTTATAATAGCACCAAGAGTACCTACTTTTATTTTCTTATACAACTTAAACCCTTAAATACTTTCCTTTAGAATTTCTACAGCTGTTACACCTAATACTCGTGAAAAGAGTAAAACTTCTTCTGCTTTTAAAGCTCTCTCACCTTTTTCAATTTTGCAAATTTGTGCTTGGGTCATACCTACTTGCTTTGCTAATTCTACTTGTGTTAATTGATTTAACACTCTTAATTCTTTAATATTATGCATAGTTTTGCGAACACCTCCATAACACTATATTATTCTATATATGAATTGATTTCAAGTTTTTTATTCTGTTTTAGAAATTTATTTGTTTTATGCATGCTCACTTTTTACAATAAACTCAATAGATTTATTCCAAAATAGAATATAGGTGATAAAAATGGATACTGCCAAACGATTAAAACAACTCAGAACTGCAAAGGGATTGACTACAACTGAACTTGCTAAAGCTTGTAACCTTTCTCAAGCTGTTATCAGTAAATTAGAAAATAATAATAGAATTGCTGATGTTCCAACGCTTTCTATTATTTGTGACGCTTTAGGTATTACTTTAAGTGAATTTTTTAATACTCCTAAAGATTTACCTCCACATCTTCAAGAACTCTTAGATATTTCTCAAAAGCTTTCTCCTGAACAAATCAAACTTCTTGGTGAGTTAATCAAATCCTTTACAAAGTAAAAAGCTCCTCTCATATCTCTATTCGAGTATAAGAAAGGAGCTTTGTTTATATTATTCTAGTTAGTTCTTAAAGCTAACTTTTATATTTTGTTTATTTCCTTTAACTATAAAAATTTAGTGTTTAATTCTATTGAAGTTGTGTTATAATATGGGTATAAAGAAAGCACCAGTGCTGGTAACACTGATGCTCCCTGAATGTTTTGTATTTGGGGCTATGAAAACTTACAATTTATTTATCTAAGTTAGAACTGTCTTTCGTAACGGGTGGACAGTTCTTTTGTTTTGCACTAATTTCTAATTCAAAGGATTTAAAACTACCTTTAAGTTTAACTTTATCAATAAAAGTATCTTTCTTTGGATATATAATAATCGCTAATGCAATCACTATAACCAAGATTGTCATGAGTACAAATTCCATCCATAGCACCCCCTTTCGAGTTATGATGTAATTTACACTACTTCACAGCCCTCAGGAGGGTAACATACAACCCCCATGCCACCCTGCATGGTTTTATTTAACCTCTTTAGTATAGCATAAATTTACCATTTTACATAATAATTTTGATAAAAATACTAAAGAGACACCAACATTTTATACAGGTGTCTCTTTAAATGAACTACTCTATTATAAGTCTCTATTCTCAAAATATCCTTTCAACTTTTTAGTTGCAGATAAAAGGTCTCTCTCTTCAACCGATGTGTATATCTTTAAGATAACATCTGTAGTATTATCACCCATAAGTCTCTGAACTGTTGGAATATCAACCCCTTGTTTAATCAAGTTAGTACAGAATGTATGCCTAAATGTATACAATTCATACCCTCTCCCATGAAGTCCTGCCTGTTGCATCGCCTTGCGAAACTTAACACTTAAGCCAGTGCTTCCTATCAGCCCACCTCTTGTAGATGGAAAAACATACTCACATTTTCTAGCCTTTTCATAACTCTTGTCAGACTTAATAAAGTCCTGCCACTCTCTAAGTACCTCAAGCACTTCAGAATTAACTGGAATTTTACGGATACTATAAGGTGTCTTAGTTGTTCCAATAACTGCTCTAATTGTTCCCCTATTTTCTAGCGTCATGCCTTCACGTTCCTGTGTGGCTGCTTGCCTAACATGTATTACCCCTACTTCAAAGTCTACATCACACCACTCAAGTGCTCGTAGTTCACCTGGTCTAAGTCCTGTATACTGCAACACTTTAGCCATTGTGTAGGTACATTGACTATACTCTTTACAAGCTTTAAGAACCTGTTTTAATTCATCATCTTTGAAAGCTTTATATACTTGTTTATTAACCTCCCCTTCTTTAGTTGTCTTAGGTAATTTCATATTGGACATTGGATTTTTTTCTATAAGCTCGCATTCCTTTGCAAATTCTAAAACTCTTTTAAAGATGCCGAATGTTTTATTAATAGTTGCTTGTGCATATTGTTTTTTGAAGTTATTAAAAAACTCTGTAAGGACACTCGCTGTTAGATTTTGAAGTGGTACTTCACCTAAGTCTCTTGCTATTTGTCTCGCTGTTTCAAAATACCCCTCTATAGTATGAGGTTTCACTGTACGTAATGAAAGAAAGTATTCAAAAAAGTCTTTAAGTTTAGTTTGACTTGTTATAAGATTCCCTTTCCAGTAGATACCTCTCTCTTGTACTTCTTGTGAAATTTCATTTAAATGAGCAAGTTCTATATTCAATGCTTCTTTTGCCTCATTTTCACTTTTAAAACTCTTTGATTTTCTTATACGTCTACCATCTGGTGTTTTACCCAAATCTATTTGGTATAGCCACCTGTTAGTTGACTGTACATATGTAATACAACCTTTAGACATATCAACATCACACTCCACTACTTCTATTCTTTCATCTGAAATTTCTTGTTCAGATGTTACCGTAGATGTTGCCACTTGGTCAAGTAAATTTTGATATTCGTTATCATTTAACTCTTCATCGCTAAGCATACACTCAATACCTTTTAAAGGTAATTGTATATTTCTTCCAATTTTTACTACTTTTATTTTTTTACTTTTAGCTTCCATTATAAGCTCGCTTACACTAACACCTAACTCACCACTTAACTCTTCTACTGAGATAAACTCACGACCATACTTTTCTCTTAAAACTTTTACTAAACTAGACATATACAATGCCCTCCTTATTTTTTATTTCATAAGGAATAAGCAATGTCTGTTTTAATATCAGTATTTTGCACGCATGTCCGTTCGTTAGAAAAAATTTATCAGTTACCCCAATATTAAGATGCTTAAAAGCACTAAAAAAGCACCTTACAGTCTGTACAAGCTATCTACTATGCTTGCTTTTAACCTTAGGGGCGAATTTTAATAACTTTTCTATTTATGTATTTCTTCAACTGACCTCGCATTAATTGCACGATATAGGGTGGAAGAACTTATCTGACAGACCTCACATATTTCTCTGACACAATGAAGTTTACTATCATACATGCGAAGTGCTCTCTTTAAATTTTCCTGATTCACTTTAGGTCTTCCACCAGTCATACCTCGAGCACGAGCGGCTGCTCGACCTTCGTCAGCACGTTCTCGCATAATATTTCTTTCAAACTCAACCATACTAGATAGCATACCCAACATGAGCTTACCTGTGGGAGTGGAAAAGTCTATATTCTCTTTTAAGGATATAAATTTGATACCTTTAGCATCCCACTCCTCAACTAAAGCTAATAAATCTTTAGCAGAACGTGAGAGCCTAGACAAGGACTCAACAACTACAGTATCGCCCTCTCTTAGTTGTTGTTTTAGAGCTTCAAATGCAGGTCTATCTTTTTTAACCCCTGAAATTTTTTCCTGAAAGATATCACACTCAATAACACCGAACTGTTGAAGAGCATCGAGCTGTCTAGCAAGATTTTGGTCAGTAGAACTAACACGAGCATAACCAAACGTTTTAATTGCCATATAAATCACTTCTTTCTTTATATATGATGTTGCATAGTAAAAATCTTTTTAGGAAGTGGTTCCATATAACTAACAAGGTTTTGAAAGAGGTTTTAGGTAATACCTTTTGAGAGAGCTTTTGAAAGAACCCCTACTACAAATAGAGCATTTTCTATATCGCTAACAAGGAGTCTCCCAAAAGCACACTTTTGGTAAGCAGGAAGCCTTATAAAACCCACAGGCTGAAATTAAATACAGCCAGTGGGAGAACATAGGATTTTAGACAGCGTATACGCTTTTGTAAGGATTTAAACACCTACTTTATAAGGTTATACCCCTACAGTTTAGGATTTAGCGTAGCGCATTTTTGGAGCTACCTCTATTAAGGAAGAATTTGCACATTTTTAATGTGTAGCAAATTAATCGTTATAAACTCATTCCTAACATCGAGATTAGGAAGTGTAAGGTTAGCCTCACAATATGACCCCTCAACCTGTCGCCATATAGGTTGACACCTATTTACCTCAGATACTCCTAACCATTTACACAATGCATCGCCATTGAGTGTTGTCACAAACTTAATATCTCCACCTAAACTATCTAAACAACTAATACGAATTACTCTGCGTTTCAAAACCCCAAGTAACGCTTTTTTATAACCCCTAAGGACATATGCAGGATATATCGCATTATTTCTGCTATTACTATAAAAAATGCCTTTACCTAGATGATACCCATCAGCATCAGGTCGAAGTACTATCACTTTATGTTTGGACTCTGTTAATTCAGACAATTCAGTTCCATAGCGGTCATTGAAATAGCCTTTATTTAATTTAGCGATGTCCTTAGAATTAATAAAGGGTTTTAACCCCTCAATAATCGCTACCTGTTTAGTAACATAGTAGCTATCAAGTCCATTTTGTCCCTCAGTCTGTACATAGCACAGTGAGCTATAAAGTAAGTAATTTACTAGTAGATTATTAAGATGCAGATTATAAAAGTCATCCCCCAAGTTTAGACCAAAACCTTTTAATAGCTCCTGTTGAACCTGAGCTATCTGAATATCCATAGGTGTGTTTGCTAAACCTGATATTTGACTTAATGGCCTAGAACAATGACAACCTGATGGTTTGAAAAAATCAATCAAAACCCCTTGCTTATGAGCAATTTTATATAAGTTGAAATGAGCAGGAACGTCTAGACATTGTTCAATTGTTAAACCCCTGTTTAACCAACTGTATGCTCGTTTGACTTTTTCACTTATTGGAAACATCAAAAAACCTCCTTTTAAACTTAAATAAGATTTTTTACTACAAATAATATAATTGAATGTCCGTTTTACAATGCGTTATTTATATTTAATATGCTACCCCTATATAAATAAGAAAAGACAGCCCTAATGACTGTCTTAAAATAAGCTACTCCTCTATTAATTCAACCTTTAGAATATCTAGCACATTGATATGCTTATAATTTGGATAAGGTTGATTAAGGTCTGGAAGAATGACCTCACCAATATCACCATATGTATCCGATAATTGACTAATTTCCAACCACTTACTTTTAGCAACTCCCTGACCCCAAACATCTACATCAAACCAGTTTAAACTGGTTTGTAAGCTTTGAATGCCTGAAGGTGTTTTATAGGTGATAAGAACCTCTCCCCTTTTTAACCTCGCATGTAAGGTAGCAAGTTTTTCAGTCACTACATGAACCGGAACAAGCTGAACAGCTCTATCAGAAATATCTATAGTAGCTACAGCTAATTCTAAAAACCCCTTAGCATTAGATTTAATACAAAGTGCCATTTCACCACAAGCATCGCCTTCTGCTACACAGATATCATAATCTTTAAATAACTCTTCTAAATAGGAAGCATCGACTGCCCCTAAGCCTTTTACAAACTCAGCAAAAAGTTCCTTATTCTGAGTAGCGATATAAACAGTATCCTCCCAAGGTAACACTACCCTCACATAACAGATGTAATAAGCTAACATTTTCTCTCTGCTACTATAATTATTTAACTGTGCAAGAATTAAAGATTTATAGATTCTCGTCATTATTGAGACCTCCTCATTAAAGTTTTATAATTAATATAATGACCAGTCACATTGACAAGGAATAAATGCCTTTTAAAATGCTACTCCACCTAACTTTTTATGCTACACACAGGAAAGTTTATCACCCTAATTTCTACAACCACTAAAAGCCTTAACTCATTAAATTTTAACTAAGGTGAAAACTGCCTTTTTCAACATATCACCCTAAAAATGTTAGAAATGCTTTATAAAAGAAGTATTTTTTAATCTTTAATAAAAAGAATAGACCTTTTTATCAAAGGTTGGAAACTTAAGTGTTAAAATTCTTCAAACTCTCCAGCCCCTAATAGGATATTAGTAGCATACCTTATCACTCTATCAGCTCCAAAAATACACTGCTCAATATCTTCATACCTACTATGATGTTTTAACCATGCTTTACACATTTCTCTATCAACAAGAATAATTGTGTCATCAGTTATTGAGCCATACTCTTTAATAAGCCATCTCTTAGCAGGAGAATTAGAACGTCTCCCCCAAGTGATATGCAGATATAACATATTACTCCTGTTTTTGTATAAACACTCTGAAAAGAACTCCTCAGCGTCATCATCAAACTCATTGGAAACTTTTAAAATTAGCTTATCAAACTCAGTATCACAAAAAGTTCCCCATTTATAAGCTACCATAGTTTAATCACCCCACTTTCTTTTTTATTTACACCTTTATAGAGCATGTGCGTGAAATTATGCTATTTTTACAGTCCATATCTACTAAATAGATAGCCTGTCAGACGTAAAAAGGGTAACATCCCTAAGAATGCTACCCCTTACTTATTTAAGCTTCTTCGATATAAGAACTGAAACGCTCCTCTATCACTTGCCACTTATTATGTTTCTCAAGCCACTTATATGCTTCCTCTTCTGTTAAAACTGTGATTGTTGAAGTTCCCCAACTAGTGTTTCCAGCTCTCTCCATATATTTAGTCATAACTCCACCAGCACCATAAAGGAAGTACGCTCCTTTTTTTGTTACATAAACTGCCTCTTCTAAAAATC
Organism: Zhenhengia yiwuensis; assembly: GCF_014384995.1. Lineage (GTDB taxonomy): Bacteria > Bacillota > Clostridia > Lachnospirales > Cellulosilyticaceae > Zhenhengia > Zhenhengia yiwuensis. The sequence goes on along the minus strand of NZ_JACRSY010000002.1, from coordinate 35,171 downwards.
TTGCATCGCTGTGTGAAAGACCGTTAGAGTATTCACCTAGTAGAATAGCTGTTTCTGTGTTGTAGATTTTACCTTCGATTATTTTTTTCATTTTTTATTTCCTCCTTAAGGACTGTTAATTTTTTTTATAGCATTTTACTTACCTGCTACACCTTTATACTTAATGTCTGTTTTCAAGTGTTAATTTTTTTGTATGTCAGTTTAGTAGAAAAAATTTTTTTAAATTGCTACCCCTATTCTAAAGAGAATAAGAAATTCTCTCTACTCATGTTACCTAATATGTATGCATGAAGTAGCCTTTTCTCATTCGAATACCTACTGTCGCTAGTTTCTAGGATATACCTGATTAAAATAAGTTTTTCTAAAGATAGGTTAGTGAACTCTTTCCTTATATAAGGAAGACTTACAGACTTTAAAAATTCCAATTCACCTATACAGCAACCTAAATCCATCTCTTTAGGAACACGCAAAGGAATTCTATTAGCAATGTCGCCAATTATTAAGTCATTAAGATTATAAATATTGCTACAAGCCTGAAAGTTAGATCGAGCAGACTCAAGGTCACCTGCTAAAAGCAGGTCAAGTGTGTCGACCCCTACTTTACTTTCGATACTTTTGGATAGATAGCTTATAGATGCCTTAATACTATTTACCGTAGTGTTAAACATGCTCGCTACACGAGCATAGTCAAAATGAGTTGTCATGATAGCATCTAATTTAGCCTTTGCAGGAGCTTGCTTCACACCCTCTGTTTTGATAAATTGAATAATCATTTTTAAGAGCTTCATCTTATCCTGTTCTAATTGCCACTCAGGTGACCCCTCGGTATAAAGTGACAGACATTCTTTAATTGTGAAGTGTGCCTCATATAATTTTCTAAGAAACATAAAATTTTAACCCCTCTCTTAAAAATTAGAATAAGCATACTAAAGTTATCCTAATTTTGATATTTATAAAGTAGAAAACTTTAAAATGTCTAGGCTTCACCCCTTAAAATTAAAAAATAAATACCCCCTCAAAAATAATAATCTGATGAAAACTTTTATTCTAACCTTCTACTTTTACTAATATAGATTGCTGTCAGTTATCTGAAAGAACTTATCTGTTTGATAATTTCTCCAGTCAGTTCAAACATAGAAAAAACTAAATGCCTTTAGAAAAAACTACTTTTACTCACTTATAAAAATTTAAATGCAAAAAAAGTACACTTCTCTCGAAGTGTACTTTTAATTTTACTATGTATTTTATTTAGCAAAAATAACGGTTTGAGTTGCGTCATCCCAACTCATTGTAGCGTCAAGCATTCTGCCTAACGCTCCTACTGGTACGTAAGTTCTACCGTTACGTTGTACAGTCTTAGCACCCATATCTGCTTTAGAGCCGTCACTGTAGATTGCATATTGACTATTTAATGGAAGTCTTACTGTTACCCCATCTTTTTTAACAATGACTTCTTTTACTGCAGGATTCCACTCTACACTAGCATCAAGTGCTTCACTTGCATAACGAACTGGTATCATTGTTCTACCGTTAGACATGAAAGGTGCTTCTCCGTTTTGCATTGATTTTGTGATTTGTTTGCCTTCTTTAGTTGTAATAGTATAGGTTGATTTGCCTATTGTAAATCTTACGTCTTCTTTGTACACTTTGTTAGGTTGTGTTGGTTCGTTACCCCTCTCGCTGATAGGTTTAGCATCGGTAAAGTCTAGACCACCTTGAGCATAGAATTTTGTATGCTCATTTACAGCTACGTTAAGGTACGCTTGACCTACAAGTTCGCCTCTATTATGTTCTTTACAAAGATTGATTGGTACTTCTATAATTCCACCTTGTTTAGGGTTTGTTAGTTTTCCTCTGAATATTGTACCTAAATTGTCTACGTCTCTCAGTGTAGCACCTACTACACCCTCTAAGATGTACTCATTAGTTCCATCTGTTTGAGTATGTCCTTTATCGTAAGATGTACATAAAGAACCTTTACCTACTGTAATTTGTACATCTGCATATGGTGTCCAACCTTCCTCAAGTTTAATTTCTAAGAGGTAGTCACCACTGTTATCTGATTGTACATTTTCAGTTTTATAAAGCGTTACTTTACCGATTTTTCCGTCACCGTCTTTATCGCTAGGATGTTGAGCGAATACTGGAGTTGCCACACTGAGTACACTTGAAGTAACGAGTAAGCCACATAACATTTTTCTTACAGATTTAGATTTCATTTGTATCGACCTCACTTAACTTTTATTTTTATTTAGTATATTCTTAATCTTTTGTTATGCTTTGATATTACCATGAATATAACACAATTGTTAATACTCGAAGAAATATTTATATATATTACCCCCTAGTAAAACATAAACAACCAATTACTTAAATACCTAATACCAGAACTACTTTTATTCTTATTTGAATACATTCTTAAAGTCTCCCTTATTTAATCTTTTTTTTAAAACTTACATCAATTATAACGTAGATAAATCAGACATCGCAAGTTATTGTCTGATTTTTTTCATATTATCTGTATATTCCAATTACATCAACCACTTTGTCTATATTGGTCAGATTGAGGAATTGCTTTCATCTATGCGAACCTCAGTAGCAATTAGTTCAACTTTGTTTGAAGTTGCGTGAAATATTCCGTCACCTACTGTCTATATCTACTATAACTTTTGTCAGTTCATGAGCTGTAAATTCTTAATTATTTTTTTAAATGTTATATACCTAACAAGTTTAATAAGACGCAAATGAAATCATAAACGAGTTCATTCACCTAGTTTTAGCTTATTAGTGGGATTGAAAAGAATTTATGCAAATAATGGATTTGAAAAGTCTGTTATTGTGAAGTTCTATTGTGATACTTTCATTAGATTTTTAATTGCATAAAAAATAGAAGAAATGAACTACTAGGAAAGTCAGAATGAAATGAAGGTTGATGAAATATAAAAAGCACTCCTCCAATGAGAAGTGCTCTGTCTTATTGAACAACTCGAACAGATAGGAACTGTTGAACAATGCCTTGTGTTGTAACCTATCCATTGTGCTGTGTTGAATATCACGTTTGAATGTCACTCACCACAAATGACTAAGTCACTTTTACAACCTCAGCAAACCTAACAACCCTTTTCCCCAACCCCCTTACCCCCATAAACGCCATCCTTATCACGGGTGAAAAATGCATTTTTTAAATTGTTGGTCTGTTTTCTCTAAATTACATTGCTATTTTTATAAAGAATAAAACATAACGAATAACTGATATGTCAGGTTATATTTTTTATATATTTGTGCGTTTTGCACATATACTCTTATTTTAAATGCTGTTATTTTTAGCATTTCGTAGTATTTATGTTAAACCAATAAATCACAGTCCTATCCTAAATACCTAATAACCTTAAGATTTAAGCTATTTCTTAAGCCTATACGCTATTCTCTTATGCTTTAACCCATTGTCTTACTCAATCTATCTGTTAACAGCTTATTTTATATGAATGACCTATTTCTGAAATAACTTATACGCTTTCTAAAAAAGTTATGGGTGCTATGGGTCTACGGGTCTTAATCATTTATACTTATTTTCTGCAGTATATATGGACTTACTTCAAAGTTAATCCATATATATTCACTCTCTTTTCGGTCACTCACCGAGCTTGCTATATGAACATCTTTTAATTTTATTTTGAGCCATCCTGCATCTTCTAATGCTCCATAAATTGGATTATCATAACCACTTAAAATAACTTTTGCCTTTGTTTCTAATAACCTATCCACTAATATTTTATGCTGTTCCACAGTCCATGAATGCTCTGCATAGGTCTTAGGATTCTTCATTGCTAATGGATTATAGGGTGGGTCAAGATAGATAAGAATATCTTTGTTGTTTTTATACTTTTCTAATAATATCATGCAATTTTGATTTTGTATCTCAATACCTTCTAATAAATAATGATATTCTTTTAGTTTTGATAGCTTATCGTAGTACCCCATATCATATTCACCACTTGGACTATAAGTCACCATATTGGATGCTCGACTTTGAGTAACTGCTATATAGGTGTAGGTCGCTCGCTCAATCAGATTTAAATGTTTCTGTACTTTATCTATTTTTAGTTCATTACGAGCCATTTCAAACACTTCACGACTATATCTATATTTTTCGAGCACACTCATCATTTCTGCCGTATAGAGCTTATTTTGAAGAACTTGAAAAATATTACAAATTCCAATATCAATCTCATTGTAGATGCGATGTTCAAAGAGATTGTTTGGAAGATTTAGAAGAACCCTTGCACCCCCACCACAAAGCTCTGCGTATGTTGTTATGCTATAGTCTACAGCACATTGTGTAATGAGGGGAACAATATTATCGATGAGCTGATATTTGCCACCCATTCGGGAGATTATGGAGATTTTAGAGGATTTCATCTGAACTCTTCCATTTTAAAACATAACCATCTTTACGTGACTTACCAGTCATGCCATCCTTTAAAACAAGGTCTTTGCATTGATAACGATTCTCTTTAACAGTCTTGTTCCTAAATAGGATATCTTGTCTTATCCATTCTTCAAAGATTGCGTTATGTTTCGACTTGCTCATCAAATCAAACTCTTCTTTTAATAGAGCTACTAGTGGAGCTTTGTGGATAACTATAGTTTGCGCCCCATATTTTTTTATATTAGCTTCATCATCAAAGATGACCCCTTGACTTTCACCATTTTCATACTTGTTACTAGAACGTGTCGGAAAAAACTCAGCGTTATCTTGCACATATTCCTTAACAACTTCGTATGCTCTATTTGCTTCAGCCTCAATATCTTCATTGAGCAGATACTTGCTAAGTGACCCCTCAAGTTCAACAACTTCAGTATCACAAACTCTTAGGTATTCGATATAATCGATAATTTTAGCATACATACCTTTATCGATAAATCCAAATTCTCTAAGCTTATGGATAATTTCAGCTTCTTTCGAATAAAGTTCATTTAATTTATAATATTTATATTTTTTTCCTCTTAGGTTACTTGTCAATTTTACAATATATATATCTTCACTAGTCACATAGCCAACTTCGATATCCCAAAGCCCTTCTGTTGGATTTGTTGTCCAAAAAAATTTTTGACCTCGTATTATAACAGCATTCATCTAATTACCCCTTATGCAATACTTTATGTTATAATTATTATATCATAATATAAACTTATTGCATAGTGTTGCCATGTTGCACACCTAAGCAAGTCACTCTCCTATTTAAAATCCCCTTATTTTTCAAGCATTGTAACCTTCTTATCCCTAATTTTCACTCCTACATTGGTAGTGTAGAGGTCGCGGGTTCGATTCCCGCTAGCAGCTGTAACAAAAACCAGTAAACTTATTAAAGATTACTGGTTTTTTCTTATCTATTTATTGTTTTAATTGTACAGGAATTTGTATCTCTGTTACAAATTCTTCTTCTTTGCCTGTCTCATGGATATCTAATTTATAAATTTCTATTGGATTCCCTATAATCTGATAACCTTGCTCTTTAATATAAGTAAACATCTTCTCTAGATAAATCTTATTTTTTTTATACTGTCCTGTATAATGATAAGATACATAGTGTCCTTCAGGTAAGACAAAGTTAAATTGACACGCTTCATCAGGTAAGAGACAGAATACTGATTGAAACACATTATAACGCCCTCTCTTCACTTCTTCAAAATCAAAAATAGCTCCTATATTATGATTACCTAAAATATAAAAAGAAGCCTCATATTCTTTATGGAGTTTCTGAATAAGAAAATCTACCTGTTCATCTCTTGTAATATTAGCATTTAAAAGAAGTGCCTTACGTTCTTTAATCCATTTAACCTCAATCGTATCAAACTGAGTCTCTTTTACAACTTCTTCTATTTCTTTTAATCTACTATTAATATTTTGTTTGTGTGCTAAAAGTTCTGCTATTTTTTGATCTATTAAAGTCGCTTCCTCATTTAGAATAGCTTGAGTAGAGACTAAGTCCCTATCATCTAAATAATCTTTTATTTTCTTCATAGAGAAATCTAAACTTCGTAATTCTTTAATAAGGTTGAGCCTCCAAATATCACTTATGCTATAAAATCTATACCCATTTTCTCCCCTTACTGGATTTAGAATACCTAAATCTTCATAGTACATAAGCGAATCTTTCCCAATACCATAGATTTTAGAAATCTCCCCAATTTTATAGTATGCTTTCATGTTACACTTCTTTTCTTATTATTTTTTTACAATGTGCATTGACTCTAGTATTATGCCATAGTTTATACTTTTTTTAAAGGAGGTGACGTTTATGTATACTTATCTAAAAAAATTGCCCATCAAGCAAATCAGTCTTGTTTTGTTGGGGGCTACCATACTTTCTTTTGGTACCTTTAACTTCAACTATCAGAACAGTGTTACAGAAGGCGGTATTTTAGGTCTTCTACTCCTTTTTAAAAACCTGTTTGATATATCTCCTTCTATTACAAGTGTCGTATTAGACTTTTCTTTATTCTTCTTAGGTAGCAGATTTTTTGGTAAAAGCTTTATGATTTATTCTGTTCTCTCTACTATAACCTTCTCTATTACTTATAGTATTTGGGAAGCTATAGGACCTCTTGTTCCTAGTCTAGGGGAACATATGCTCCTTGCAAGTTTATTTGCTGGTTTATTTGTAGGTGTTGGTGTAGGTCTTGTTGTAAGGGGTGGCGGTGCTTCAGGTGGTGATGATGTGATTGCGCTTCTTGTTTCTAAATTTACACCACTTAAAGTCAACTGGGTTTATATGATTACAGACTTTACTGTTCTCGGACTTTCCCTTACATACTTACGCTTTGAACAGATTTTCTGGTCACTTATTGCTGTAACTGTAAGTGGAAAAGTCATTAGCCTTATCTACTATAAAAAAGAGGATGATGATTCAGATACAGAACTTACTAAAGAGGAGACATCTTCACAAGAAGAATCTTCAGAAGACATACTTCCTGAAACTGAAAAGATCTAAACAAAAAACAGGAAATATAATTCTATAAAAAATTAAATAAGGCTACCTACTCTTTCTCGAATAGGTAGCCTTATTTTTCTATACATTATGCCAATCATCACCTTGAGCCATAATGCCCATATACATACTCCAAACTTTCTGGGCATCTTTTGCTTTCACTTGCTTATCGCACCCTACATGACCAAGCATCTTGTAAGCTCTCAATCGCGTTTCCATATACTCTGCTATAAATTCCTTTAACGTACATCTCATATCTATCCCTCACTTTACTTATTGTCTTACTTCATAAGTATTCAGGTTATATGAAAATGTATGTTTACTTTAAGAATTTCTATTTCAATTTTATTTTAGCTACACGTACTACAGTGTTTGTACCATAAGGGAAACCTGTTGCATAAAAGCTCATAAGTTTAGTGTCAGTATCTTGAATCACTCTTAGAGGTTCTTTATTATCCACCCATTCAATAGATTCAATTGCCCTATCTAGGCCAATGAAATTCTTCATGCCACTTCCGCTACCGCCTACTACTACGTTGCTATCACCTGTTACTTTAAGGTGATGGATGAAGGCATAAAGGGTATGGTCATCCATGCGAAGCATAAAGTCAGAACCTTCTCCTGATAGATCATCGCAAGGTCTCCCTGTGTAGATAGCCTCTCCCTCTAGCTTAATCCACTTCCCAACTTCTTTGAGCATAGCAGCTTGTATACCTGGTACAGTTCCATCTGCTTCTAACCCTACATTGAGTAGATAGTTAGCTCCCATTCTTCTGCTATAGCAGAGTGTCTCAATAATTTCTGGTAAAGATTTATAATTAAAGTCGTTATTCCCTATACCCCAGTGGTCATTCAGTGTCTGACACATTTCACTTGCTACATATTTTGTAGCACCATCTTGATTCATTCTTGAGGGTCTACCTTGCTCAAAGGTTACACTATCAATTTCAATATTACCTTTTTCCCCTCTATGAGATAGTCCTGTATTATTAACAATAATCGCATCTGGCTGATGCTTTCTAATTACTGCATATAAAGCATCTTCTTCCCAGTCTTCGTGTGGCTTGCTCCAGTTACCATCAAACCATAAGCCTCCGATTTTACCGTATTCACTACATAGAATTTCAACTGAATCTCTAAGGTATTTCAGATAAGTTTTAAAATCTTCATTAAAACTTGCCTCATGCCAATCAAGTGTTGTGTGGTAGAAAAATGGAATGATCTCATACTTGTTGCATGCCTCTACGTATTCTCTTATAAGATCTCTTCCTATTGCATGTGGTGCATCATATGTACTTAGTCCTTTTGTATCAAATAAAGAAAAACCATCATGATGTCTTGTCGTAAGAACAATATATTTCATTCCTGCTTCTTTTGCCACTTTGACCATATTTTCCGCATAATGAGGTGCAACTTGAAAAGTCTTTACAAGTTCCTCATACTGCGCTTTTGGTACGCTATGCAAAGCTTGATACCATTCACCTTTTCCTACTTGAGAGTAAAGCCCCCAGTGTACAAACATTCCAAAACCTAAATTCTCAAAATCTGCAATTCTTTTAATGGGCATTGGCACAGCCATATGTCTTCCTCCTAGAATTAATAATAGAATATAGTGTTAGATTATAAAATTTTTCAACTTATTTCAACACTTTTTTATTCATATGCCTTGGTATCTACCGGAAGCTCTTTTTGCCTTAATTTTTTCTCTGAGTAAGCTTTGATTAGTTTAAAGATAACAGATAAACTTGGTACCCCTAAGAGGACACCTATAAAACCAAATAGTCCGCCTCCTACCATAACAGCAAAGAGTACCCAAAATCCTGATATACCAATAGAATCTCCAATAATCTTTGGTACAAGAATATTGCCATCAATCTGTTGGAGAACAAAAATCATAAGGACAAAACCACAAGCCGGCCCAAACCCACCTGTCATCAAAATAATAAAAGTCCCTGGTACAGCCCCAATAAATGGTCCTACATAAGGAATCACATTGGTACACATGACAATAACACTAATTAAAAGGGCGAATGGGAATTTAAAAGTCAACATCATCATAAAGCAAATACTTCCCACAATCACAGCATCTGTTAATTGCCCTACAAAATATCTGCCAAAAGTATCATCAAAGATGGTTACTATCCTAGTGATTTGTCCAATCAATCGTTGAGGCAGTAAGGCATGCATACATTTTCTATTTTTAGCAAAGAAAGTTTCCTTGTCTACTAAGCAATAAATCGAAACCACAATAGCTAAAAATGTATTAAGTATCGTAGAGGTTACGCCTACAGATAAGTCAATAAGCATCGGAAGGACTTTAGCCGTTATTTGCATCATCATCTGAGATAAATCACCAATAAGATCTGATACAAATTGATAAATGTCTCCATCCATACCACTACTTCGAAGAAGTGTATCAAGAGACTGCTTAATACTTTCAAAATAACCTGGTAAGTTATTTGTTAAAATAGTAAGATTTTCAATAATTTGAGGCAGCACAAATGAGAAAAGGGATACAATAACTACTGCTGCAATAAGATACAGTACAATAACCCCCACTATACGCCTATTTCCCTTAGATACCTTTCCTCTAAAAATAAATTTCTCTAGTAGACTTTCAATAAACTTTAAAGGTCTCCATAATAAATAAGCTATTGCAATCCCTACTAAAAAAGGCTTTAAAATCCCTAAAACCTTTCCTATGTAGTCTACTATCATATCAAAATTCTGCATTGCAAAATAAAAACTTATGGAAGTTAAAGTAATGGCCAAATAGGTAAATATTTTGTTTCTATTCATATTTACACGCACACATTCATCCCCTTCTTATTTAATTTAGAGTCAGTATACCACATCTATATCCTCTTCTAAATAACTAAAATACAAGAAGGTGGCTAGCGCCACATTTTTGATTCTACCAACCCCTATGTTCCCTTACGCGTTGAGAAGTACGCTTACCTTATCCTCTTCCTTAAAGAAGTAAGGAGTACTTATCCTATAAAAAAGGGGAGCTGCATCTAGCAACCCCCTTACTTATCTATCATTCAATATTAATTATTTGCTTTTGCACTCTTCCTGGTTCTTGTTTAGGAAGTGTAATGTGTAAAATACCATTTTCAAATTTTGCTGTAATAGCTTGAGTATTTACATTTTCTAAGTTAAAACTACGAGACATGGTGCAACTTCTACGCTCACGTCTAATGTAATTATCCTTTTCTTCATTCTGCTCTTCACTGTGTGCTACATGAATGGTCAATCTGTTATTTTCAATACCAAGTTGTACGTCTTCTTTTGGAATACCAGGAAGTTCTGCTTCAATCTTGTAATCTACATCTGTTTCCTTAATATCTACTTTCACCTGACCGCCGGATGTGCCATAAAATACTGGCATAAAACCATCATTAAAGAAGTCATTAAAGAACGTATCCAAATCATTAAAATCATGATTGCTTGGTAACATAGTGTGATCCTTTCTGAAAGGTGTTAAACCAAACATATCATCGCCTCCTAAAATATTTAGATTTTATTTGTTCTTACATCTTTGTTTTACTCCTTTTTGCAAAGAAATACAAGGGATTTAATAAAAATATTTGTAAATAATTTTATATAATCATTTTAACAAATTATGAAATATATTCTATATATTTTCTTATTCTCTAAGTAAAATGCATTCATAATAATTTAATATTAATTACTAGTATATTTTTATATTTTCTACACATAAAATGATATAATAAAGCTATGCTATTAAGGTAGCTTTAAATTCAAAAACGGAGGGATATTTATGGAATCAGATGATTCAGATAGTGATACTGATAGTACCGACAAGTTTATTATCTTAAGTGAAAGGATTGACGCCAAAAGTCTTGAAAAACAAGAACTTTACATCAGCATCACTTATAAGTCGCGTACTGTCGGTTATCTGAACGCTGTTGTTATGGATGTGGGCTCTCTTAAGGCCGGTGGCTTTAGAGACGACAAGCTTAAATGTCAAGACAAAGAAATTGAAGATGAGCTTTTGCTCTTCTACAAAAGCCTAAGTAATGTTCTTGATACACATGTAGTCTTTTATATTACAGACTTCTTCTTAGAAAAAGAATATAGAGGCTTAGGGTTAGGAGGTGATATACTTCAGCAGCTTCCTAACTGGCTTAAAATCCATCATCCGGAGGTCAATGATTTATATCTATTTCCGTATCCTCTTGAAAAAAGTAATGGAAAAGTAGAATGCGTCAAATCAGAAAATCCTAAAAAGATATTGGAGATGAGATCGAGATTAATACGATTCTATTTAGCCAATGGGCTAAGAAAAACCCAAACCGAGTTTTTATATATGCCGATTCATCCGGCAGCTTAACAAAAAAGCAGATTGCCTATTAATATTTTAGGTAATCTGCTTTTAATTTTACACAATTTTATGTTATTATAAATTATATTTTATTATATTCTAGGAGGATTTAAAATGTCATCAACGCTTCAAACTGTATTACTTTCTTCACTTGCAAAAGTATTACCAAACGAAAAACCTACAAGTGCTTTCTATGAAAACCCTATGTGCTGTTTAAATGAAAGCTTTAACTTTCAGGTTGCCTACAGCAGTGAAAATCCAAACTGGCTTCACCAGTACATACATATTGAAATCGACTCTAAACTTAAAGACTACATCAGCATTTCTTCTGTAGAACTTGTACCTTCTAACTTCCCTTGCTATGCTGGAGCTGATGCAGACTACTTAATGCGTACACCTGGACTTCTTCCAGATTTACTTATGCCACTTAAAGTACCTGCTGTTAAAGTAATGCCAACTCAGTGGCGTAGCCTTTGGTTCTGCCTTACACCACCAGCTGACTTAACTGCTGGTGACTACCCTGTTACCATCTCTCTTAAAGATGGAAATGGTAATATAGCAGCTGAACATACCTTTACTTTAAGCGTTTTAAATACATATCTTCCAAAACAAAAGACGATTCACACTGAATGGTTCCATACAGATGGTATTGCACAGTTTTATAACGTTCCAGTATTCTCAGAACGCTACTGGGATTTAGTAGCAAACTTTATGCAAACTGCTGCTAAACACAGCGTTAATATGATCCTAACACCGCTTTTCACACCACCACTTGATACAGAAGTAGGCGGTGAACGTCTTACTGTACAGCTTGTAGATATAGAACTAGATGATTTAGGGCATTATCACTTTAACTTTGATAAACTTGCAAAATGGATTAAGCTTGCTACTGAAGCTGGCATGGAATACTTTGAGATTTCTCACCTCTTTACACAATGGGGTGCAAATGCTACACCAAAGATTATGGTACGCGTAAATGGTGAACTTCAAAAACGCTTTGGCTGGCATGTAGCTGCCAAAGATGAAAGCTATAAAGCTTTCTTAGATGCTTTTCTTCCAGCACTTAAAAACTTTTTAGATAGTCAAGGCCTTCAAGGTAAATGCTACTTCCATATTTCTGATGAGCCAAGCCTTGACCAAATTGATAATTATAAAGAAGCACATGATCTTGTACAAGGACATTTAGAAGGCTATCCACTTATGGATGCACTTTCAAATCTAGAATTCTATGAAAAAGGTATTATTGACTATCCAGTATGTGCTAACGACCATATTACACCTTTTATCGAAGCTAAAGTACCTAATTTATGGGCTTACTACTGCTGTGCTCAAAGTGTTCAGGTTAGCAACCGCTTTATGGCACTCCCTAGCTTCCGTAACCGTATTTTAGGTGTACAACTTTATAAATACCATATTCCCGGCTTCCTTCACTGGGGGTATAACTTCTACAACAGCCATCTTTCAAAAAGAGCTATTAATCCATTCCTTGTAACAGATGCAGATATGACTTTCCCTTCTGGCGATGCATTTTTAGTTTATCCAGGTGAGGAAGGTGCTCTTGAGTCTATCCGTCTTAAAGTGCTTGCTGAAGCCTTCCATGACATACGTGCCTTTGAACTTCTTGAAAGCCTTACTTCAAGAGAAGAAGTTCTTGCACTTATTGAAGAAAATACAGATGAACCTATTACCTTTAGCGTATACCCTCGCACTGAAACTTACCTCTTAAAGCTTCGTGAAAAGGTTAATGCTAAAATTGCTGAATTAGTCTAAACTAAAAATGCCTGCAAAGTCTTATTTGCAGGCATTTCTTGTGCTATAATACACCTATCGTATTGGAGGTGTTTTGATGAAAGTCTATTGTACATTCAGCTCTAAAGCGACTTGCTCCTTGCAAAGACTACAACAAAGTCAGCTATGCTTTGTCTGGAGCCTAAATCGCTAAATTAGCTGGAACATATAGAGATTTTGGTTCTGTAACACATAGCCTTTTTGTATGCTTTGCTTTAACCCTAAGACTTAAAGTAAAGGAGCAAAAAATGAAATATATCAATGCACAAGATGTGTTACCCGAAGAACTACTAAAAAAACTACAAGAATATGCAGATGGAAAATATCTTTATATCCCTAGGAAAGAGGCTAACCATAAAGCCTGGGGTGAAAAAAGTGGTATTAAAAGATACCTTAAAATAAGAAATAATGAAATTTATGAAAAATATATAAATGGCACTACTGTTTACGAGCTTACTCAGACTTATTATCTCTCTGAAAAAAGTATTAGAAGAATTATAGGTGAGCAAAAACGTCTCATCTCATAATTCCAACAGCACCGTTTATGAGATTGAATTATAATTTGAAATTGTGCTATGCTTTTATTATATCGATTAATGAAAGTATCCTATAGCAAAAAAGATGATTAGTGTTACTTTCAACTTGAAGGAGCACTAATCATCTTTTTTATTCATAAACTTTATAGGATTGTCGAATACTTGAAATATGCTTTAAAGAAAAGAGGTCCTGCTATGAACAAAACGTTTATTCCTAAACATAAATATAATCATATCAAAAAGTGTCTACGGGATTTAAATAATACTTTTAGGAACTGCACCGATAATCAAATTATTGCTACACATAAAGCTTCCTTACAAGATACTATACTGAACCTTTTTGACAATTTATCAGAAGAACAAACAGCCTTACTTGATATATTAAAAATTACTGGTTCACTCTCTATTGATCAATACTTAGCAGACTTAGAAGAATATGTCTATGGCATAGTAGTTCCTACATCTAGTCAAATCAAAAAAGTTTTTAGAAAAGAAAAGAAGCTCAAACTTCCTCTCATAAATGAAGAAAATCCAAAACTTGTCTATTTAGGTTGGTTGGACGAATCCATTCGTAAGCTTTTTATCACCTATCCTCTAGAAGACAAACTTATAGGCATGGCTTGTAGAATCCCCAATCAAGACTCTAACAATACTCATATTTGTACCTTTTGCAATCATGTAGGTAAAGAGGATGAAGTAGCTTTTGTCTCCCCTATTTGCAAAACAGCTCACGATGAATACCGATCTATAGGTTTTCACATGTGCCTAGATAGTGCTAAATGTAATGAACGCATTACCTCTACTGAAAAACTGGAGAAGATTTTAAAGGATGTTAATCATTTGAATTAACAAAAATTAAAAGGGTCATTCTCTCACTATAACGCGAGGGAATGACCTTTTTCTTATTGTACTTCAATTTCTACTGCAACACCATTTTCTAATTCAATATCTACTCTTTGGCCTACTTTTAAGCTATTTACATTTGGTTTCTTATGATCGGCATCATCAAATTCTACTTTCGTTTTATGAGTAAACTTTACAGTGTAAGTTCCTTTATCATTTTTAACGACCATATATTTTTTACCATGATTCATTTCTATAATCTTTGCATCTTCGATTTCTGTTTCGAACACTGCATCGTGATCAAAGTCATCGTCTTTATCATCAGTTGTTAAATCACCATTTTCTTTTAAAACAATAACTTCTATAGCTGATGTTTGTGGTGGTAAAGATTTAGTGACAGCTGGTGAATGTACTACTTTTACAGTCATACCTTCTTCTAAACTTTCTAAAGTCACTACTTTTTTAATTGTTTCATGAGCTAATTTAGTATCTTGGCCAATATTTAAAACAATGTAATTTTCAGGTTTATTCTCTTTCCCTGCTGGTAGAATAGTGATCGTCTTATCATCTTCTTCTACATCTTTAATCGTTGCTTTTTTAATCGTTATATTTTGAGCTACTGGTTCTTGTTCTACTCCATCTTGTAAAATAGTAATTTCATAAGCTGTTGTCTGTGCAGGTATAGATGCTGTCTCAAATGATGCTTGAATGACTTTAACTTTCATACCTTCTTCTAAATCACTTATTTTTACAACTGGTTTATTTTTTTCATAGCTTAATTTTGTTTCTGGCCCTACATTTAAAATCTTATAGTTTTCTAATTTATCAGCTTTATCTACTGGTAAAATAGTTACTTGATTCTGTTTAACATCTACTTCTTTAATAATCGCTTCATTAATTACAACACTTTCCTTATACTGTGGTGTTGTAATGGTTACTTTGCCATTTTCAAAAGTGACATCCTTGCCTAAAGCCCTGACAATGTCATTAACAGATACATAGTTTTTACCATTATAATAAATAGTTTGTGTATCCTCCAATATTTCTACACCATCTAAACGATATTCAATATTAGGATAAATATAAGCCGTAATCTTTTGCATAATAGGACTAGCCATAAGTGGAGCAGATACAACAGTTGCAATAAGCAATGCACTTAATACATTTCTTTTCAATTTCTTATTCATATGTCTTCCTCCTCTAAATTGGTTTACTAATAAGACGTTTAAAATCGTCTTATCGTTCCATATTTTTCTGATTCCATTATATGAATTTTTTTCTCTCCTTTGAAGTAGGGTAATCTATTTGTAATAGAATAAACACAAAACTGTTATCTCTCCAGAAACACCCTATACTGCAAACTGACTATTATAAAGTTCTGCATAAAATCCTTTTCGAGCTAAAAGCTCTTCATGATTCCCCTGCTCTATGACCTTGCCCTCTTTCATAACTAAAATTATATCTGCATTTTGAATGGTCGAAAGACGATGGGCTACAATAAAGGTCGTTCTCCCCTCCATGAGTTTATTAAAGGCACTTTGAATTTGCATTTCTGTTCGTGTATCAATAGAAGAGGTGGCTTCATCAAGAATCAGCATAGGCGGCTTACAGAGCATCACTCTTGTAATACATAAAAGTTGCTTCTGCCCTTGTGAAAGCATACCTCCATCTTCACCAATAACAGTATCATATCCTTTTGGTAAACGCTTAATAAACGAATGTGCATGAGATGCTTTAGCTGCTGCAATGATCTCATCCTCTGTAGCATCTGGCTTGCCCATTACAATATTTTCTCTAATCGTTCCTTTTTTAAGCCATGTTTCTTGAAGAACCATACCATAGTTAGAGCGTAAACTTTTACGTGTTACCTCTCTTATATCTATGTTTTCTACACAAATACTGCCTTCATTTACGTCATAAAACCGCATAAGTAAATTAATCAGAGTGGTTTTACCACATCCTGTAGGTCCTACAATAGCTACTCTTTGCCCTGGTTTAATCGCAATATTAAAGTTTTCAATAAGCTTTTTATCGGGTACATAAGAAAAAGCAACTTGTCTGCAAACAACCTGTCCTTCTACATCTTGTAAATGCACAGCATCTACAGGCTCTGGCACCTGCGGCTCTTCTTCAATCAGTTCAAAAACTCTTCCTGCACAGGCAATAGCATTTTGCAATTCTGTCACGACGCCTGATATTTCATTAAAGGGTTTCGTGTACTGATTGGCATAACTTAGAAAGCATGACAAAGCCCCTACCGTTATTCTGCCCGTTAATACAGCTAGTGCACCTGTAATGGCTACACCTGCATAGACAATACTATTTACAAAGCGTGTACATGGATTCGTAAGGGAAGAGAAGAATGTAGCACGTAGTGAATAGTACGCAAGCCTTGTATTGATTTCATCAAACTGCTCAAGAGCTTCTTCTTCATGTCCATAAGCTTTCACTACTTTTTGACTCCCTATCATTTCATCAATAAAAGCTGTCTGCTCACCCCTTGCTTCTGATTGTAATTTAAACATGGTGTAAGTTTTCTTAGCAATAAAGCTTGCGACAAACAAAGAAAGCGGTGTGACTAATACGACTACAAAAGTAATACCTACATGAATAGTCAGCATAAAAAAGAGTGTTCCTATGATCGTCATAATCCCTGTAAAGAACTGAGTAAATCCCATGAGCAAACCATCTGCAAACTGATCCACATCTGTAATCACACGGCTTACAATTTCTCCTTGTGAACGTCTATCTAAATATTTAAGAGGTAAAATCTCTATCTTCTTAAAAGCTGCTTCTCTCATATCACGTACAACGTTATAAGTAACTTTGTTATTAATCTTATTCATCATCCATTGAGCCAATGCAGTAATACCTACCATAACACTGATGATGACTAAATAACGTAAAATAAATGTAAAGTTTACCTGCCCATATACAATGCCATCAATCGCTTCTCCTATTAAGATAGGTACATATAAAGTTAAGATGACAATTAAAGAGGCTAAGACTATAGAAAGGAGTATAAGCCCTGTATATCTTTTAATATAGCGCATCACTTTACTTAAAATTTCTTTTTGACCTTTTTTATTTTGGCTCATTAGTTCTCCTCCTTTCTAAACTGTGAATGGTAAATTTCACTGTAAACCTGACAATTTTCAAGAAGCTCTTCATGAGTACCTTTACCTACCATCTTACCATCATCTAAAACAATAATGAGGTCGGCATATTGAATAGAAGATGCTCTTTGAGAAACTATAAAGACTGTTGGCTTATAATCCAATGTTTTAATAGCACCTCGGAGCTTAGCATCTGTAGCAAAATCTAGAGCTGATGTACTATCATCTAAAATAAGAATTGCTGGCTTTTTCACTAGAGCTCTAGCAATACTCATACGTTGTCTTTGCCCTCCTGATAAGTTCTTGCCACCTTGGTGAATACTTCCTTTCAATCCACCTTTTTGATTGACTACATCCTCACCTTGTGCAATACGAACCGCTTCTAATATTTCCTCTTCTGTTGCATCTTTTTTGCCCCATCTCAGATTAGAGCCAATATCCCCTTTAAATAAGACGGCCTTTTGCATAACAATGCCTATCTTATCTCTAAGTGCTTTTATCTGATACGCTTTCACATTGATGCCATCTATCAAGACTTCACCTGCTGTGGCATCATAAAATCTAGGGATCATATGAACAAGCGAAGTTTTCCCTGAACCTGTTCCACCTATAATCCCTACAGTTTGACCTTGCCAAACTGTAAAATCAATTCCTGTTAAAGACTCTTCCCCTGCTCCTTTATACGTTAAGGATACATTTTTGAAAGCTACAACTGGAACCTCTGACTTCCTAGAAGCCCCTTCAGCACTCTGCTCTACACCTTCTTCCATACTCGGCTTAATCTCAAATACACTTACAATACGATTACTGCAAGCTACGGATTTGTTAATCGTAATCATTAAGCTCGCTAATTTAATAAGCTCAACTAAAATTTGAGACATGTAATTATAAAGTGCCACCACTTGCCCTTGTGTTAAGATGCCGTTATCCACCTGAATAGCACCTACCCATATAAGAGTGACAATTGCAATATTAATAATGACATATGTAAGAGGATTCATTAACGCAGAAACCTTACCTGCTTTTTTCTGAGCTGTTGTTAAGGCCTCGTTTTTCACTTTAAATGCTTCAATCTCCTCTTCTTCCTTACAAAAAGCACGTATGACACGTACACCTGCTAAATTTTCTCGTGTAATGCCCAATACACCATCTAACTTTTGCTGTACAGATTTCAGCATAGGAATATTCATAAGCATAATGCCAAACACAACAATAGATAATAGAATAATCGCTATAACAAAAATGAATGCTGCTTTAACATCAATGGTAAAAGCCATAACCATGGAGCCAAACACAACAAAAGGCGATCTTAAAAATAGGCGTAACACCATATTCACACCATTTTGTGCTTGATTTACATCACTTGTCATACGCGTCATCATAGTCGATGTCCCTACCATGTCTATCTCTGTAAAAGAAAGTCCCATTAAATGTTTAAATAAAGCACGACGAAGCCCTGTTCCAAAGCCAATAGCTGCCTTTGCTGAGAAATACTGTGCCGTTACGGAACAAATAAGTCCAATAAGGGCAAGCAAAATCAAAATCATACACATTTTTAAAATATAACCTGTATCTCCATTTGCAATACCAGTATCAATAATAGCTGCCACAACAAGGGGCACAAATAATTCAAAGGATGCTTCTAACATTTTAAATAAAGGTGCTAAAACACATTCTTTTTTATAATCCTGTAAGTATATCCATAACCTCTTCACTTTTTCATTCCTTTCTCTCGTAAATTAATAACGCTTCATTCTATAATAACACGGTCTCTTCTATACAAAAATTACAAATATGATATACTTTCTATATGATTTTCATATAGGAGGATACTATGGATTTTAAACAACTCACTTACTTTGTCACCACCGTTCAAGAAGGGAACATTTCTAAAGCTGCTCTCAAGCTTCATATTTCTCAACCTCCTTTAAGTACCAAAATTAAAGAATTAGAAACAGAACTCGGTGTTATTCTTTTTGAGCGAGGCTCGCGGAAAATAGAACTCACTCAAGCGGGTCATATTTTTTATGCACGTGCCATCTCTATTTTAGAACTTATAGATGGCGTTCAAAAAGAATTAGAAGATTATACACAAGGTAAAATGGGAACTTTACGTGTAGGCATTATTTCTTCTATAAGCAGTACTTTAATCAGTGAATGGCTTAGTGCCTTTCATAAGCTTTATCCTGAAATCAGTTTTAATCTCTTTGAAGGCAATACCTATGAACAGCTAGAGCGCCTTAGAAATAATCTTATAGAGCTTGCTATTGTCCGTACACCTTTTTCTGCTGAAGATCTAGAGTGTACCATTCTAGGAAAAGAAAAAGTATTTGCAGTAGGAGCCCATGACTATTTTAAGGATATCCATACTGCTACTGTTACTTTAGAAGATATTTGCAACAAACCTCTTATTCTCTATCGTCGCTGGGAACAGATCGTTAAAAACATTTGCCATGAAAAGGCTCTAACCCCTAATGTTTTTTGTATGAATGATGATGCTAGAACTACGGCCAGTATGGTGAATGCCGGCCTTGGTATAGGCATTATTCCTGAATCCGCCCTTTCTCTTCTTTCAGATACTTCCATCACCCAAAAAGTCATTAAGGAAAGTACTTTAGAATCAAGCATCTGCATCTTAAGAAATCCAAATAGCTATTTATCTACTGTAGTAGAACTTTTTTATTCATTTTTAAAAAGCTATAACGCTTAAATTATACTTTCTATAAAAAAGACTTATAAGTTCCTGTTATCCAGAAACTCATAAGTCTTTTACTTTCCTCTACTGCTATTCCTCGGCGAATCCAATATTCCCTATTGTTCTAAGTTCTTATCTTCTCCTAAATCCCTGTTCTCTTCTAACTCCAAATACTCTATAGGTGGTGTACCATCTTTTCCATGCTAAGACACTTTTCATCTTCAAACTGTACTGTCTACACGGCTACTGTTGAACTATAAGAACATTTACTTCTATTTCATCCTATTCTATACTTTTTACAGCCTCTAATACATTATCTGCTATATAATCCGCTTCATAATCTTTCCATGTCTCTCTAAATTCATTTAGACTTCCTACACCTGCCCCTGTTAATACTAAAATACTTTTAGCTCCTGCATGATGTGCCATTACCACTTCATTTTTACCCATATCCCCTATAACATAACTCTTGGAGATATCTATAGCATACTTATTCACACATAAATCCATTAAACCCGTCTTTGGCTTTTTACAACTACAATGGTCCTGTTTGGTATGTGGACAGCACAAAATCTCTTTTACTTCTACTTTATTTTGAGTTAATTCTCTTTTTAGCGCATCAACTTTTTCTTCATAATCCTTTAATGTAAGTTTTCCAGCACCAATCCTACTTTGATTGGTTAGAATTATATTTAGATATCCCTTTTTTGAAGCAAGTTTTAGCGCTTCATATGTAAAGGGATAGAATTGAAAATCCTTGATATCTCCAGTTGCATCCCCTCCTAAAGTTCCTTGTAAATCCCAGAATATAGCTTTATGACTTTTTATACGCATTTGCTTCTCTCCCTTAAAGTATTTTTTCTTGGCTTAATTATAATTTTTTTATAGGAACATAAATCTCCATAACTGTATCTACCCTACCGTGACAACGCTCATCATAAAACTCAAAGTCTAATTTACTTTCGTCATAACTGTATCCACTCTCCTTAAACCACTCCTCAAAAATATATTTCCACGTTGCTTTAATCATCTCAGCAAACTCTTTCTGCTCTTCATCTTGACTTGTATCTACAGGAGGAGTTGTAAAAACAGCATACTGCGCCTCTGGAACTTCTACTGTAAGCATATCTTCTGTTATCTTAGAAAAGTCCTCTACAATAACGCCTAAAAGATAGGTTACATTCCCCTTCTCTGAAGAAGGCACACATAGGCCCACCTCCCCATGTTTAGGTGGATTAAGGATTTCATACATTTTACTTTCTAAGTTTTCTCCTTCATAGTAACTCCAAAAGGATGCAATATCTCTTGTATAATTGGTCCCTTCAATATTGGTTTGAATACCATAGCCTGCAACTTTAAAAGCATCTTTTTTAATAATCATAGGTTTCATCATATATCCTCCAATTTCAAATGTATTTTTTGCTTCTTTATAGCCAGCCATCCTTGCCATATATTGTGTTGGGCTATAATGAAAGGCCTTACGAAAGGCTTTTGTAAAACCATTATGCGTCTCAAATCCATAGTCTAAAGCAATATCTATAATCTTCCTCCCCTTAAGCATCTCTACAGCACCTAATGATAACCTTCTATGACGAATGTATTCTGTTACAGACATACCTTTGCATGAACTAAAAACTCTGCAAAAATGGTACCTAGAATACCCTAACTCCTGAGCAACATCCAAAGCTGTGATCTTTTCCTTAATATGGGCTTCTATAAACGCAATACATCTTTCCATATCCTTACTATAATTCAATCTATCACCTATCCTTATCCATATGGTAATTTTATTATAACTTTTATTTTTAATACGGACTGTTCCTATTTTGCTAAAAATATAAAATGAAAATAGACATGATGATCCCATCATGTCTATTTTTTAATTAACTCTCTTTTTTCTAAGTATAATAAAACAAAAACAATAACGAGCACACTATTAATAAGGCCCACTGCTTTTTCTGCATATTTGCCAGTTGTTAATGCTCCCAACCAGCCACCTATAACAAACATAAGAATGACCCCTAAATAAACCTTGCCATTTTCTAAGGCTTCACGTTCTTTTGTAAGGGAGTAATGTGCAAAACATTCTGCTACATTCTTCAAATTCCCTGTAAACATAACCGTAGAGTAAGCATTTCCATTTACTTTACGAAAGCCCTGAACTTGCAATCCGCAAATGAAAGATACCATAATATTAGCGACTACATTAAGCTTCCCTTCTGGAATAAACATGACCATAAACAACATGCCTATTTCAATGCCTAAGAGTACATGTAACCAATCAAAATGTTTTCCTTCTCCAACCTTATACTCTATAATTTTAGCTAACCAAACGCCAAATGCAAAAAAGGAAATAGGAAGAAGGTAGTAAATCATTTTCTCTAGATTGCCCTGTGCCATATTATAGCCTAATAAAACTAAATTGCCTGTCTGTGTATTAGCAAATACCTTTCCTCTTGCTAAGTACGAATAAATGTCTAAATAACCTCCTACAAGAGCAAGTAACATAGCAATACTTAATGACTCCGCCATCTTGCCTTTTTTTAACATCCCTTCCATAAGCCCTTCATCCTCTACTTCTTATTGTCTTTAAGAAATAGCCTCTTCTATTCCAACTGCTTTTATTCCTTATTAAAACAGAAAATCACCATACAGCAAACTCATCAAGCCTGACTGTATGGTGAATCGTTAATGTTCCATTATGTCTTTAAGTTTATTCATGGTTTTCCATATGCTTTGGTAGAACTAAGTTTAAAATCACAGCCACAAGAAATACAACAGCCACGCTGTTATCTGCTAATACATTCCTCATAACATCTGGGAAGATAACAAAAATATCTGGCACTTGAGTAAAACCAATACCAATACTTAAAGAAAGTGCTACAATAAGCATATTTCTTTGGTTATATCCACAGTTTCCGATCATTTGTAATCCACTTACAACGATAGAACCAAACATAATAAGTGTACAGCCACCTAATACAGGCTCTGGTAATGTAGCTAATAATGCCCCAAACAAAGGACATAATCCAGCTAATACCATAACAATGGCACCCATTAAAAGCGTATAACGGTTGATTACTTTTGTCATAGCTACTAAGCCTACATTTTGGCTAAAGGAAGTGATAGGCATGCATCCGAATAGAGCTGAAATAAAACTTACAAAGCCATCGCAAGCAATAGAGCCTGATATTTCTTCTTCTTTTGCCTCTCTTCCTAGCCCTGATACAGCTAAAGCCGATGTATCACCAATTGTTTCTGTTGCTGATACTAAGAAAATAAGTACCACTGAAACAATAGCGTTAAGATTAAACTCTGGCTTGAAAGGTAAAAATTGAGGTACTGCAAACATGCTATACCCAGCTAAGTTACCAAAATCTACTTTTCCGAAGCAGATGGCTACAATATAGCCAACAATTAAGCCTACTAAAACAGATAAGTTTTTATAATGCTTTTTAGCTAAAATATTAAATACCAGACAAGTTACTAAGGTAATTGTTCCAATTATTAAATTAGTACTAGATCCAAAATCTGCACTGCCGTTTCCTCCTCCAAAGGAGTGAGCACCTACATTTAATAAAGAAAACCCGATAGCCGTTACGACGCTGGCTGCTACAATAGGTGTAATGATTTTTCTCCAATACTTAGCAAATAAACCAAGTATACCTTCTACCATCCCGCCTACTAAAACAGCTCCAATGACAGCATTGTAACCATATTGACTTCCAATCACACACAAGATAGACACAAAGGTGAAACTAATCCCCATGACAATAGGCATTTTAGCACCAATTCGCCAAACGGGATAAAGTTGAATCATTGTACCTATTCCTGCAATGAGCATAGCACATTGGATAAGAGTAGCTGTTTGCTCACCAGAAAGTCCTGATGCTCCTGCCACAATAATAATAGGTGTAATATTTGCAACAAACATTGCTAAAACATGTTGTAATCCGAAAGGAATTGCTTTTCCAATAGGCACTCTACCATCTAACTGATAGATATTGTCTATTGAAGTGTTTTTAATACTAGTCATTATCCACTCTCCACGTTGTTTTCATGACCGTATAATAAGCCTCTAGATATGTAAAATAAAAATTCATATCGTAGTCAAATCATTTAAGGTGATTTGGTAGAAACTGTTGAACCTTATTTTCAACTTTATACGATGCATTTATTTAAAAATTATATGAGTGTATAATAATACATATTTC
This sequence comes from Zhenhengia yiwuensis, assembly GCF_014384995.1. Lineage (GTDB taxonomy): Bacteria > Bacillota > Clostridia > Lachnospirales > Cellulosilyticaceae > Zhenhengia > Zhenhengia yiwuensis. Next base: position 10,639 of record NZ_JACRSY010000002.1, on the reverse strand, counting down.
GACATTTGTCCATCCCTTTCAAAGATTCCCACATAACGATCTTAAGCTGCTGCTGATTTATTCTACCGACTTTAGTGACTCTACCATTTCAATCTTTTGCAATTTAAAATGCATCATAACATTGACTAACATAGCAAAAATAAAGGTTAAAAGAACTGCTGTTAGATAGCTTGGCCAATAGATTTCTCTACCAAACATCATTTCATCCATCTCTGCCGTTACAATAATAAATAAGAACAGCGCCTTCCCTAATAAAAGTCCAAATAAGGAACCTATTAAGGTAAGCATAATATTTTCTCTATAAATATACCCAGAGACTTTAAAGTCATTAAAACCTAATACCTTAATCGTTGCAATTTCTCTGTAGCGTTCACTAATATTAATGGTTGTTAAATTATAAAGGACAACAAAAGCTAATAGAGCTGCAGATACGATAAGAATAATAACTACAGTATCTAAGCTGGCTGTCATACTTTCAAAACTCCCTGCATGTTTCGTTGTAAAAGCAAAAGAAGTAATGTCCTCATTTTGTGTGAGCTCATTTGAAATGACCTCCTCTTGGTCCATACCTGCATCCGTAAGCTGAATCAAGAGCTGATTTACCCCCGGAGTTTGGCGTATAGCTGCTTGAGCATAAGCCCCTGACATATACACATAGTGGCCTATATAATTTTCCGCAATGCCTGCAACTTTCACGTCATAAATTTCTAGATGACTATTTTCAAGTTGAACAGTATCACCTACCTGTACATTTAAAGCTTTAGCTAATTTCTCAGAAAGAATAACTCCATCTTGATCTAAATTAAGTGGATTTTGAGATACTCTTTCTTGAAGCTTAATAAACTCAGGGAACTTCTCTATGTCATGAATAACACGTAAAGTCGCAGTTCTATCTTCTTCACCATATAAAAGTTTAATATTTTCATGACTTACTTCCATGAAATTTTCTATATAAGCGCTACGCTGTAGCTTTTCTATGCCCTCTTCTTTCACTGTGACTTCTAAGTTATACTTAAACAGGTCACCGTATTGTCTATCTACAATACTTATAATGGACTCTTTTAATCCTAAGCCTGCAACCAGTAAAGCTGTACACCCTGCAATACCAATGGTAGTCATGAAGAATTTCTTCTTGTATCTAAAAATATTACGTGCTACAACCTTCTGGAAGAAGTTCATATGCTTCCAGATAAAAGGTATACGTTCTAAAAAAATACGCTTACCTGCTGGTGGCGCTTTGGGTCTCATAAGCTCTGACGGCTGCTCCTTAAGTTCTTTAATTGTGGTGAAAACTACCGCAAAAACAGTTAGGCATACCATAGCCAAAATAGCCGATAAAGCTTCGCTTGGATAAAATTTATTAAGGATAGGTGGCACCGTAAACATCATGCCATAGGCGTTATAAATGGTATTAGGGAAGACTTTAAAACCAATCGCAATCCCTAATAAACTCCCTAATACACTTGCCATTCCTGCATATAAAATATATTTACTCATAATCGAAAAGGTACTATACCCTAAAGCTTTATAAGTCCCCATAGTGATACGCTGTTCATCTACCATACGTGTCATAGTGGTTAAACATACAAGTGCTGCTACAACAAAGAAAAAGATAGGGAAGACCTCTCCAATACGCTCAATGGTCTCTGTGGCACTTTTATAATTGGCAAAACCATAATTGGCTTCTCTACCTAATACATAAACTTTTGGCTCTTTTAAATTCTCTAATTGCTCTTTTCCTTTTGCAATTTCTGCTTCAGCTTCTTTAAACTGCTTCTTGGCTTCTTCTTTAGACGTTAGATATTTTTCTTTACCTTGCTCAAGGCTAAGCGTTCCTTCTTCTAATTGTTGCTTACCCTCTGCTAAAGTCTTGTAAGTTACTTCTTTTTCCTGCTTAAGTTTTATTTTTTGCTCAGCTAGCTTACGCTTACCTTCCTCTAAAAGAATGCCTGACTCTAGAAGTGTTTCTTCTTGCGCTTTAAACTCCGCTAAACCTTTCTTATAAGCTTCTTCATTAACTTGTAAGACCTGTGTAAGACTTGCAATCTGTTCCTCTAAAACTTGCTTTTGCGCAAGTAAACTTTCCTGACCCATACCTTCTGTAAAAGCAAGCTGTTCTTCTATACTTTGAAGCTTATCCTTTAAAGTTTGTAACTGAGCTTTACCTTCAGTAAGCTGTATTTTCGCTTCATCTAATTGTTTTTTTATATTTTCCTTTTCAGCATTGAAAAGGGTAAGTCCTTGTTCATACTCTTTTTGATTGGCCTCAAGCTCTTCTTCTGCATCTTTAAGTGCTGCTTCTGCCTGTTTAAACCCTTGGTTAGCTTTTGCTTCACCATCTACTAGTTCTTGCTGCCTTTTTGCAATTTCCTTTTCCGCTTTTTCAAGTTCTAAGGCTACATCCGCTAACTCCCTATTGGCTTTTTCTTTTTCTTCTAAAAGCTTTGCCTCACCTTCTTCAAGTTCTAGCTTAGCTTCTGCTAGTAGCTTTTCATAACGCACTAAAGCCCTCTCTTCCATAATCGGTTCTAACTGCGCTTTAAAATTATCGACTAAATGGGTATACTCTTGGCTATAAGCATCCAGCTCTTGAGCCCCTTTTAGCGTAATAAAAAGTTCTGTGTATAGATCACTTTTAAAGTTTTCTTCCGGAATATAGATATAGCTTGCTACACTGCCGTTACCAATTTCAGCAGTACCTCTTTCAAAATGCATATAGTAAGGGGAGTTCATAACACCCACTACTGTGTATGTCTCATTGTTTAATACATCACTTACTTCTTCATCTGTTCCAGTCGTTAAGGTAATGGTATCACCTATCTGAATAGGTAATCTCGTCAGCTTCGTTCCATCAATTAAGCATTCATTAGGCCTACTCGGCCATCTCCCCTCCACTAATTTCGGCTTATTAATGAGCTTTTCATCTTCTTGTGAAAGACTTCCTAAACTGTGTACCTTAATAACTTTTTGACTTCCCTCTATACGCGCTAACATATTCAAGCTATAGCTGCCCATAATTCGCTCTACCTGCTTCAGCTTACTAATGGCCTCCCTATCAGCTTTTTCTATACCTAATGTAGAAAGTACGCTAATATCCATCATTTGGTACTCATCCATATACTGGTCTGTTGTATCTTTCATCATAGGGCTACTTACCTTAATGCCAGCTAAAAAGGCTACACCTAAAGCTACAATAAGCATAATAGAGAAAAAGCGCCCTAAAGATTTTTGAATCTCCCTATAGGCATCTTTCATTAAAGACTTCTTTCGCATTACCATTCAATCCTTTCTACTGGTGTAGGTTCTGGATTGATGAGCATTTTCTCTACTTGACCATTTTTCATATAAATCACTTTATCACCCATTGGTGTAAGGGCTAAGTTATGTGTAATGACCACAACTGTCATATGCATTTCTCTACACATTTTCTGAAGCAAACTTAAAACAGCTTTACCTGTATTGTAGTCTAATGCCCCTGTTGGCTCATCACAAAGAAGCAGCTTAGGATTTTTAGCAATAGCTCTTGCTATAGCTACCCTTTGTTGCTCTCCACCTGAAAGCTGAGAAGGGAAATTATTTTTACGATCTTTTAATCCCACTGCATCTAAAATCTCCTCTATATCAAGTGGATTTTTAATAAGCTGTGTAGCTAACTCTACATTTTCTCTTACAGTTAAATTCTGCACTAAATTATAGAACTGAAAAACAAAACCAATATCATCCTTTCTATAATTAGTTAATTGCTTCTTATTAAAGTTACTAATGTTGACCTGATCCACAATTAAATCTCCAGACGAAGGGGTGTCCATTCCTCCTAGAAGATTCAGCACTGTACTTTTTCCTGCACCGCTTGTCCCTGCTATAATGACAAATTCTCCCTTATGAATATCAAAGCTTACACCATCTACAGCTTTGATGGTGACTTCTCCCATCTCATAAGTTTTCTTAATATCTTTAAAACTAATGTATGCACTCATGATGACTGTCCTTCCTTGTTGATTTAGCTTTTATTATAATCTTTTAGTCCTAAAAAGAAAACAGCTATTGTTTGGAAACCGTTTAGGACATCCTACCTATTTTCTTGCATCATCTTGACTAATGTGTTGGACACCAATATATATAAGCTTCATAAGATTAGTGGGTGTTTGCCATTTGGATTCATTTGAATAGAGATCATAATAGTTTTTTGCTTTTCTCCTCCTAAAAAATCAATGCCATTGTCGCTTATTTGCTTTGCACTCCTTATGCATCATGGCAAAGAGGAACGAATGAGAATACAAATGGTCTCATTCGTGAATTTTATCCTAAGAAATATAACTTTAGTGGGATAACTCAAGATGATTTAAATGAGATAGTGGCTAAAATTAATAATAGACCTCGAAAATGTCTGGGATATAAGACACCTAACGAGGTCTTCTTAAGAGAACTTAATAAGTGTTGCACTTAACTTGACAAACTATCGCTTTAATAAATTAATCTTCATAGGGATTTCCCCCTGTTGTTTACATACAATCCTATTATGCTCCCTTATTCCACTAATTTCTCTTAACATACAACTTTTACTATCTTTTTAAAGTGTGCTACTGAAACTATATAACTTACTATAAATATACCTACACATATAGCTGCACTAACAATAAATGTTCCTAATAAATTCTCAGATAAAAAGTCTCCTAAAACTTGAATTGCAAAAAAACTATCGATTAGACCTATTGTTAATGGTAAAGCATAAAATATTGCAATCTCCTTACCAACAGCTCTTCTTAAATCTTCTTTTGATGCACCTATATGCGCTAAAATCTTATATTTATCTTTGTCCTCCATGGCATCGCTATATATTTTGGTGTAGATGATACTTGCCTCTGCAAGTATAAAAACTAAGAATAAAAATGCACCTATTGCATAAACTACTCTAAGCCATGATACTCCTTCTACTTTATAAAGTCCTACTTGACTCTTCATATCTTCATTAAAATAAGGTCTAAGCTCCTCTGTAATCACTTCCATCGTACCTTGATCGAGCAACTGTTCTTCATTTTCAATTTTGATCCCATAAAAATAAATGTTTTCACCTTGCATTTTTAACTTTTCATATATCTCATTATTCACAACTAGTGTCACCTCATTTAACAAGGAACCTAGTGTCTTAAATCGGATACCCCCTTCACTTACTTCATAAATCTCATCAAAAATGGTAATCTCTTTTGTTTTAATAAGACTTGCTAAGGTTCCTGGTCTCTGAATATAAATCACCTTATTACCTTCCACCATTTCTTCATCCACCTTAGTAATTGCAGCTTCATTACCATTCATTTTTAAAATCTCTAAGAACTGTTCATAAGAAAGAATATTATAGTCACTTACTTGCCACTTTTCTACATTTTTCAAGGTAGACTTAGCCTTTATAATTGTTGTATCTACTGCATATTCTTTTTTACCTATTCCAAGCAAAATTTCTTCTATTTCTTTCGTATGAATCGCTTCCTTTGAAGCAAAAGATACAGAATAAAGGGTATCATTTTCTAGAGACATAGTATAAAGATTTTTCATAGAAACAGCTGTTCCTAGTACTGAAATGGTACATGCAGTTAATAAGCTAATGGTTGCATAGGTTGTATAGTTTTTCTTAATACGATATGCAACGCTGTTGATGGCTATAATATTTTCACCTTTATATAGAATGGATTTTCTACTAATCAAAAACTTAAGTACTACTGGAATGAGTGCATAAAATATCCCGTATGTTCCTATACATACAAGTAATAAAGTTTTAAAAACATTTATATTAGAAAGTTTCACCAAATAGTATCCATATAGCATAGCTCCGAAAGATACACATGCTATCATATAAGTAAAAACATTTATTTTAGGCATTTGTTCTACTTTTTGACCAGCATTTAACAAATTGATTATCTTGCTTCGCATAATGCTTACAAGCCCTTTTATACTCATCATTATAAATATCGTCATAAAAACAATAAATGTATAAACAAGAGCATCCCCTGTAATATTCAATGTAACATTGACTTTAAATCCTGCAAGTCTAAAAATAATCATTTGAAAGAATTTAGAAAGCAATGCTCCAAGACTAATACCAATGACACATGATGTTAACCCAATAAGCATCATCTCTATAAAATAAATACTACCGATTGTCTTTAAGTCAACTCCCATAAAGATATAAAGTCCAATCTCTTTTTTCCTATTTTTCAAGAAAATATTTGATGTATACCAAATAAAAAAGAAAATAAAAATACTTAGAACACAACTTATCATCTGTACAATCATTTTAGTATAATTTGCATTAGCTTCACCTAAAACTTTTAGAGCATCCCCACACATTAAGATAAAGAAATTACTTAATATAAGTACTGAAAATATCATAGAAATAAAAAACATGGTATAGTTTTTCATATTGTTTTTGAAGTTATTGTATGCCATAGAACATACTTGCATTATCTTGTACCCCCTAAGGTTGCTAATAAATCAATGATGCGTCCATAAAACTCCTTACGATCATTACCTTTACCCACTTGGCATTTAATCTCTCCATCACTAAGTACATAGACTTTTTGTGTATAACTTGCACTCAGTGCATCATGCGTAACCATAATAATTGTTGCTTTCTTTTCTTCATTAACTCTCCTTAAACATTCTAATAAATCTGAAGAAGATTTTGAGTCTAATGCCCCTGTTGGTTCATCTGCAAATATGACACTAGGATTGGTAATAAGCGCTCTTGCTGCTGCCCCTCTTTGCTTTTGTCCACCGGATAGCTCATAAGGATACTTTTTCAAATGCTCCTTTAATCCAAATGTATCTGCTATTGCTATTACTTTTTCTTCTATTTCCTTACTTTTTTTACACCCCAATGCAAGAGGCAGTGCAATATTATCCATCAGATTCATATTATCTAGCAAGCTATAATCTTGAAAAATAAATCCTATGCTATCTTTTCTAAGCTGTGAAAGTTCTCTACTTTTAAGTTTTGTTATATCCTTACTCTCTAGTAAGATTTCACCCTTAGTTGGCTTATCAATAGTCGATAAAAGATTTAAAAGTGTGGTTTTCCCTGCACCTGAGGGTCCCATGATTGCTATGAATTCGCCTTCCTCTACAGTAAAAGAAATACCTTTTAGAACCTGTGTTTTAAACCCCTTTATACCATACTCTTTGTATACATTTCTTATTTTTAAAATTTCTTTCATTTCAACACCTCCAAAATTAAATTTTAGCAATTCAATTTTAACAGGTTCGTTATTCTTATTCCTTCACTTAACATGACATTTGTATTTGTAACCTTACATTTTTGCAACCTTCATATAGTCTGATATCTTATAAAACTTTATTCTAAATAAGGTATACTCTCCTTCTATAGATTCTACTTCCACCCCATGACCAAGCTTATCTAAAATCTTCTTACAGAAATAAAGACCCATCCCTGTTGATTTATACGTTGTATTTCTTCCATTTTTACCCGTGAAGCTTTTATTAAAAATACGTTTTCTATCTTCCTCTGCAATACCTATACCATTATCTTTGATATTTAGGATGACATACTTATCCTCTTCTTCACCATAAAAACTAATTTGTCCATTTAACTTAGCATATTTAATAGCATTATTAACCATTTGCTCTATCACATAAATCATCCACTTTTTATCTGTATAAACTTCAAAATTCAAATTGTCCATTTTCACTTCAATGTTATGTCTGATTAAGAAAAAAGCACTCTGTCTTACAGCAGTTCTTACCATATCTTCTATACGTTCTTCTCTAATAAATAAATCCTCAGCAGATGCTGTTGCTCTACTTCCATAGAGTACACTCTCTACTAAAAAATTAATTTTTTCTACTTCATATTTAATATTAGAGCCAATGGTATCTTCTTCTATTCTTTCAGCCATCATATTCAGTGCACTAATGGGTAACTTGATTTCATGTACCCATTTAGAGATATATTCTTCCATTTCCTTGATTCTCTCTTCATTATGTCCCTGTTCTTTCTGAAACATGCTGTCTTTTGTATCTAATATATAGCGCATAATTTCTTCAGCGACATACTGATATTCAATTTCTTCTCTTCTAATCTCCCCATCTTCTTCTACGGTACGATATAACGTTTCATATCTATCTTTCCATTTTCTGTAACTTATATAAAACCCACCTATATAAAAAAACATTAGTAGTACATCTAAATAAATTAAATCGCCTTTTTGCTGATTTCCTATATCTAATATTAGAAAATACACATTAACAACTATTAATACAATAAGTTGTAACATAATACTTACTTTTTGTTCAGCAAGAAAACACCTTATATTCATTGAATCATATACCCTATTCCTCTTTTAGTTTTGACAGCTTCTCCTAGTCCTATTTCTTTCATTTTACTACGTAGTCTTGTAATATTTACAGTAAGCGTATTATCACTAATAAATTCATCCATATTCCATAAACTCATCATAATTTTCTCTCTTGAAACTACTTTTCCCTTGTTATGAATAAGCAATGTTAATACTTTAATTTCATTTTTTGTAAGTTCTAAAGTCCTTCCTTTATACCTTAACTCGCATTTTTCAGTATCTAATACAGCATCATTATAATACAATAATGCCCCTGAATCTGCATATTGATAGGCTCTTCTTAGCAATGCATTGATTTTAGCCACTAGTACTTGAATATCAAAAGGTTTTGTAATATAGTCATCTCCCCCATTATGAATACCCATAATAAGATCCATATTAGAATCTCTTGAAGATAAAAATAGAATAGGAATCTTTAATACTTCCCTTATTCTTTGGCACCAGTAAAATCCATCATAATATGGTAAATTTACATCCATAATCACAAGTTTAGGTTGCTTCTTAATAACCTCTTCTAAAATATTGCTAAAATCATCTATCCCCTCTACTTGCATGCCCCATTTTTCTAAGTTTATTGCTATCTCTTTTGCCAAATCTAAATTGTCTTCTACTAATAAAATCTCCTTCATATATAATATCTAACACTCCTTTCCAATAACATTTCCTCTCGCTTCTCTCTTATAGTATCGTTTTCACTATGTATCTTCTTTATATAAAAACCTCTCATTTAATACGTAAACGATGAGAGTATTAATTTATATTTTTCCTATGACATTTATTCTAGTCAAAGTATAGTCATTTAGCAATTTCATTATAGCACAATCTTTAAATAGCCTCACCACATGTACTGGTTCATTGTTTTTTTAAGTATAAGTATGGGAATTAAATCCGTCCAATCACTTTATTATCTAGGCATTTATTCATGAAATATGAGACATTGCTTCCCAAGACCTTAATTTGAATTCTAGCCTTTAATCTATCGAAAGAATTTGCCAGTACTGCACCAATAACCTTGGTAAGATTACGGCACGTTCGATTACATATACGGTAATATTTCTTTAAAATTCTTACGAGTATAGTTAAACCAAGCTTTCTTATAAGCTCTCTATGTATTTCTCCAACAATATTAAGTGTGATAATCTCACTATCTGACAACTTTGAATAATAATCATTTCGTCTAAGAGCTTATTCTATTTGTAAATCTAACTGGCACAATCCGTTAGTCTCATAAAAATAGAGAGCAAATTACTCTCTATTTTTCTTTATAAGATTTCAAAATATAAATCTATATAAGCTATCATTTGGTCACCTAATGTAAGATAGTAATAGACTGGGATAGCATACTCTGAGTAAATAATGTTCTTTGAATTTATAGCATTTTCATCCATTTCTCTCATTAACACTTGCTGATTTCTAATGCTCAGTAAATAACTGTTTAAGATAAGTTTAATCATATCAGCAGTATACATATCATCAAAAGAATCTTTGTAATTTGCCTTATGCGTGTTTAAGTTTTTATTTACATTATCAAGCTCTTGGATGTAGAAGTCTAAAGTTTTATTAATTTGAAGTAACTCTTCTCCTGTAGAGTTAGAAGTAATGCTTATAGTCCCTAGATTTTTCCTTATCCTTTTTAAGTCATTATAAGATTTCATTAATTCATCTTTACCTTGTAAATTTTTAATTTTAGGACCTATTATACTAAAACCCGTTATATCTTGTTGAGCATAAGCTACATGTGGGCTAAGCAATGCTCCTACCAATATTATCATCATAAATATATTCAATGTTTTTTTCATTTTATTGAGCTCCCTTCCTACTCATCAGTATATCCATAACGTTTTTTCTTATGCTGTAAGGACTCATTTACCTTCTCAAAAGGCCCGCATTATACTCTTTGAATAACTCGATTTAAAAAACAAAAGGCCTTACAACTCTTGAATGCTCAAGTTCTTGTAAGGCTTAATCTTTCATTTATCTAACTTTTTCAAAAACCTCCCTTATTCGTGGCAGGATTCACCATTATTGATTCTATACCCTATACTTTTATTTTTCATTTTGTAATATAAACTAAGACTCAAAAGTTATGTACTTCTATAACCTTTGAGTCTTTTTTCTCTGGCGAATTGTCAAGTTAAGTGCAACACCTTTTCGTAATATACTTCATAGGGTGTTTTCCAGTTTAAGCATTTACGAGGTCGTTTATTTAACTCTAATACTTTTTCTTGAATGACATTATCGGGAGTATCCGTTATATCCATATTTTTAGGAAA
>NZ_JACRSY010000001.1 GCF_014384995.1 Zhenhengia yiwuensis | reverse complement strand
AATATTTATAGTAGCCAGCTCTTGATACATTTAGTGTTTTGCACGCCTTCTTGATGTTATATTTTCCTTGATTTTCTTTCAGATACTGAAATCTTACTTGTTCCTTTGCTTCAAGAAGGCCTGGTATTTTTTTAGTAGTTCAAGTTCCTTCTTTAGTTCTAAATTCTCCTGTTTTAATTTCTTTATTTCATACTGACATGAATAAAGTGCGGTCCCATGACCTGGGAATGCACTTTCTCCATACTCTTCATATTCATTTATCCAGCGATACAAAGAATTGTAATGAATAGATAGTTCTCGAGCTGCATGGGAAACAGACATATCATCTTCAAGAACTAATTTCACTGCAGCAATTTTAAACTGTTTATCATAACTTCTTCTCATAAGTAGACCACCTTTCACTATTTTATCTTAACTTTGTGTCTACTTTATCATACCATGCCCAAGTTTTTATTTTTTTAGTTGTCTACTTGACGGGTAGCAGTTCAAACTTAGCACCTTTTATTTATTTGTTATTTTATTCTGCTGTTGCACCGCCACCGCCGGCACCTGCACCGCCACCAGATTCTCCAGCACCTTCTGATGCAGAGGATGCTTTGTCGCTACCTTCTGAGTTTTTATTGTTTTCAGGTGAATTAGGGCTTCCATCCCCACCATTATCATAAGTTGGTGCATTTTCACCTTCTGGTTTTTGCTCCTGAACTTGCTTATCGTCTGTGATGCCTTTATCATCTGTTGTTGTATTTGGGTTACCGTTGCCATAGTTATTGGCACTGACTTCACCATTAAAGTATTGTTTATAAGCTTGATCTGCCATAGCCATAAACTCTGTAGAAGTCTGTGTTGCACCTGTTACAATATCTACTGCTGTTGGATTTTGTACAGCAATAAGATTTTGGCGAAGCATTTCCTGTGCTTCTTTAGCACTCACACCTGTCTTTTCTTTCATTGTTGAATTGTATTCTTCATCATCAGATTTCTTAGCGCCATTATCATCAATGTAGTCAAAATAAACCTCTGTCAATGTGTCTCCATTGAAAGTGAGTCGCATATGAGGGAACCAGCCATATTGGTCTTGTTGTCCTTCCAGTTCTACTACTTGCCCATTAGCTGCTGCATCTACTTTACCTTGGTCATCTCTACTACAGCCTGTAAGTAATAGACTAAATCCAAGGCTTACAATGAGCATGGTCATGAATTTCTTCATTATACTGCCTCCTTAATTCTCATTTGAAAGATATAGTTTTCTATAAGGTGTAGTTTCCCTCAAAAGAAAAAGACTATGCATCTTTTGGCATAGTCTTTTTAAATGATTTATACTCTATTCGTTTAAGGCACCGCGAAGTTCTGCTAAATTTTTAAATCCGTAACGTTCCATATATTCCACAAGTTCACGTTTAATATCTACTGGTGCTGTTGGATTAACAAGTGCTGCTGTTCCTACTGAAATAGCATCTGCACCAGCTAAGATAAACTCTGCGGCATCTTCCCCTGTCATAATGCCGCCAAGTCCAATAATTGGCACATTTACTGCACGTCTTACTTGGTAAACCATACGTACTGCTACTGGCTTAATAGCTGGTCCTGAGAAACCACCCATTTTATTTGCTATTACAGGACGCATACGATGGACATCAATTTTCATCCCAAGGAGTGTATTGATTAAAGAAATTGCATCAGCGCCTTCCGCTTCTACAGCTTTTGCAATCTCTGTAATATCTGTTACATTTGGTGAAAGTTTAATAATAAGAGGTTTCTTAGAAACACGTCTTACCTCTTTTACAACGCTTCCCGCTAAATCGCATTGTACACCAAAACCAATACCACCTTTTTTAACATTTGGGCATGAAATATTTACTTCTAATGCATCTACATCTGTTTCACTTAATTTTTCTACTACTTCACAGTAATCTTCAATACTACGTCCTGCTACGTTTGCAATGACTTTTGTATTAAACTGTTTAGCAAATGGTAATTCATGTTCAATAAAGTAATCTACTCCTGGATTTTGAAGACCTACAGAGTTGATCATCCCACCGTAAGTTTCTGCAATACGCGGTGTTGGATTACCTTCCCAAGGAACATTGGCAATACCTTTTGTAATCATTGCACCAAGTTCATTAAGATCATAGAACTCACTACTTTCTCTTGGTGAGAAAGTACCTGATGCTGTTGTAATAGGGTTATCTAAAATAAGTCCCCCACCAATATTTACGCTTAAGTCTATTTTACTCATTACCAAGCTACCTCGCTTCCTAAAAAGACAGGGCCGTCTTTACACACTTTCTTTTGCTCATAGCCTACTTCATTTGCAGCTTTTGTTTTACATACACAGCCTACGCAAGCACCATATCCACATCCCATACGTTCTTCTAAAGAAACTTGTACAGGTTTACCTTTTGCCTCACAGAAAGCAGCAAGTGCACGAAGCATTGGTTTTGGTCCACAGCTGTAGTAGTAGTCTCCTACTAAGCCTTTCTCTTCCATAAGCTCTACAACATTTCCTTTAAAGCCATGTGCACCACTATCTGTTGCTACATAAACTTTAACACCAAGCTCTTCTAAACGTTCATGTAAGAATGGTGCCTCTCTAAATCCAATGACTGCAATTTTTTCACCTTCAAGGTGTTTTGCAAGTTCTACAAGTGGTGGTACACCAATGCCGCCCCCTACAAGAATGTGTACCTTAGCATCTGCTGGTGTAAAGCCATTCCCAAGGGCTGTTGTAAGTTTAATAGCATCCCCTACATTGTAGCTTGAAAACTCTTTTGTCCCTTTTCCTACTACACCATATACAAGTGTCAGTGTATCTGTGCCAATTTCACAAATACTAATTGGACGAGGAAGAAGCATACTTTCTGATTTTGTATAAAGGTTTACAAATTGGCCAGGAGCTGCACTTTTTGCAGCTTCCTCCTGGCGAATAACCATTTTATAAACATCTTTTTCAATCATTTCATTTAATAGGACTTTACCTAATACAACTTTTTTACTCATCTCTTTTATCTCCCATGTTGAAGATACCTGTTTGTTCGATTGTTAAATCTTTTACCGTAATATCAGCCATTGCACGTAATGTATCAAGTGATGTTACGATTTGAAGTGATGATTCGATAGCATGACGTCTAATTTTGAAACCGTCACGTGTTGAGTCATTCCCTTTTGTTGGTGTGTTCACAAGCAGATCAATTTCACCACTTCTAATAAGGTCGATGATTTCATTGCTACCTTCTGAAAGTTTACCAACTTCTCTTACTTCCATGCCATTTTCTCTAAGTTTCTTAGCTGTTCCTTCTGTAGCAATGAAGTTATAGCCAAGTTCATTAAAGCGTTTAGCAATTTCAATAAACTCATCTTGGTCGTATTTTTGGATTGTTGCAAAGATTGTACCTTGTTTACTTGGAAGTTTTTTGCCTGCTGCGATAAAGCCTTTGTAAAGTGCCTCTTCGATTGTGCTTCCAATACCAAGTACTTCCCCTGTAGATTTCATTTCTGGTCCAAGGCTTACTTCTACTCTTGGAAGTTTTTCTGTTGAGAATACTGGTACTTTTACAGCATAGAAGTTTTCTGGTTCTGGATAAAGATCAATGCCATAACCTAAGTCTGGTAATTTATCTCCTAACATACAACGTGTTGCAAGATCGATAATTGGTACACCTGTTACTTTTGAGATGTAAGGTACTGTACGGCTTGAACGAGGGTTTACTTCAATGATGTAAAGTTCATTTTTGTATTCGATATATTGGATATTGATCATACCAAGTACTTCTAGCTCTTTTGCAAGAAGACGTGTACATTCAATAATTTTTTCTTTAATTCTATCTGAAATATTTACACTTGGGTAAAGTGTTGTACTATCTCCAGAGTGGATACCTGCTCTTTCTAAGTGTTCCATAATACCTGGGATTAAGATATTTTCACCGTCGCAAATTGCATCTACTTCGATCTCGCGTCCCATAAGGTAACGGTCAATAAGAACTGGATTTTCTGGGTCACGGTCAAAAGCATTTACAAGGTATCTTGAAAGCTGTTCTTCTTCAAATGTAATTTCCATACCTTGACCACCAAGTACGTATGAAGGACGTACAAGTACTGGATATTCAAGTTCTGCTGCTACTTTAAGACCTTCTTCTACAGACCAAATGGCTTTACCTTTTGGACGTTTGATTTGAAGTTTTTCTAAGATTTCATCAAACTTCTCACGGTCTTCTGCTGCATCAACTTGTTTTGGTTGTGTACCAAGTACTGGAATACCCATTTTGTCACAGAACTTAGCAAGTTTAATCGCTGTTTGACCACCAAACTGAAGGATAACACCTTTTGGTTGTTCTTTCATAATGATGTGGTAAGCATCTTCATCTGTAAGTGGTTCAAAGTAAAGTTTATCTGATGTATTAAAGTCTGTGCTTACGGTTTCTGGGTTGTTGTTTACGATGATTGTTTCAATACCGCGGCGTTTAAGCGCTTGAACAGCATGTACAGAGCAGTAATCGAACTCAATACCTTGACCGATACGGATTGGACCTGAACCCATAACCATAACTTTTTCACGGTCTGATACAACAACTTCATCGATTTCATCATAGGTTGAGTAGTAGTATGGAGATTCCGCTTCAAACTCTCCACCACATGTATCAACCATTTTATAGACAGGCATGATGTTCCATTTAATGCGAAGTTCACGGATATCATCTTCTGTTACACCAATGAATTCTGCAATGGCTTTATCTGCAAAACCACGACGTTTTAATTTGCGAAGGTATTTTGGTGTAAGATCTTCATATTCCATTTCTTTAAGTTTTTCTTCTTGTTCTACAATCCATTTGAAACGTTTTACATAGAAGATATCCATACCTGTGATTTTACATACTTGTTCTTCTCTATAGTGCATACGAAGCATTGCAGCAAGTGCAAAGATTCTTTCATCATCTGCTGTAATTACTTTTTCTTTAAGCTCGTCTAAGCTACACGCTTCAAGTTTTTTATGTTCAAAGCTAAATTGACCGATTTCAAGTGAACGAAGCCCTTTAAGGAAAGCACTTTCAAAGTTATTTCCGATAGCCATGATTTCACCTGTCGCCATCATTTTTGTACCAAGTGTACGTTTAGCTGTGTAGAATTTATCGAATGGCCATTTTGGAATTTTAACAACGCAGTAGTCAAGTGTTGGTTCAAAACATGCGTATGTTTTACCTGTTACGGCATTTTTGATTTCATCAAGGCCATAACCAAGTGCGATTTTAGCTGATACTCTTGCAATTGGATAACCTGTTGCTTTAGAAGCAAGTGCTGATGAACGGCTTACACGAGGGTTAATCTCGATAATAGCGTATTCAAAGCTGTCTGGGTTAAGAGCAATCTGTACGTTACAGCCCCCACGTATATCACAAGCTGAGATAATGTCAAGTGATGCACGGCGAAGCATTTGGTATTCTCTATCTGAAAGTGTTTGAGATGGTGCAACTACGATACTATCCCCTGTATGGATACCAACTGGGTCAATATTTTCCATGTTACATACTGTAATAACTGTGCCGTATTGGTCACGCATTACTTCGTACTCAATTTCTTTCCAGCCTTTAATACATTTTTCAATAAGAACTTGGTTTACGCGTGATAAGTGGATACCACTTGCTGCGATTTCACGAAGTTCGCTTTCTGTTTCGGCAATACCACCGCCAGTACCACCTAATGTGTAAGCTGGTCTTACAACAACTGGGTAACCGATTTTTCTAGCGAAAGCTACAGCATCTTCTACAGATTCTACGATTTCACTTTCGATAACTGGTTGGTTAATTCTTGCCATTAAATCTCTAAAGAGTTCCCTATCTTCCCCTTCTTTAATAGCAGAGATTTGTGTACCGATGACACGTACACCATATTTATCTAAAATTCCTTTATCATGAAGCTCTACAGCAAGGTTAAGACCTGTCTGTCCACCTACACCTGCAAGAAGACTGTCTGGTCTTTCTTTTGCAATGATTTTTTCAAGCATCTCAGCATTAAGAGGCTCGATGTAGATTTTGTCAGCGATTTCTCTATCTGTCATAATTGTCGCTGGGTTAGAGTTTACAAGGACAACTTCAATACCTTCTTCACGAATAGCTTGACAAGCCTGTGTTCCTGAATAATCAAACTCCGCTGCTTGCCCAATTACAATTGGGCCTGATCCGATTACTAATACTTTTTTAATACTTAAGTCTCTTGGCATTATAGTTTTCCTCCTTGCATTACCTTAATGAATTCGTCGAAGATGTGTGCTGTATCTGTAGGTCCTGGACATGCTTCAGGGTGGAACTGTACGCTGTAGATGTCAAGCTCTTTAAAGTACATACCTTCTACTGTGTTGTCATTTAAGTTTGTATGTGTCACCACTGCACCTTCTGGAAGTGTGCTTACATAGTAGTTATGGTTTTGTGATGTAATGTATACACGGTTTGAAATATGGTCTTTAACTGGATGGTTACAACCATGGTGACCGAATTTAAGTTTTGATGTATCCCCGCCAAGTGCAAGTGATAAAAGTTGGTGCCCAAGACAGATTGCTGTAATTGGCTTTTTACCAACAATTTCTTTAATCATATTGACTACAGTCGGTACATCTTTAGGGTCAGCTGGTCCATTTGATAAGAATACACCATCTGGATTTACTGCAAGTACCTCATCAGCTGTAGCATCATATGGGAATACTGTTAATTTACATCCTCTTTCATTGAATGAACGTACGATATTTTGTTTCATACCGCAGTCAATCATAGCTACATGAAGGCCGTCTCCTTCTACTGTATAAACTTCTTTTGTTGTTACTTCTGGTACTGCATGTTGGTTATTGAAGCTATCAATTTTAAGTTTGATTTGACTTGGTGTAAGTTCTCTTACTGCGATAATGGCACGCATTGTTCCGTGATTTCTAAGTACTTTTGTAAGTGCTCTTGTATCAATGCCTTCAAGACCAATAATTTTTTGTGCTTTAAGGTAACCATCAAGTGTTAATTCGCATCTGAAGTTGTTAGGGAAGTCACATTTTTCTCTTACGATGAATGCTCTTACGTGTGCTTTAGTTGACTCCATATCTTCAAGGTTTACCCCATAGTTCCCGATTAATGGATAAGTCATAACAACCATTTGACCATAATAAGATGGGTCTGTAAGAATTTCTTGGTATCCTGTCATCCCCGTATTGAATACAACCTCACCGATTGTCTCTTTAAGGTATCCGAAGGCTTTACCTTCAAATACCATACCATTTTCTAGTATTAATTGTGCTTTCATATTAACCCATCACTCCTTGTAAGTCATTTCTCATTGCAATTACTGCTTTTCTTGAAGCTTTAGCAAAATCTCTTTCGCCAAATTCTGTATCATTTTTGTAGGCTGCAATAATGCCTCTTGAAGAGTTTACAATGCTTCCTAAACCATCTTTATCAAAGAAACCTTTAAGGTTTTCAGCTGTTCCGCCTTGTGCACCATAACCTGGCACAAGGAAGAATGTATGTGGCATACGTGCTCTAAGTTCAGTACCTTGTTCTTTATGTGTTGCCCCAACAACTGCACCAACACGGCTATAACCCATATCTCCCATAGTAAGCTCGCCCCACTTACTTACTAAATCTGCTGTTTTATCATAAATTGGCATTCCATCTACTAATAAGTCTTGAATTTCACTACTACTTGGATTACTTGTTTTAACAAGGATAAATAAGCCTTTATCTTGTTTGTTACATGCTTCGATAAAAGGTTCAATGCCGTCAAAGCCCATGTATGGGTTAAGTGTTACGGCATCTTCTTGCCATAAATCAAAGTGCTCACCTTCAATGTCTACCCCAGCGATATGACCTGCATAAGCTGCTGCTGTTGAAGCAATATCGCCTCTTTTAATATCCCCAATTACGATAAGACCCTTACTTTTTGCATATTCACACGTTTCCATGTAAGCACGAAGCCCTTCTAAACCATATTCCTCATACATAGCAATTTGAGGTTTAACTGAAGGAATGAGGTCATAAACTTCATCAATGATTGCTTTATTGAACTTAATAAACATTTCTGCTACAGCCTTAGGTGTTCTTCCATAGCGCTCTAGCATTTCTTCCTTAATAAAGGTTGGAATCATGCTATAAGTTGGATCAAGTCCTACTACAGTTGGGTTTTGTAATGTTTGTATTTTGGTGAGTAATCTATCAATCATGGCTCTTCTCCTCTGTTTTCTTAATCTACTATTTCTAATTTCTATTATACTACTTATCTACAGTCATAGTGAATATTTATTTATAGTTGTAAATATTTATTTATAGTTGTAAATATTTATTTATTTTTGATATACAATTTTTCCATCTACTAAAGTTACTTCAACATCTCCGTATACTTCCATGCCGTTGAATGGTGTATTTTTACCTTTTGAAACAAATGTACTTGAATCAATTACATATGGTGTATCAACTTCAATGATTGCTATATCTGCTGGTGCACCTACTTCTAATCTACCTGCTGGATGATTAATAATTTGTGCTGGTTTATAGCTCATTTTTTCAATAAGTTCAAGCGGTGTAAGGATACCTGTTCGAACTAAGTGTGTGTAGCTTAATGCAAAACTTGTTTCAAGACCAACAATACCAAATGGTGCTTTTTCAAGCTCTACATTTTTCTCATCATAATGATGTGGTGCATGATCTGTTGCAATAACATCAATGATACCTTCTTTAAGTGCACGCTTCATAGCTTCTACATCTTCGCTTGTACGAAGTGGAGGGCTCATTTTTTTGTTAGCATCGTAGTCTCCTAAAATACTATCATCTAAAATAAAGTAGTGAGGTGCTGTCTCTGCTGTTAAGTTGTTCATTCCCCATACTTTTTTACCCATTTCAATAAGGTCAATACTTCCTTTTGTACTCATATGTGAAAGGTGAAGTTTTGCACCTGTTGTACGTGCTAAGATAATATCACGTGCGACAATAACTTCTTCTGCATCGCGTCCGATTCCTTTAATGCCAAAGATCTGTGCATTTACACCTGCATTCATAGCACCACCTGAAAGGTTACGGTCTTCCGTGTGTGAGAAAATTGGAAGGTCAAAAGGCTTAGCATAGCTCATACCTTTTTTCATAAGGCCTGCATCTGCAACTGTTTTACCATCTTCGCTAATTGCACAGATACCATGTTCTTTCATTTTACCGATATTAGCGAGGCTTTCTCCTTCTAAACCTTTTGTGATTGCCCCTACTGGAAGTACTTTAACACCATTTGCACGTTTTGCCATTGTATTGATGTATTCTACAACACATTCATTATCAATCACTGGGTTTGTATTTGGCATACAGCACATAGTTGTTACGCCACCTTTAGCTGCTGCATTACAACCTGTTTCAATTGTTTCTTTGTGCTCAAAGCCTGGCTCTCTAAGGTGTACATGAAGATCAATTAAGCCTGGTACTACCCATTTTCCCTCTGCATGAATGACATTCATGCCTTCTTCATCTACATTTCCAATTGCGGTGATAACCCCATCTTCAATAAGGATATCTGCGATTTCTTCCATTTTTGTACTTGGGTTAATAACTAACCCGCCTTTTATACAAGTTTTCATTATTTGCCTCTCCTTTCATTAAGTAATGCTAAAATAGCCATACGTACTGCTACTCCGTTCATAACTTGCTCATCGATTACACTTACGTTGCTGTCTAGTAATTCTGGCATCAGCTCAACCCCACGGTTAACTGGTGCTGGATGCATTAAAATAGCATCTGGTCTTGCTAAGCTGAACATTTCTTCATCTAAACCATAAATTTGGCTGTATTCTCTAAGGTTAGGGAAAAGGCCACCTTTTTGACGTTCCATTTGAATACGAAGTCCCATTACAACGTCTGCATCTTTAAGAGCTGCTTTAAGGTCATGTGTTACTGTAGCACCTAATGCTTCCATTGTGCCTGATGCAAGCGTGCCGCATCCTGCGAGTGTTACATTAGCGCCTAACTTTTTAAGCCCGAACACGTTAGATCTCGCTACACGACTATGTGCAATATCTCCTACAATTGTTACATTTAAATCTTTAAAGCTTCCTTTTTTATCAAGCATTGTATAGAAGTCTAAAAGTGCTTGTGTAGGATGCTCATTTGCTCCGTCTCCTGCATTGATTACAGATGCTTTTACATTTTTAGCAAGTAGATGAGGGGCTCCGCTTAAACTATGTCTCATAACCATAAAATCTATACCCATTTGGTCTAGTGTCACACCTGTATCTACAAGTGTTTCTCCTTTTTGTACACTACTTGTTGCTACACCTAAGTCAGTTACCATAGCTCCTTGATAAAGACCAGCCATGTTAAAGGATACTTTTGTACGCGTGCTATTTTCGTAGAATAAGGTAATCATGCTTCTACCCTTTAAAGTATCTTCTCTTAAACTAGCATTTATAATTTTTGCTTTCATTTCTTTTGCAAGTTCTAAGATACTCATGATTTCACTTACTTCTAAATCCCTAATACCTAGTAAATCTTTACTTTTCAACATTTTTGTATCCTCCTTTTGGCAAATAAAAAAGGCAATAAAAAGACCTACGTCTTTCCATTGCCTTTAAGCGTCTAAAAAACTTTACCCGAAACCAGACTACAGCCTTAACCTTTGTTAAATCTATAACCTATTTCTTCTATCTAAATGCTTATTGAATTGTCTATAATCTTTATCTAAACCTGTCATTTGCTGTAATGTCTGGTTAAATTTTTTCATTCATTTCGTTTCCTTTTTGATCTCACGGGATCAAGCTTAAAGGCGTATGTTACTATTTAATTTTCTGTTTCATATAGTAACATAGTCCTTTTAAATTGTCAATAAATTCTATTTAAGTATATTTTAAAATTTCCTCATTCCTTTGTAGGACAACCCATGCACCGTTTTCTAAAAGTTCCTCTTCTGTCCTAAATCCCCAAGAAGCACCTAGTCCTTTAACCTGTGCATTTTTGGCTGTCTGCATATCTACATCTGAATCTCCTATGTATAATACTTCATCTGACACCCTCTCATACTTTGTCATAATTTGACGAACGACTGTAGGATCTGGCTTATGTGGAATGCCTTCTCTTTGTCCCCATACTTCTATAAAAGTATCTGGCTTAAAGCATGCCCTAACAACTCGTAAAGCCTGTGCATGAGGTTTATTGGTAACAACAGCTAACTGTATACCGCTCATTTTAAGCTTTTCTATGGTTTCAAGTATTCCCTCATAAGGTTTTGTATAATCGGTTAAATGTGCATCATAATACGCAATAAAAGATTCTTTAATTTTATTAATTTCTTCCTCGGTACGGGCCTCACATGGTAAAGCTCTTTCAATAAGTTTATAAACGCCATTCCCTACAAAATATTTATAGGCCTCTATAGGATGCTGCGGATAGCCATGCTCCTTAAGTGCAACATTGGTACTCACAGCTAAATCTTCAAGTGTATTAACGAGTGTGCCATCTAAATCAAATAGAATTAATTTAATTTTATTCATTAAGCTTCCTCCATTCTTCTCTTATTTTAACATTGTATAAGTTTTTTACATACTCTTTCATAAAATATTCTTAAGTTCTTCTCCTTATAAAACACCCCATATTTAAAAGGCTAACACTCTATAAAAGGGAACCACTTATATAGGGTTCCCTTTTGTCTTTCACCTAGGTTTAGCTCTTTTCTTAAGCCTTTTCCTTTAATACTTAGGTTGAATGTTTCTTATAATCAATCCACTTCGAGGCGATGATGGAATATTTGTAAGACTATAACTTAAATCTTGTTTAGGAATGTCAAATTTCATTTTATGGATTAGAAAGTCTAAGCTTACCTTCATAAGTTCTATTGTGATCCCTTCACCAGGACATCTATGCCCTGTAACTAAGTTGCCTCCACCTTGAGGAATAAAGTCAAATACATGTGCTCCCTGGTCTTTAAAACGTTCTGGTCTAAAAACATAGGGGGCATTCCATATATCCTCATTGTGGTTAGTACCATAAATATCAATAAGAACAAGTGTCCCTTTCTTAAATTTACATCCACGCCATATAAAGTTTTTACGTACGATTGCTCCTAAAAAAGGTGCAAAAGGATAGTAACGTCTTACTTCCTGTACAAACATTTCTAAGTCACGCTCATCACCTTGGCCTAACTTTTCTTTAGAGTCTTCATGCTCATAGAGTGCTAAAGCTGTAAAAGTAATAAAGATTGAAATAGCAATAATAGGACGTAGCAGATTAATCAGTTCTATGGCTGCCATTTGAACATCTAGTACATTTCCTTCTAAGTCTTTATAAGTAGCTGCCTGATAGAGCGCTAAATGGGGTACGATGTGTCTCTTTCCTGTCCTAACCTCTTCAATCAAGCCTTTTATACATGCCTCAGTTCTCGTCCTTGCCCTTTTTCCTTGCCAATACTTTGGTCCTACTGCTCCTATAGCATTCACCATGGCGTAAAAATCGTCTGCTCGCCTTTTAACCTCGGATTGCCCTAAAGGTACACCCGCCCACTCGCATACTGCCTCACACAAAATATATTTGACTTCATCTAAAAGTACAATCTCATCAGTAGCTTGCCATCTTCTAAGTGCCATCTGCCACTTTATCTTTGTAATGCTTACTAGCCTTTTTTGACCCGCTTCATTAAGTAGGTCTAAGAAAAATAGCCTTCTATGCCTATGCCTTTCATCATCCATCGTTTGAATCGCATTAACACCAAAGAGTGTCTTCTGTATACGTTTAGGTAAGGCTCCTTTTCTTTGAAAGAGTTCTTCATTATAAAATAATTTTGCTGCATGCTTCCCACTTATACAAATTACTTTTTTACCTAATAATCTTGTTTCAAAAATAGAAGATTGATAAGCCTTCACCCTATTAGGAATAAAGAGGTAGCCCTCCTTTAATAACTTAAGCGTATGGTCTATCCCTTTCTCCTGAGGGATTATCTTATTGGTCAACATATCCCTGCACGTTCCTTTCTCCCTTATCAAAGGGTATGTTCAAAACACTTATGCCAGGCCTATGCATCATCCTATTTGATTTAAAACTCAAATTTAACAGGTCTTAAAAATAAATCAATAAGTACCTTAGAAGTTTCTTTATGCTCAAACAAAATTTCATAAAGGGCATGGCAAATAGGTAGTTCTACTTCATATTCCTGTGAAAGATGGTGCAGTGCTTCTACAGTTGCGACCCCTTCTGCTAGTTTATGAAATGGAATACCTTTTACATAGTCTTCCCCGAATCTTCTGTTATTACTATGTGGTGAGAAAAGTGTCGCTTCATAATCTCCCAAATGGCTTAAACCATAAATGGTAATATCATTGCCGCCCATTGCACGTACAATTCTAGAAAGTTCTCTTGTTCCTCTTGCCATAAGGGCTCCTTTAAGGCTGCTATACCCTGCTCCATCTAGCATACCTGCTGCAATACCCATTACATTTTTAGTAGCTGCCCCTATTTCATTGCCGATTAAGTCTTGCCCATAATAAAAGCGAATTAAATCACTATTAAAGGCTTCTACCACTTTCTTAGTTACGCCAATCTCATCACTTCCAACAACCATACAGTTAGGAATATTTCTTGTAAAGTCCTGTACATGTCCAGGCCCTAACCATACACCAACATGAGCAGCAGCGCCCATTTCTTCTTTGAACACCTGTGTCAAGCGCTTACCTGTATCAGCCTCTAATCCTTTCATACATAATACAAAAGTTTTATCTTTTAAACCTGGCAGTTTGCTTACTGTTTTTAAAAACGAACGTAGTTGCTGTGCGCTAATGGAAATTAAAATAATCTCAGCACTCCTTACTGCCTCTTCTAAATCATCTGTAAGTCTTACAGACTCTGGTAGTTCTAAATACTCATTTTTATGTTCAGCCGTTAACGTCATTAAATTCTTTGATCCTGGTCTTCCCCAAAGTGTTACGGTATGGTGCACGCGATTTGCATACCATGCTAGGAAAGTTCCCCATCTTCCACACCCTAATACGGAAATATTCATTAAAGTATCCTCCTCTTATGTTTAAACTTGCTTCTTTTATATATTAGTTCCTAAGCACTGATCAAATATACCTGCACATTCAATCGTATCCTTATGTGGCATAATACTACTTTCTAATGCCCCTCTTTCCATGCAACCTATCATCTCTTTAATTTGGTACTCAAAACCATTATCATGCGGTTTTTGGAAGTGTTCTACCACGCCCTCTTCAGTATATATAAAACACTCCTGTGTATAATGCATATTTGGAATATGGATATAACCCTTTGTCCCATAAACATATAGACTATTTGGACAGCTTGCTGTAACCATACACTGTAAATTCGCTATAGTGTTTTCAAATTTTAAGGTAATACTGTTTACTTTATCTACACCTGTTTCGGCATAAGTTGTCATAGTTTGAACTTCTTGTATAGGCGCTTGAATAAGATATGTCATAATTTCAATAGCATACACACCTATATCATACATGGCCCCACCTGCTAATTTAGGATTCATAATGCGATTTTCTGGATTGCTATCTGCTTTAAACCCAATAAGACAGTTGGCAAGTTCAATCTCTCCTATTCTTCCCTCTAAAATCCACTCTCTAGCCTGCTTAATAGCTGGTAAAAATCGAGACCACATAGCCTCCATCACAAATACTTTTGCTTCTCTCGCTGCACGAAATACTTCTTCCGCTTCTTTTTTAGTTAAAACAAAACACTTTTCACATAGAACAGCTTTTTTATGTTTAATACATGCCATAGCATTTTCATAATGAAAGTTATGTGTTGTAGCAATATAAACTGCATCAACCTCTGGATTCTCTAAGAGTGCTTCATAAGTGTTATAGCTTAGTGCAATGCCCTCTTCTTTAGCAAATGTTAAAGCTTTACCTTCTGTTTGACTCGCAACGGCAATGACACTTGCACCTTCTACGCGTTCTACTGCTTTGCAAAACTTATGTGCAATGCGACCCGCTCCTATAATTCCAAACTTTATAGCCATTTTAATCCTCTTTTCATAAATAGATATTTTATTAAAATTGAAATAAGCTTTATGTAGGTATGCGCTTATTCACATCCAGCCTATACAAAAAGAGCTACTTAAAGAGCTCTTTTACTTTGTTCAAAATTCTTTTTTAGTGCGCCTTAGATTTCTACTCACTGACCTATACTAGGAGTATAATCAGTTTAAAGATCCAGTTAGCTGCAATACCTGCGAAGATTCCCCCTACTGTATGGGCAAAGATTGCCTTTCCTGTAAGTACTCTACATTTTAAACTATCCATCATCGCTGTATGTGTACTTAAATACCCACTCCAGCACATACACATGGCTGTAAACACTGCGATATCATTGGCATTTGCAAGCCCTTCACTCACTAAGTTGGGTATAAGGCCAATAGCTGCACCTGCTGCACCTAGTGATGTGATCGGAACAGCAATAGCCTCTGGTGAGGAAAAGCCGAATAGAGGCTGTAATAAGAAGTTTAATTTTTCTCCTATAATAGGTAAAATCCCTACTCCCTCATAAGCCGCACCTGTATAAATACCACTTGCTGAAGGACCATTAGTAAGCATTAAAACAAAGGTACAGATAATGAGTACACCTGGTATAATTGCCATCCCCATACCTACACCTGAATGCCCACCTTCAAGAAGTGCATTCATAAAACGTTCACCAAAGCTTCCTGTTCTTACTTCCCTGTAGTTAATGAGGTCGATACTTTCATCAATAACCTCTTCACACCAAGCTTCAGTGCCATAATATTTCTTAGTATAATGCATCATAAGTTTTGTACTTACAATACTTCCTATAATAGCTCCTACATTACCAATAACAACAGCAATTCCTAAATGCTTTTCTACTCCTGGAACACCTATCATAAAGACTGTAATCATAAGCCCCATACCAAAAGCTGTACCTAAATTAGTAAGAGCTGGTAATTGATATTTCTTAAAATACTGCCTAAAACGTTTATCATCACATAAAGTTAAAATAGCTGGATTATCTGAAAAATAAGTGGTTAATACACTCATAATACTGGCACCTGGTAAATCATAAAGTGGTTTCATCAGCCTTGAAAGAAGCTTATTAATAATAGCTAAGCCCCCAAACTCTGTTAAAACCCCAGCAAAAGCTCCAGCTATAACCGCAATAGCCATAATATAAAAGACTGTTCCCATTAAAAGGTCATAAGAAGTATTAAGCATGGTATTAAACATATTGGCTACTCCCATTTTTCTTCCTAATAAAAATAGCCCACCAAATGTAACAATAAGACAAATCATGCCTTCTATGCTTACAGCCTTTTTCAGTACATAGCGTACTTCTTGATTCTCTTGTTTCTTTTGTGTCATTTCGTGTTGTCTCCTTCTAGTTGTCAGTTTCTGCTCTTACTTCCAAATATGCATATAATTGCTTTTATCTACACCTGCATCTTCAAAAGTTCCCATACCTAATAAAGTGTATTGTGCCATATCTAATAAATTGAAAAGAATCGGGCAACCACTACCTTCTCCTAATCTCATATCTAAGTTAAAATGTGGTTCAAGCCCTATATGCTGTAAAATAAGAGCCATACCGGCTTCTTTAGATAAGTGTGACGCAATCATATAGGCTTTGGTTATAGGTGCCAGTTTATAAGCTACAAGTGCTGCTGCAGCTGCAATAAACCCATCAATAACAACTACTTTACCATGTTTAGCAGCTGCAATATAGACACCTACAAGGCCTGCAATATCTAAGCCTCCCACCTTTGCTAGTACATCAATGGGATCCGCTATAGTAGGCTGGTGCACTTTAAGAGCTGTTTTAATAGCCTCTACTTTATTATGATATACTGTATCTAAAGCACCCGAACCTTTACCTGTTACCTTTATAATCTCTTCTTCTAACAAAGCCGCTGTAATAGCTGCAGATGTTGTGGTATTTCCTATACCCATCTCACCTGTTCCAAAGATTTCATAGCCTTTTTCAATAAGTTTTTCAGTCTCTTCTATCCCAACTGAAATAGCCTGCAAAGCTTCTTGTTCAGTCATGGCAGGCTCTATAGCCATATTTTTAGTTCCATAACACACTTTACGATTATGAATAAGAGGATGACTAAAGTCTGCCTTTACACCAACATCCACAATATGTATATCTGCTTTAGCAAATTCACTAAGCCTATTCATTCCTGTAATGCCTCTTGTAAAGTTATAAGTTACCGTTGCTGTTACTTCCTGAGGACAACTGCTTACACCCACATCGCATACCCCATTGTCACTGCACATAATAACGGTTACCTTAGGCTGCGTTTTAACCTCCACCGTTCCCGCAGCACCTGCAAGCTGAATCATTAAGTTTTCAAGCTTCCCTAAAGCCCCAACTGGCTTAGTAAGCCCATCTAGATACTGCTCCATCTGCATCATGGCTTCCCTATTTAATGGTCTTATTTGCTCTATATAAGCTTTTAGACTTTCTCTATTCATGTCTCTTCCTCCTTCTCATTCCTTAGATTGTCTGTAAAACCCTTCAGTCACTTCCTCTATAGCATTTGACTCACTATAAGAAGGTAAACCATTACAATCCATTCTGTCATCTGACTTGCTGCTCCTAAGCAATCTCCATTTAGCCCTGTAAGCTTATGTGTAAATTTCTTATTTAAAAGAACTGCCACGCCGTAAACAAGCCCTAAGCCAATTACAGCGAGTTCCCAAGGTAAAAGTATGCAACCTATAAATAAAAATAGAACTAAATTCACAAAAAGTCCTGCTTTAGAAATATTCTCAATCCATAAAGCTCCAAGACCCTTTTTAATATTCTTGCCAATATCACATAAAACACATACCGTAAACTTCGCACTAATAGGCACCCATATAATAAGAAGAGGGGTATCCTTTAATAAATAAAAGCCAACCATATGAAAAGCAAAGTCTATCATAAGTGCCAGTACCCCAAAACTCCCTATCCTGCTATCTTTCATAATTTCTAAAGTTCTTTCAGTATCTCGATTGGCTCCAAAGCCATCAAACACATCTGCTAGCCCATCTAAGTGCATGCCTCCTGTAATCCAGATCCCACCTATAGTCGCTAAAAGTGCCCCTAGTAAAGGATCAACCTGCATACCAAGGCTAAAGAGCAGCCACTCTAAAGTTCCTATTATAAGACCTACAACCGTAAAAAAGCAGAGCGCCCCTTTAAAATCAGAAGGCTCTGCCGGCATATTGGCTCTAATAGGGATACGCGTTAGAAACTGTACCCCTAAAATAAACTGCTTTAATTTTTTCATCTTTATTCCCACTCTCTTTTAGTAGTTCTCCCTAGATAAATCTAAATACCAATAATTGTGCTCATAACATGTGGTTACCACTGTACCGGTATGTACATTAAACTTCCAGAACATATCTAAATTGCCCCCTAGCATATAGCATATGGCCATACGAATAGTTCCTGCATGACACACTGCAATAGCATCTTCTCCTAATGCCTCTAGTTCTTTAATGAAGCTTACAACACGTTCATACTGCATCCTTGCACTTTCTCCTTCTGGAATGCAGTAATCCTGCCAGTTCTCATCCCACATTTTACACTCACGAGGATATTTCTTGCCAATTTCTCCATAGTTCATGCCTTCAAAAATCCCCATGTTACGCTCCAGTAACCTGGCATCTGCTTTAAAATAGACATTTGAAAATAATATCCCTGCTGTTTCGATTGCTCTTGCTGCGGGACTGGTATATACATTAATACAATCATTAAAGTTTGTTTGAATTTCTTTAATTTCTCTTACGCCTTCAGGTGTAAGGCGTACATCTAACTTTCCATAATAGTTGTTCTTTTCGTTTTGTTGTGTTTTACCATGTCTTACCCAGTAAATTTTCATGGTCTCACCTCTCACATTTTTCAAGTGCTTGAATTAAAAAAGTATTCATCTGTGGTGTTTTAATACCAATGCGGTAGTACTGCGCTGAAAGTCCTCTATAATTACCACAGTGCCTAATCAGAATACCCTCATTTGCTAACTGCTTATGAAGATCTGGAATAGGTGATTTAAAAAATAAGTAGTCCGCATAAGAAGCATATACTCTAAAGCCCAACCTCTTTAAGGCTTCTTTTAAATAAGTTCTTTGCGCCTTAATCATGCTTAATGTTTCTTCTTTATAAGATATATCTTCCAGTGCTGCTACACCTGCTAGTTGTGCTAGTGAAGATACTGCCCAAGGCTGAGCTGCCTTTTGCAGTGCATCTTTTAACACCTTATCACCGATTAAGGCATATCCTAATCTAAGGCCAGCCATCCCATAAAACTTTGTAAAAGCTTTAAGAATCGTTACATGCTTACTTTTCTCTACTTCTTCTATCATACTATACGCACTATCCTCTTCTATAAAATCCATAAAGCATTCATCTACGATCATTTGAATATTATGCGCTTCACATTTTCTAAGTAGTCTAAGCATAAGCGATTTAGGTGTAAGCTGTCCAGTAGGATTATTAGGATTACAAATCCAAATCATATCTAAATCTGGGGTTAGAAGCTCTAATAGGTCTTCTTCTACCTTATAATCTGTTTCTTCTTTTAAGTTATAATATGAAATCTCACACCCCACCTGACTTAATGCGAGCTCATATTCAGCAAAAGTAGGTGCTAGTATTAAAGCGTGCTTAGGCTGACAGACGTAGGCTAACCTAAAAATCAAATCCGCTGCACCATTCCCACATAAAATATGCTCTTTGTCCATCTGATGCTGCTGGCTTAAGGCTGCAATTAGCTTTCTACATAAGGGATCAGGATAAGCTACTGCTAAATCAATATGTTCTATTAAGGCCTTTTTAACTTTAGGTGAAAGCCCTAGCGGATTAATATTGACAGAAAAATCCATAATCTCTGTATCTTTTTTATTTAATTTTTCGGCGAGTGTAAAAATATCGCCACCATGTATCAGTGCCATGTACGCTCCTTTATAAACAAGTTAAGTTTTTATAAAATGATTAGGATTAATAAACGTATAAGACTTAGTACAATTAATGTGCATGTACAAGTGCTATACATAAGCTTATTCGTACGTTTAATATCTTCTGTTTCTACACTTCTTAAGGCATCTCCTATAATAGGTTTTTTGCAAAGTTTTCCAAAATAGTATGCATCTCCTGCAAGCTGAATACCTAGTGCCCCAGCACAAACTGCTTCTGTATGTGCACTGTTAGGACTTTTATGATTATAGCGATCTCTTCTATAGATCTTATACGCCGCTTTAGCATCATAGCCACATAACTTACTTGCTGCAATCATCATATAGGCGCTAAGCCTTGCAGGAATATAGTTGACTACATCATCTAGTTTAGCCCCAAAAGTACCAAAATATTGATAGCGTTCATTTTGGTAACCAATCATAGAATCTAAGGTATTTATTGCCTTATAAGCAAAGCCAAGTGGTACCCCGCCAATAAGAAGGTAAACAAGTGGTCCTACAATACCATCGGAAGTATTTTCTGCTACCGTTTCAATAGTAGCTTTTGCCACGCCTTCTTCAGTAAGGCTTGCTGTGTCTCTTCCTACAATCATGCTAACAGCATAACGTGCACCTTCTAAATCATGATTTTGAAGTGCCTTATAAACCTTCATACTTTCATCCTTAAGGCTTTTGGTAGCAAGTGCTTGATAACACAAAATCACACTTACTATCCAACCAATAAGAGGATGAATACCATAAGCAACTTTTAAAATAAGCCATGTCGCTCCAAAAGTTATCCCTACGACACCTATTACAAGAATTATGCCACCTATACGTTCACCCTTTTTTGTCTTAGGTAGTATACTTCTTATGTGCTTTTCTCCCCATGAAATCATATTACCAATCAATCTAACAGGATGAGGGAAGTTATGTGGGTCTCCTAGTATTAAGTCTAAAATAAATCCACTTATAACAATCAAAATAATTGAATCCATATAAATCCTTTCTCTTTGTTTATTCTACTTTACCATCTTTACAATTTACCATATGTTATATAAAAAGTAAAAGGCTTAAAATATCCATGTAGTTGTCTGAAGTATAGGAAATAGTGAATTCATCTATCTGTCTTGCCCCTGGATAAAAAGAATATTTGTAAGCATCTTGATGCTTGTTAAAAACAATCTTTAGGTTAAAGACTTCTGGTATTTTTACATCACTTTGCCAACCTACTTTCTTAAGATCTAATAGACTCTCTTTAACTGTTTTTTCAATGCGCTCTAGTGCAAGGTCTGGGTGAATACTAATCAATCCCCCGCCAAAGCCTTCCTGTACAGCTACGGTTGCAATCTTATCATCAAACTGATTTACTTCTCGTACAAGACCACCATCTCCTGTTACAGCTATAATAGGTACACTTAATAAGTAAGCTACATAAGCATATAAAGTAAATTCACTTGCTGGTTGATTATTTAAATAAATCCCCCTAATTACATTTGGAAATAATGTATGTGCAAGAGGAGAGGTATTCGATAAGCCTTGACTATGGTAACCAATAAAAATAATACCATCAAAAGTATCATCAAGTCCTTCTACCATATTATAAGGATGATTACTCCATCCTGATAAAAGTTTTGCATTTCTAGGCAATAAGTTCCCTAAAAGGTTATGACCTTCTCCATGTGCATCTTTAATAACAAAATCCAAAGCACCTGCACTAATAGCTCCCTTACATGCTGCTACTACTTCCTTTGTCATACGTTCCTTTGCTTCATACGGCGGCACATCGGCTGCCATATTCCAGTTAGAAATGCCTGTAATTCCTTCAATATCTGCAGTAATA
The DNA here is from genome assembly GCF_014384995.1 of Zhenhengia yiwuensis. Classification (GTDB taxonomy): domain Bacteria; phylum Bacillota; class Clostridia; order Lachnospirales; family Cellulosilyticaceae; genus Zhenhengia; species Zhenhengia yiwuensis. The sequence goes on along the minus strand of NZ_JACRSY010000001.1, from coordinate 229,532 downwards.
AATAAACGCATACCTTTCCCCCTGTCTTTTGTATCTTTTGTTTATAGTATATCAAACGTTTATAATTATTTCCATTTTTCTATTATGTTTTAAGTAAAAAAGTAGTATACTAAAGCTATTCAATTTCTTTATTTTGAAAGGAGTAAACGATGTCAACTTTAATTAAACGTAGTGATGTTGCACTTCAAGATACATGGTGCCTTGAAGATATTTTTACAACAGATGATCTTGTAAAAGAAGGTATGAAAGAGGCTAGAGCACTTCTTGACAGTTTTAAAGTATATGAAGGTAAACTCACTTCTTCTGCAGAAGTTTTATATGAAGCACTTCAAAAAAGTGATGAGGCAAGCAAGCTTGTTGAAAAAATTTATGTATACAGCCATATGCGTCTTCATCAAGATGGTGGCAACAGTTTTTACCAAGATTTATCAAGTCAAAGCGAAAAGCTTCTTGTAGACTTCCAGACTGCTCTTTCTTTTGTAAATCCTGAACTTAGTACACTTACTGAAACGGATGTAGAGAAGCTTATTGCTTCTTATGAACCCCTTAAACTTTACAAACGTAGTTTAGAAGAAGTACTTCGTCAAAAAGAACATATTTTAGATGCTAAAATGGAGGATGTACTTTCTCAGTTCAGAGAAATTGCTACTGCACCAAGTAATACTTATGCTATGTTCAATAATGCGGATATTAAATTCCCTACTATTCAAGATAGCCAAGGTACTCCTATCCAAATTACTCACGGTAACTTCATTGACTTCTTGGAAGGTCATGATCGCAGAGTAAGAGAAGAAGCTTTTAAAGGTGTCTATCATACGTACTCAAGCTTCAAAAACACATTAGGAACTAACTTTGCAGCTAATGTGACACAGTACAGCCTTTTTGCTAAACTTAGAAATTTCAAATCTCCTCTTCATGCAGCTTTAGATGCTAATAATATTCCTGTTGAAGTATATAATAATTTAATTCATACAATGGGCGAACATATGAATCTTATGCACCGTTATATGGGGCTTCGTAAAGAAATCATGGGTGTAGATGAACTTCATATGTATGACCTATTTGTACCACTTGTAAGTGATTTTACAAAAGAAATTACTTATGACGAAGCCTGTAGCATTGTGCTAGAAGCCCTTAAACCACTTGGTGAAGACTACACTGCTCTTGTAAAAGAAGCTTTCGAAAATCGCTGGGTAGACAAGTATGAAAATGAAGGAAAACGTAGCGGTGCTTATTCATGGGGCTGCTTCGATGCACCACATCCTTATGTTCTTATGAACTATACAAATAATGTAAACAATCTCTTTACTTTAGCACATGAGATAGGTCATGCAATGCATAGTTATCTTTCTTCTCATACTCAACCGTATCCATATGCAGACTACTGTATCTTTGTAGCTGAAGTTGCTTCTACCGTAAATGAAGCGCTTCTTATGCAATACCTTCTTAAAACAACAACAGATGAAGCATTCCGTAAATACCTTGTAAACTACTTTATGGAACAGTTCAGAACAACCATCTACCGCCAAACTATGTTTGCTGAATTTGAAAAAATGGTTTATGACATGCATATGGAAGGTGTTACTTTAACAAGCCAAACTTTATCTGACACTTACTATGCCCTTGTTAAAAAATATCATGGTGATCATATGGTAGTAGATAGGGAAATTGCTATGGAATGGGCACGTATTCCTCACTTCTATACACCATTCTATGTTTACCAATATGCAACAGGCTACTCTGCAGCTATTGCTTTATCTGAAAGCATCTTAAGCGAAGGTGAAGAAGCTGTTAAACGTTACAAAAACTTCTTAAGCGGTGGTTCTTCTAAAGACCCTATCGACCTGCTAAAAGATGCCGGTGTAGATATGAGCACACCAGCACCTATTGAAGCAGCACTTAAAGTCTTTGAAAATCTTATTGAGGAAATGCGTAGTCTTTAACCAATACCGCATCCCCATCTTATAAGAATATAGAAGCTTATAACAAATAAACCAAGCAGAATGTTCCGTGTTACCATGGACTTTCTGCTTTTTTTAGTCCAAAAACTATATATAAGTAACACAGCTAATACAGGTAACATGACATAACCATTAAACCAAAGCATAATCTCACTATGCTTCCACCAATCCATAAACTGCTCTTGTAGAATATTCATTCCAAAAAAGCCTGTTACAAAAGTGGGGATAACAAGTGCTGTACCTATAATAGTCAAAAAATCCATTTTCCCTTTAGATTGTGCCTTATCAATTAAAGTAGCATATTCATGAATTTCCTGCATTTCAAAATCCAGTTCTTTCACGCCTCTTTCAATACTTAACTGCCTTAAAAGTTCATTATAAATATAGCTTCCTTGTACATCTACTGTTACCTCATTAAAGCGCATTTGACTGATAAACTGAATATAAATTTCATATAAATTCCCTATAGCAGATACCAATTCGTTTTTAGGTAAATCTGCAATAAAAGCAATCTGATTACCAAAATGAAGCAATGAAGCTTTCTGCATAAGTGCTAAAATCACAAGCTGATTATAAAGCTTGCTTTCTTTATTAGACTCCATCATACAAACTAAAGAAAATCTACTAATCCCATAAACGACTTTAGGTAAATCTAAATAAGTTGCGCCTTCTAGTAGCTTCTCTTTTTTACTAAATAAAATAAAACTATTTAAAAAGCGTTTAGAAACTACCTTATTTTTAACATCTCTAAGAAAACTAGGATTTTGATACATACATAAAGCAAACATACGATTGCCAAATAAGGGCTCTACAAAAAGCTTACCTTTTTCTAGAAACTTATAGTCAAAGATAAAACTTGGTCCTAATACTTTCCTAATCATGTCACAAATACACATAGGTGCTTGCTTATAGTCTTTTTCGAACTTTTCTACTATCTCTTCATGCGCATTAAAATGAATAATGACCTCTTTAGGAAATAAGTCTTTATGCGCATTTTCAAGGGGAAGCTTATAAGGATAGACGCTCTTACTTAAGCTATTAATAGCTATAATATCTTCTGGATTACCATATTCTTTATTAAGACATTTAAAGCTTAAAAGTCCTATACCATTTTTATATAGCCTAAGCTCCATGTTTCTCAGTACTGTCTTATATGTCTTTTCTCCTACTTTAATCTGAATAAAGCTTTCTTTCTCTATTCCCTGTTTTTCATAGTTATAAACCATACTCTTGCCTTCTACATCATAAAGCATCTGAAAGGCTGGCTTATAAAAGTATACATATTCATTATAACTTTCATCTGTTAAAGCTTTAAATACTCTATCCTTCCATCCTTCTAAGGGAATTCTGTCCTTTGTTTTTTTATGTTTATGTCCTTTAAGTACCTGTCTTCCACTAATATTTTTAAGTTCCCATGAAAAAGGAAGATAAAATACGTGAGTACTTATAATACTATCTTGCATACATGATTCATCCCATCATTTACCTTTTATTAGTTTAACTTATCTGCTAAGTTTATGTAAAAAGAACATAAAAAATACCCTGACTCGTTCTATAAACGAATCAGGGTATTTCGATTAAGTATATTTAGTTGCTACGCCTTCAATAAAGGTTGGGTAAAGCACGAAAGCAATTTCTAACATCCATACAGCACTATTAAGCACTGCCTTGTTTACATCTAATTCCATGCGCTCATGCATGGTATGACAATTTGCTATTTCCGCTTTATAACTTTCATTTTCCATATAGATATAAGCATCTATTCCTTTTTTTCTAAGCTCATTCCATTTTTTAAAGATAAGACTAATATCAAAATGCTGAGTAAGGTCTCTAATATGACGCTGCATATAAACCTCATACTTACGATGCTGTCTTAAAGATAAATCATGAAAGTTATGCGCATAGCAAAAGGTATCACTAATATAATGACTCATAATGCCTGCCGCATAAGATATAAGCCAAATAGTATAACGTCTCTTATGCACAAATTCTGTAAAAGACTCCCATTCTTTTGCTGCAATTTTTATATTATGTGCTTTGAATCTTCTATGTGGTGCTAGGTCAGGCATTCCTGCCCCTAAACTGATTGCTTTTTCATTAAAAGTTATAGGAAGATACGCCTTAACAAGTTCATACGCTGTATGAGCTATAACTTGATGTGTCTTAACTTTCAATTACCTAACCTCTTTTCCTTTGTTATAATATGCTCTTTAAACTCTATGAATAGGTGTAAGATTATAGCGATTAGCAACCGTAACCTGTAAGTCTTTTCCTATTTCTATCTGTTTCTCTAGTAGAGCATTTTTAGCACTTAAATACGCTAAATCTGGAAGATTGTTCTCGTTGCTAAGATGCCCAAGTATTGCCCATTTTAAGTCTGGATGATAAATATGAGCCAGTACTTTTGCTGCAAGCTCATTATTTAAGTGCCCATAGTCGCCTAATATACGTTGTTTAAGTGGAAAAGGATAACTTCCTACTTCTACCATATTCACATCATGATTAAACTCAAGGAGTATACCATCTGCATTATAAAAACGCTCTACTATTTTCCTGTCCACTTTTCCCATATCTGTTGCAAGAACCATTTTTTTACCCATATACTCAAATACATAGCCTACAGGATCTACAGAGTCGTGATAAATGCTATAAGGTGTTACCATTAACTCTCCAAAGTAAATAGGCTCATCTTTAGAGATAATTCTTTGATTATGTTCTTTGACTTTACCAAGCATTTGAGCACTTTCCATACGCTCCCAAGTAGGTTTTGTTGCATAAATAGGTAAGTCATATTTACGACTTATAATACCTACACCTTTGATATGATCACTATGTTCATGTGTAATGAGAATACCTTTTAGTGTAGTAGGATCAATATCAATTTCGGTAAGTCCTTCTGTTACACGTTTCCCACTTACACCAACATCTATCAGTAATCTTTGTTCATCAGCATGTAGATATGTACAGTTTCCACTACTCCCACTTGCAATGGGACATAAATAAAATTCCATTTCAGTCCTCCATTTTAGTCACGCTTATTTTGTTACATATATGTAGTTTATCATATTCACCCCTATTCGTATACGTTTAGCTCACTCAAAAAATAGAGGGCAAAAAACTGGATAAACCTTGACTCATCCAGCTTTTTGCCTCTTTATTAATTATTTTCAATAAGTACTTTTTTATCCTCACTACAAATCACTTTACGTTCAAATCCTGTAAGATATGTCTTTAGAATGACTTTACCACCCCAAAGAGCTTGAATATGTTTAAGTGTTTCCGTAGCATAAGAAAGCTGAAGTTCACGCCCATCATAAATATGTCTGAGAATGAGTGTATGATCACCACGCTGCATATCTTCTACAATAATATTAGGAATACTACCTACTCCTACATTATTAGCAAGTGTATTACGTACCTGCCTCCAGCCGTCTTCATTAGATACTTCTGTAATTACATAATAGCGCTCTTCTTCTTCAAATTCAAAAAGGTTAGCTGTATTAGCAAGGTCATAAGTTAAATAATTACGAATAAAAGACGCATCTCTTTCCACGCTTCTAATACGTGCAAGTTCCTTAAAACTATGGTCATACTTTTCATAAAGGTCTTCCCAAATTTGAAACCCTATAAAATAAGGATTAAGTCTACCGGGTACACTACAAATAACATTATTATGATGTTTCAAAAATTCAATTTGCATACCGGAAGAGAGTCCTAATTCATTAACAATATGATAGTGCCAAAAACTTGCCCATCCCTCATTCATAATTTTAGTTTCAATTTGTGGGGTAAAGTATCTACTTTCCTCCATAACAATGAGTAAGATGTCTTTTTGCCACTCATTAAGCTCCCCTTCTCTCCATAAGAATTCTAACAGGTTCTCATAGGGATATTCTATTTTCTCTTCAAAATTAGTAGTCAGCTGGCAGAAGGCACCACAATGATATTTAATAGAGTGCGCCGCATCCAATATACGTTCCACTTCTTCATAACCTATGCTGGGATCTTGAATATATTCTCTGATACGATTGGCATGGTTTTTAAACATGTCAATCGTTAAATTAGCCCTTGTATACTCTTTGAAAAGACGGTTATTCTTAAAAAAGTCGTTATGCCCATACACATGAGCCATAGTCAGTATTTGTAATACTAAACTATTATCTTTCATTAAGTAGGCAATACAAGGATCGGAATTAATAACCATCTCATAAGGGAGCCCTGTCAAGTTATACTGATAAAGTGTCTTAATGCGCTCGTAATTTTTCCCATAACTCCAATGTGGATAATGAGAGGGCATCCCTACATAAGCTTCATAGCAAATCATATCTTCAAAACTAATAACCTCAAACTCCTGCTCATAATAGTCAAGGCCTATTCTTTGAGCAATTTCTTCTATCTGGGTATTATAGTCCATTAACTCCTTCAAAGAATAGTTCATTACGCACCCCCATCTTCACTTGTTCGCTTCTCAATTTTCAGCATATCCATAAAGGCTTTCCACACGTCTTCCTTCTTGAAGATTCTAACAGCTGAAAAATTCGTTTTCTTTACTTCTTCCATATATTTATTCATAATAGTACTCGTATAAGTACTAATTTTAATTTCACCATACCCAAAGAGATTACATACATCACACAGTTCATTAGCCAATACTACTGCCTGTTCATTATCTTCTCCCCAGTTATCTCCATCACTACAATGAAAAGCATAAATATTCCAGCTGTCTGGAGGGTATTTTTCTGCGATAACGTCTAGTGCTTTTTGATAGCCACTACTAATATAAGTCCCTCCACTTTCTCCTCGATGGAAAAAGTCATCTTCTGTTACTTCCTTAGCTGTAGTGGTATGTGCAATAAAGACAATCTCTACATTAATGTATTTAACCTTTAAGAATTGATAAAGAAGGAAATAAAAACTTCTTGCTAGGTACTTCTTCGTATGTCCCATAGAGCCAGAGGTATCCATGATACAAATAACAACAGCATTAGAATCCCTTTGCATCTTAATCTTTCTTCTAAAATATTTCAGATCATCTTCATGAAAAGGTATTCTCTCATTAGTAACCTCAAGACCAAGCTCATGTGCTGCACGCTGCAAGCACTTCTCCCTCTTGATTTTAGCCATCATAGTATGTTTTTTAGAAAGGCGGGGAGGGATCCCCTTTTGCTGAATACCCCATTTTTTACTACTCGCCTCTGATTCTATTTCTTTAAATTTCTTTTGCTCTAGATAGGGCAAATCAAGATCTTCAAACAAATAATGAATGGCCTCATCTATGGTAATTTCTGTTTCATAGATGTCTTCACCTTCTGCATTGCCTGCCCCTTGATTCTGACCACTTTCATCTCCTTTAGCTACACGTTTTCCTTTTTCTTCCTTTCCTGTTCCAGCCCCAATATTTTGCTGATTCTTACCATATCTAAAATAATATTCTTTAACCCCTTTAATAGGAATTTTAATCTTCTTATTTTTAGTCTGTCCAATAATACTTTCTTCAGAAATAATGCTGCCTATATTCTCTTTAATACTCTTTTCTACTAATTCTTTATGCCTGCGTCTATCTTCTACACTCCTATCTCTGCTATTCGGTTGAAACTCTTTAAAAATAGCCATGTGCATCACCTAGTCTTTCCAAAGGTTATTGGCAGCATATTTCAAAATAACGTTACAACAGTGGTCACAGTAACCATTATTCTTCATTTCTTCAACCATTGCATCATACTTCTCATTTTGCTCTTTATCTCTTACCTTACTCTTTGTAATAATACGAGAAAGTTCTCTTACAGACGCTGTAAGTTTCTTTTCTATTGCTTCTTTAAGGGGTTCATAAGATGTATAATCTACACTTGTACCATTACGAATAACTGAGAACATATAGGCTGTTACATCTTGTCTAAAGCCTTTAGCACCACTTTGTGTTACACCAATCTGCTCTTCTATAGAACGCATGAATACTTCATCAGGTGTTAACTCTTCTCCTGTACTGCTGTCTTTTAGCTTTGTTTTATTCACATAAGCCTCTGCATGGTCTAAATAGTTATTAAACAAATCTTGAGCCTGTTCTTTGTAACCATGAATAAAGGCTTTCGTGACTTCTTTTTCTAACATCTTATGATATTCTTTTTTAATCGTATCCTGCAAAAATCCTAAATAACGTTTTTTAAGTTCATCCGATACAGCCATTTCTTTAATTTCTTTTAAGAGTACTTCCATTAGGCCGATAGGGTTAATACAGTCATATTCAGACTCTGATAAAGCTGTATCAAGAGCTTTAGAAATAAATCTTGTTGAAATACCTGACATACCTTCTCTTTCAGCTTCATCTTTTAGTTCCATAATATCGATACGTTTTGTTGTTCCTTTTTCAATAATTTCTTCTCCATTATAAATTTTAAGCTTAGTCATAGGATCAACCTTTGCAGATGGGCCAAGTCTTGTTAAAATAGCAAACATAGAAGCAATCTCAAGTGTGTGCGGTGCAATATGCGCTTCAAAATTAGAACTTTTAAGCATCTTACGATAAATCTTCACTTCTTCATCTAATTCTAAGCAATAAGGCACTTCTACCTTAACAATACGGTCTAGAATAGCTTCGTTAGTATGATCAGATTTAAACTTATTCCACTCCGCTTCATTAGAATGGGCTAAAATCACACCATCAAAATAAATCATAGCCCCTTTACCTGGTGAAGGGATATTTTTCTCCTGGGTAGCTGTAATCATCGTATGGAGATACTCCACATCATTTTTGAAAACTTCAATGAATTCTACTAATCCCCTATTTCCTACATTAAAAGCACCATTTAAAGAAAGTACACGTGGGTCATCCTCTGGATATAAGTCCATTTTTGAAATATCGACTGAACCAACTAATACAGACGTATCTTGATTATTAGGATCAACAGGTGGCACAACACCTATTCCTTTACGTGAACGAATGGAATAATCTGTTTGACTTACTGGAAATCTTTCATATTCTCCTTTAAACTCATGAATTAAGCGGTATCGACATACAGGACATAAGTCTCCTTCAATTTTTACTCCTAAAATATCTTCAAATGCTTTACGACTGTGTTTAGGAATAAGATGAAGTGGCTCTTCTCTCATAGGGCAACCTTCTAGTGCATAGATTGGCTCACTATTTTCTACTAAGTTCTTAATACTATCAATTAAAGAAGATTTTCCTGCACCTACTGGTCCTACTAGGTAGAGCACCTGCCTTGCTTCTTCTCCTTGCATAGCCGCAGAATGTAAATACCTTACAATCTTCATCAAAGTCTTATCAATGCCAAAGAAATTGTCTTTAAAGAAATGATAGCGTTTAAGAGTATCCTTTCCATAGATTCTTCTTAGTCTAGGATTTTCTTCCGTTTTAACGAACTCAACCCCTTGATCTACTATTAAATCATAAATACGTTTATGCGCCAGCTTATAAAGTTCTGGATGTTCATATAAAATATGTAAGTAGTCAAGAAAAGTTCCTTCAAAATGTTCAACTTTCCTTGACTGCCTATCGTTTAAAATCATCTTAGAAAAATCTACCATATATTTAATCACTCCTTTAAAAGTGTATAAACTTACTTATATCAAATATATGGCTTAAACTACTTTTCCATGATTAAAAAATTAAAACTGCATATTGTAAGTTTCGAGTAAATTTTCTATACTGAAATATCTATTGCCGTCTAAATAATCAATATAAGGAACTCCTCTTGTATCAATTGTATTAAACAGTGTACGTACATAGCCCTTTTCTATATATTTCTCATCTTCTATTTGTAAAACAGGGACTGTATACTTCATCTGCTCCGTTCCACTTACAGGTGTCTCTTCCTCGACTTCATGCAAAAATCTATCGGATTGAAGTAACCCATGATAGGCATTCACTAACTCAGCTTGGCTAGAGATACGGTAATCATCCTTTCCGCTACTCGCTACTTCCTTCATATCTACATCAATATAAAGCATGCCCTTAATTCTTGGGTAAATCTTTGGAATCGTATCATAAAAGTAATTTAAAGTTTCAGTAGCTTCTCCTACTTTATACGTATGATCTACACGTGAAAAATGAGAGACTGCAATTCCAGAGAGCATCATAGGCTTACTAGTCTGAAAGTTTTTATACCAAAAGTCTAGCCCATCCCCTAAAGAGAATTCATAACGCTTACCATTTTGATATCTTGGTATATACACATTAAGCCCTACCCAATCTACCATGTGGTCTCCAGGATAATAAGTCATACAGTCATAAACTGAGTCTGCACTAATACTCCATACGACTACTGACTCTGGCAAATACCTTTTAATGAGCTTATAGGCTCTTTCATAATAATTCTTATAATTCGAAGGATCCTTCACAGAACTATCTACTGGATAAAGCTCAATAAACACAGGCATACTATAACGTGTCTTAATATCGCTAATCATATGATAAATAGGATTAATATCATAGTCCTTAGTTGGGAGTACTTTAATATAAGGTACTTGCTTATCTGCCAGACATTCTAACATTTGCCTACTCGTTACATCTGAAGCAGTCCTATACTGCATGACACGAATAGCATGCTTTTGCCCTGTCACTTGTTCAAACTGCGTCATACTATAATCAAGTTCAATATTATCCTCTACATAAGCACCGATATAAATGCCGTCTGCTGGCTCTAGCTTGCTATAATCTATTTGTTTAGGTAGATATAAGTCTACTAATTTTTCTGTAACGTCTAGCTCCATTAAAGCTTCCGTAGTCAATTCAGGCTCACTCACTACCTGATTGGCACACCCTGTTAAAAAAGCAGTCATTAAAAAAATCCCTATGAGTGTTTTCTTCATCTTTCTCACCTCATAAGGATTATGGACAGCTTTTCAATTTTATATACTTCTTTTAGATGCAATATACCTGGATAAAGGCTTTAAATAATTCAGATATAGGCCCCCTTCTATAAAAATCTCCATATTATCTTGAAAAGCTGTATAGGGAATAGACTTACGTCCTCCACTTACTGATGCATCATAGTATTTACGTACTTCATCTATCATAAATAGGAAATAACGATCGTATTTTTTAAAGTACACAATAAGGAAGGCCTCACCCCCTTGCTTCACAAAGTCTTCCATAAAGGTAATTTGATGGAGATGAATATTAGCTAGCGGCAGAGATTCTTTTGTAGTCTCTTTCGCATCAAAACAGAGTGGAACCCCTTGTGCTACCCCTATGTAGTCAACTGTACTTTTTTGGTCAAAATAAGCCAGTGTAATAACACCTTTTCCCTTATCAATATTAATAGGCTTAATGGGCGTAGGAACCTTCTGAATTAAAGCCAAATTTTTTTCTCTATAAAGATCATTTGTTAGATTAATCGTTTCTTCTAGAACGCTTCCCCTAAGACCACGTGTATTCCAATATCCCATTTGTTTCCTCTTTTCTTGATTTTTTGTAATTATTTGGTAAAATAAAATTAAGTTCATTAGATTGGGGGGGCTTTATGTATTATGTTCTTTTTATTATAAAATGTCTATTTACAAAGTTCAATTTCTTTCGTCTTACTTCCAATGAAAAAGCTTTGGTCCTTAAAAGAAACCACCTTTATTTCGCTTCTGGGTTACTTTATATGAAAAACAAATCTTATCAAAAGGCCATTTACTGTCTTGAAAAAGCTCATGCCTTTAAGCAGCTTATGGTGTGCTACGAAAAATTAGGTGCAACTTCCTGTGCTATTGGACTAGCTGAAGAACATGGTTATTATAAACAGGGTGCTCTTATCTGTATGAAACATCATAACAAAAAAAAAGCTGCTTACTTCTATAGTTTCACGAAACCACTTTATGCTGCTAAGCTGTATAAAGAATGTGACTGTTACTATGAGGCAGGTATAGCTTATATGAAAACTTATCAATTTCTTCAGGCTATCGAATGTTTCTATAAGGCGACTGACCCTCTTCAGAAACTGGACGGGCTCAGACAAATTGAAGAAGTTGCCATTGTACTTTATCTAAGTAAACAATATGAAGATAGCCTTAAGCTCTTTGAAGCACTTGGCGATTATTACTCTGTTTTAGAATGTGCTAAACGCTGCAAGAATACTGAGCTTGTTAGAAGACTGCAAGAACTTATTGCAACTTATGAAGCACATGAAAACAACTATCTAACAGCAGCACATTACATAGCTTCCTTAAATATGGATAGGGCAAGACTTTATTACTATTTAGATCAATCTTCCAATGACGCTCTTAAACTTGCTATTGATAAGGGTAATTATTTTAGTGCACTTAAAATTTGTTTTAATACGAATAATTTACCCCTTGCAAAACAAGTGGCGAAACTCTATGCATAGAGCTTCGCCACTTTAACTACCTATTAGTCCTTCACCTAAGCAGATTTCACTATAAATCTTCGGTGCTGCCACAGTAAAGACACGGTTTTCCATATATTCAAATAAACTTTCACAAAGTTCAAATTTAATCTTATATGCACAAAGTACCTGATAACAAAGGCCATAACGATTTTTAAAATACTCATTTTCAATGGCATCTCCATATTTTGGATCCCCAATAATAGGATGACCAATCTGACTTAAGTGTGCACGAATTTGATGTGTTTTACCTGTTACAAGTTGTACTTCTATTAAAGTATAACGTCCATTTGTCTGAAGTGGTAAAATACGCGTTTCTACAGGCTTAGCCCCTTCTATATAGTGGTCTACAATTTTCACTTCATTTTTGCCAGGTTCTTTATAATGGTAACCTTTTAATACAATAGGCTCTGTAATACGTCCTAGAACAATACTCATATAGTATTTAGAAATTTGCTTTGTCTTAAGCATCTGACTAATTTCTTGCGTTGCTTTAAGGTGTTTCCCTACAAGTACAATCCCTGCTGTATTACGGTCAAGTCTATTACAGGGTGCTGGTGTAAAACCTTTAGCCATTTTAACGTTATAAGAACCATTTGCGGTTAAATGATAAATCACTTCTTCAGCAAGACTATGTCCATCCTTCTTATCTTTTTGTGTTAATAATCCTAAAGGCTTATCTACAATAAGAATATTTTTATCTTCATAAACAGTCTTGAAATGAATTGGACTTTCTTTAATTTCCTTCTGCTCTTGCAAACTTACAATTTGTTCGTCATGAAGAAACAATTTAATCTGATCATCTTTTACCAGAATTTCATTACCTTTTGGTTTCTTACCATTATATTTAATTTTGTTTGTTCTCATAAATTTATAAAGGAGGCTCTTGGGACACTTATTTAAATACTTTAATAAAAACTTATCTAGTCTTTGGCCTTCTTCATACTGGGTTATAGCCATTTCTCTCATGATGTACTCCTATTTACATTAACATCCCATCAATTATCTTGATTGTATTTTCTAGTGCTTCACCAACTTGACACGCATCTTTTTCTATTCTAATGGTAGCATTTTTTATAGTCTTACCATTTTCCGCATAAATAAAATGTAATTTACTATTTTGAATACCTTTATTTCCAAGTCTTAATGCTAAGATGGGTTTAGCTTTTTGAATGATCTCTTTATTTTTACTGATAAAATAGATACTTTTTGTTGTAACAATAATATGTTCAAAATAGAGTGTACAAGTTGTATCCGGTATAATGGCACTATGATAAAGCCCATAATGACCTTTCATCTGCTCAAGTAGTGCCGCTTGCTTAGGGCTTGGATCTTTATACTTTGCAAAAGCAAAAAAACGTGTAATATGTAGGGCAAGAGGTAAAACAAGTACTGCCGCCACTACTGTAAAATAACTTGAACGTGTATCTAGTAATAAAATACCTGCTCCCATTATTGCTATAATGACACCTGCCCATATTACCGCTTTTATGAAATGATTTTTTTTCTTCTCTGCAATATAGTTTTTCTTTTGTTTGACCATTTTTATCCCCCTATTCGGCGTAAATCATTTTTACCGTCATTCCGCCATCAATTACAAAGTTCCCCCCTGTAATAAATCCTGCATCTTCACTGCTTAAATAAAGTACTGCCCTTGCTATATCTTCTGGTCTTCCTACCCTACCTGCTAAATGTTGTTGATGATCCCTCTCTCTTAATGCTACAAATTTTCTGTCTTTCTTTTTCTTCCATGCATTATCTTCAATCCACCCCGGACTAATAGCATTAACTCTTACCTTTGGTCCTAAACTTGCTGCAAGTGCATGCGTTAAAGATAGGAGAGCTCCTTTTGAAGCCGCATAAGCTTCTGAATTTGGCTCGCTCATAAGTGCTTTTGTAGACGCGATATTCACAATACTTGCGCCTTCACTTATCATATGAGGTGCGCAGTATTTGCTACAGATATAAGCCCCTGTTACATTGACACGCATAACCTGTTCAAATGCCTCTACAGATACATGAAATAGATTACCATTAGTGGTCACTTCCGCATGATTTACTAAAATATCTATTTTTCCATAACGCTCAGCTACTTTTAAAGTCATATTTTTAACAGACTGCTCATCTCTTACATCCGTTCTTATAAATAAAGCTTCGCCGCCTGCCTCTTTAATGTTTTCTTCTACTTCAAGCCCTGCTTCTTCATCTATTTCAGCAATAATGACTGTTGCATGGTATTTTGCAAATTCTGTCGCTACACATGCACCAATCCCTTGACCTGAACCTGTGACAACGACGATTTTATTTGAAAAATCCATAGCACACCTCCTACCTCCGTTTAGTGCTTTAATGTTTATTCTATCAAAAAAAAACGTGTCTGAAAAGAATCTCTTAGCAAAAAAACACATAAGTCTTAAGAAACTTATGTGTTTTTTGCTTTATATCTTAAATTTTTAAGGTTTCTTCAAATAAGGCCTCATTTTGCGGAATACTTACTGTATTACCAAATACACAGTATTGGTCTTGCTCAAGTACTTTTTTAATAGGTTCCGCAAAGCTTCTAAGGATTTCATTATCTACATTAAAGATATCATCTCTTATACTTTGAATGTCTTCTTTTGTCGTACCAACTAAAGCATAGACTTGAGCTGTATAACCTTCTGTAGATGCTGTATAAGGGAAGTCCATACTGCTAATTGTACCAATTAAATATTGCAACAATTCACGTTCACTTAATTCTAATGATGCAACATACTCTGGAATCTGTCTGTAAATATCTAATGTTTTCTCAACATTAGGATCACGATAAGATACAAAGAACATATTACCGCTCTTTCTGAAATCTGCAAAGCAACCATAAGCCCCATTTTTCACACGAACTTCATTCCATAAATAATCCATAGAAAGGATAGATTTAAGAAGTACAAGACCACCATGATAATCAAAACCTAATTTTTTAAAGTTATATCCCATGGCTACATAATTCACATTCCCCGGATAGATAAGTCCCATTTTCATAGAATGTGATGTAAATGGTATTTTGTGCTCTACTATTTCTTCTTCCTCAAGCTTACTTAATGCATCATACGTACAATCCATACACTCTGTAACACGCTCTTCATCTACTGTAAGTCCTATTGTATAGCGTTTGCGATTCATAAAGAACTGGTAAGCTTCTTTAAGATTTTCTATAACTTCATCTTGTTTTGCATCCCAGTTCTCATCAATTTCACGAACTGTTTGATAGAAGCTTAACCCTTTTGTCGTTTCATCAAAAGCTTCTGCTGGTGAAAAACTGGATAAAAGCATACTATAAGCAATCTTATGCCCTTCACTGCTTAATGACATCTCCATCATAGATTTCATTTCTTTAATAATCTCACGGATACGATTGCGGTCTTCAAATAAAGTTTCATTCATAATGGTATGAACCAGTTTTACTTGGTCTTTTAGTTCATCAATAAGGGCTTTTATCTTCACTACAAACATTTTTTTGTAAGCTGCTGGATTTTTTACGTCATGCATAGACTGAATATGGAATTCAATACCACCTAAGTGCTGGTCAATGGCCATAGATAAGTCTTCATAATCATAAGAAGCTGTATCTAATTTACTTAACATCCCTACCAGCATACCTAAATAAGGAAGACTTTTATCTGGCACACCTTCTAAATTGATAAAGTAATTAATATACGCAATTTGATTTGTAAAAATTGGTGTAATAATATAGGATGTTCCCTCTTTCTGCCTTGTTTCATAACGTGGGAACATAGATTCTTTATCTAATTCTTCTTTTTTAAGGAGTGGAATACTTAAAAGTGCCTCAAGACTATCTGGTTCTTTTTGCATCTGATTGAAAGCCCGTGTCTTTTCTACACAAGCTTTAATTTGTTCTGGTGTCCAACTTGCTTTAATAGCTTCTAGTTTCTTCTGTACTTTTTCTTCTATAGCTGCATCTAATCCTACTTTAGGATGAATCATCATTTTAACATGATGGCTATTGTTTAAGAGGTATTTTTCAATAAGCTCTTCAAAGTAACCTGTATCTTTTTTAGCTTGAAGAGAATCGATAAGATCCTCATATCTTAAATAGATATTAGGGTCTTCATCATAAATCCAGCTCTTCATAGTCCCTATATAATAGAGCAAGCCTTTGGAGTAACCTTTAAAATCACCTTCTCTTAATTCAAATTCTTTTACTTGAAGTGCACCTTGAAGAAGTGACTTTGGTATACCTTCTTTAACTAAAGTATGAAGTGTTGTATCAATGACTTCATAGAAGCGTTCTTTATTTTCTTCACCTACATTTTTAGCCATTACACTAAAGATAGGCTGTTTAAGATGAGTTTGGAAAGCACCAAATACATCTTCTCCTATCCCCGCTTTAATGAGCGCCTTTTTAAGTGGAGATGCTGGTGTTTCTAGTAGTAAGTATTCTAATATAGATAACCCTACCATAAGTTCACGGTCTACTGTCTCCCCTACTACCCAGTTTGCAGATACATAAAGTTGATTTGGTCTATCCTCTGCTACAGAGTAGTAAGTATCTACTACCTTAGGTGTATCAAAAGGCTTCTGCATAGCAACTTTTGAGTCTACCTCTTGGTATTCAAAATGAGATAAGTATTCTTCATCTATAAAGGTTAAGACTTCTTCAATATTCATATCTCCATATAGCCCAATGTAGCTATTAGATGGATGATAGTACTTTTTATGGAAGGCTAAAAAGTCTTCATAAGTTAAGTCTACGATAGCCTCTGGTGCACCACCTGACTCATTGTGATAAGTGGTATCTGGGAAAAGGGCTTCTTTAATTTTTCTAAACCCTACCTCTTCTGGAGAAGAAAAAGCACCTTTCATTTCATTATAAACAACCCCTTTGTATTCTAGTGGGTCATTTTCATTTTCTAAATGATAACGCCAACCTTCCTGCATAAGGATATAATCATTCTTATAAATGTTTGGGAAGAATACAGCATCTAAATACACATCCATTAAGTTATGAAAATCTGCATCATTCTGACTTGAAATTGGATAAATCGTTTTATCCGGATAAGTCATAGCATTTAAATAAGTATTTAAAGAACCTTTTGAAAGCTCAATAAAGGGGTCTTTAAGCGGAAATTTTCTAGAACCACAAAGGACAGAGTGTTCGATAATATGAGCTACACCTGTACTATCATGAGGAGGTGTTCTAAAAGCAATCCCAAATGTTTTATGAGGATCTTCACTTTGCATATAGAGAATCTTTGCTTTTGTACAGTCATGCTCGTAAAGATGAACATTACTATCTATTTCTTTTATATATTCAGTGTTTAAAAGGGTATATCCTTTAACCTTCTGTTCCATTACATTCTCCTTATTTTTAAATTTTTATTTATAAACTTCAGTTTATCATTTTTCTATTGTCCTTGCAAGTTGCGCATAAGCTGGCTAACCGTTACAAATTCTACGTTTTTAGCCTGTAACTGGCTAATCATAGACTTCAGTGCCGCTGCAGTATGAGGACCTTTCTCTGGACCTACATGACCAATTACAACGGCATAACCTTTTTCTTTCGCGACTTTATAAGCTTCATTTAAGCGCTCTACTACATAACCTGTACTTGGTGTATTATCTAGAAAAACATCTCTTACCAAATACGGTGTATGTCTCTCAGTAGCAATTTCCTGTGCAACCTTATTATCATAAGTTTTACTATCTACAAAGTAAAAACCTTTTTCATTAGCAAAGTCCATAAGTGTTCCTACTACATTTTTACTTTGCATTGCACGAGATCCCATATGATTGTTCATCCCTACTGCATAAGGGATTTCTGTCATAGATTCTTCTAATACCCCTCTAATCTTTTCACTACTCATTCCTGAAGTAATTCCTTTTGGCCCAAGCCAGTTTGGTTTCCCCTTAATAGGTTCAAGTGGTACATGCAAAATAACTTCCTTACCTGCATCATGAAGTTTTTTAGCATCATCCTTTGCAAAAGGCATACCTGGAATCACAGCACCTGTAAGTGGAATAGGTAATTTTGCAATTTCTTCTGTTCCTGCCATTTGATTACCAAAGTCATCAATAATTATAGCTATATATACTTTTTGATTCTGAACCTCCTGTGCATATAGTGGGCATACTAACCCCATTAATAAAATAAATGCACTTACTAAACTTTTTATGATACGTGTTGTTCTTTTCATATTGTCGCCTCTTTTTTCACATTATGTTTTAGTATGTGTCTTTAGGCAAAAAAAAACACTTGTTTTAAACAAGTGTTTAATGTGCTAAAAATTTTTCTCTACATTCCCAACTACAGAAGAAATATTCTACGCCATCTTTTACAATGCGATAAGCATCTTGCTTAAGAATTTCTTTGCCGCATATAGGGTCTGTTACTAAATCTTTTGCCTTTTCTTCAGTGCCTACTTCAGATAGGTTTGGCACATTTTCTATAATTTTAATCTCTCCATTCACAATGGAGATGCCTTTGATATTTGGATTATCTTTATGCATTTTCATAATTTTTCTTATCTTAAGCGTATAGCGTACTAAGTTAAATAAACTGATTAACATCATAATAAGAAAAATATCTAATATAAAATCAAAAACAACCATTTGACGGATCCTTTCTATTTAGAAATAATGCCATTATACCTAAAGAATGTGAATTTAGTTTGAATATGTAAAGGCTTCTTCTAAATCTTCAATGATATCTAATACATTTTCAATTCCAATACTTAAACGTATCATAGTTGGACTAATACCAGCTGCTTCTAACTCTTTATCACTCATTTGTCTATGTGTAGAGCTTGCAGGGTGAAGTACAGCTGTTCTTGCGTCTGCTACATGAACAACAATGGCTGCAAGTTTTAAATGGTCCATAAATGCTACAGCATCTTCACGACTTCCTTTAATACTAAAAGAAATAACACCACTTGCCCCTTCAGGTAAATATTTTTTAGCTTTTTCATACTGACTATCCCCTTCTAAAAGTGGATAGCTTACACTTTCAACTTTCGGATGATTTTTAAGGAACTGTGCTACCTTTAAGGCATTTTCACTATGTCTTTCCATACGTAAATGTAAGGTTTCAAGACCTAAATGAGTGAGGAATGCATTTTGAGGACTCATACAATTTCCCATATCTCTTATAAATTGTACCCTAGCTTTTGTAATATATGCAGCATTGCCAAAAGCTTTTGTATAAGTTAAACCATGGTAAGAATCATCTGGCTCTGTAAAACCTTTAAATTTGCCATTTGTATAATCGAACTTGCCACTATCTACAATAACACCACCAACACTCGTAGCATGCCCATCCATATATTTTGTAGTAGAATGAGTTACTATGTCTGCCCCATGTTCGAACGGTCTACATAAGTATGGTGTTGCAAAAGTATTATCTACTACAAGAGGTATACCATAACTATGTGCAATTTCTGACCAGTAAGCAATATCTAATACCACTAAAGCTGGATTAGCAATTGTCTCTCCAAAAATAGCTTTTGTATTTGGTTTAATAAGTTTTTCTACCTCTTCTTTTGTGGCATCGGGAGATACAAAGCTTACCTCTACTCCTAATTTCTTAAAAGTAATAGCAAATAAGTTATATGTACCGCCGTAAATAGTATTAAGGGCAATAAAATGGTCCCCTGCTTCACATAAATTAAGCATTGCTACCATAGATGCTGATTGGCCTGATGATGTACATAAGGCTCCTACACCACCTTCTAAAGCTGCAATTTTATTTTCAAGCGCTTCTACTGTGGGATTACTGATTCTAGAATACATATGACCTGGTACTTCAAGGTCAAAAAGCTTTGCAACATGCTCAGTTGAATCATATTTATAAGTTGTGCTTTGGTAGATAGGAAGTACTCTAGGCTCCCCGTTGCCTGGTTTGTATCCTTCTTGTATAAGTTTAGTTTCAATTCTCCAGTTATGTTCCATTTTTATTCCCCTTTTCTTTTGTATCAAACTCTACTTAGATATATTTTAGGAAAGATTTATCTTCATCTTCTTCAGTATTTGATTCATCTTCTTCATACTCATCATCATCTTCTTCATCTTCATACTCATCATCTTCTTCATCGTCTTCTTCATTTGCTGAATCCTCACTACGTTTTGCAGCTTCTTCTGCAGCTTTAATATGAAGTGTGAAGTTCTTTTGAATGAAGAAAGAACAAAGTGCCATTGTTAATACAGGTGTAATTAAAAGCATCATAGGAAATGCAATACTTGCTACCTGAACTAAAAGTGCAATACCTACCATAATAAGACTTGATGCAAGATGTTTATGTGCAAAAACAAAGCCTGTTAAAAAGATGCTAAAACCTTTCATATGGAAACGTGACAAGATGGCAAACACATAAAGTGTTAATATGGATGTTTCAAGCACTAAGAAAAGTGCAAATCCTGTAAACAGGAATGAAACTTGTCCATTATAAGCCACTAAAATCATACGGTATAAAAAGCATGAAAGCCATAAAACACCTATTCCTAGCGTAATTGGAATAGAGACCTTAAAGTTTTCTTTGAAACTTTTAAAAAAGTCTTTTGTTACATAGACATCTTCACCTCTTACCTTTTTCCCATACACATAAAAAACTGCTGTTGTAGATGCTCCTATTGAAATAATAGGTAAACTACACACAATCCAGTAAAACGTTAAAATGAGCAGATCAGCAATTTCCGTTCCTATACGGTATACTGGCCCGTCTAAATCAAATAGTTTCACTTTAAAAACCTCCTAGTCATTCTTCTTACTGTGAAGTGATAGTATCATTATACTATATATCATAAGCGAATCATATGTAGAAATTATAATTTGAATGTTAATAAAAATAATACTTGAAATTTAATTTTTTTAATGTATAATTATACATAAATAATCATATATATTATTTTATATTACTATAGGGGGTATTCATTATGAAAGAAAAAGTGGTTTTAGCTTATTCAGGTGGTTTAGATACATCCGTCCTTATTCCATGGCTTAAGGAAAACTATGACTATGAGGTTATTGCTGTATGTATTAATGTAGGGCAGGATGCAGAACTTGTAGGCCTTCGTGAACGTGCACTAAAAATGGGAGTAAGTAAAGTTTACGTAGAAGATGTGAAAGATGAATTTATGGAGGAATATGTATTTCCAATGATTCAATCTGGTGCTATCTATGAATCTAAATATTATTTAGGTACTTCTATTGCACGTGCTGTTATCGCCAAAACACTTGTAAAAATTGCATTAAAAGAAAAGGCTGTAGCTATTTGCCACGGCTGTACAGGTAAAGGCAATGACCAAATTCGTTTTGAATTAGGTATTGCAGCACTTGCGCCTCACCTTAAAGTTATTGCACCATGGCGTATCTGGGATATTTCTTCACGCGAAGAAGAAATCGCCTATCTTGAAGAACGTGGCCTTGAAGTTCCTATGAAGAAAGAAGACAGTTATAGCCGTGATCGTAACATGTGGCATATCTCTCATGAAGGGCTTGACTTAGAGGACCCTTGGAATGCACCTCACTATGAAAAACTTCTTAAACTAGGTGTTTCTCCAGAACAAGCGCCAGATGAACCAACTTTTATCACTCTTACTTTTAAAAACGGTGTACCAACACATTTAAACGGCGTCGAAACAAGACCTTCTCTTCTTCTTGAAAAACTTAATGAGCTCGGGGGAGCAAATGGTATCGGTATTGAAGATATTGTAGAAAACCGCGTTGTAGGTATGAAATCTCGCGGTGTTTATGAAACACCAGGTGGCACTATTCTTTATAAAGCACATGATGAACTTGAACACCTTACACTTGACCGTGAAACTTACCGTTATAAACAAGAAGTTGCGCTTCAATACGCAGACCTTATTTATAATGGCAAATGGTTTACACCACTTCGTGAAGCTTTAGGTGCTTTTGTTACAAGCACCCAAAAAGTCGTAACAGGTGAAGTGAAACTTAAACTTTATAAAGGAAATATTATTCCTCAAGGTGCTTCTTCTCCTTACTCACTTTATAGCGAGAACTTAGCAAGTTTCACAACTGGTGATCTTTATAATCACCATGATGCAACAGGCTTTATTAATCTTTATGGACTTCCACTTAAAGTGCGTGCACTTATGGAGGCCGCTCATCAAGAAGACAACTAGGAGGATAGAACTTATGAAACTTTGGGGAGGGCGCTTTGCAAAAGATACAGATGCTTTAACGGATCATTTTAACTCCTCTATCTCTTTTGATGCAAGGCTCTATAAGCAAGATATTTTAGGAAGCATCGCTCATGTTATGATGCTTGGCAAACAAAACATTATTAAAGAGGAAGAAGCTGTTACGATCAAAGAAGGCCTTCTTAGTCTCCTTCAAGATATAGAAGAAGGCTATGTAGAATTTAATGTTAAGGCTGAAGATATTCATATGAATATTGAAACACTTCTTATTCATCGTATTGGTGATGTAGCCAAGAAAATGCATACAGGTAGAAGCCGTAATGATCAAGTAGCTCTTGATATGCGTCTTTATGTCATGGAAGAAATTTTAGCTATTAAAGATATGCTTCACCACCTTATGAGCGTTATTACAGATATAGCCAATGAGCATACTGAAACTATTATGCCAGGCTATACACATCTTCAGCGTGCACAGCCTATTACTTTTGCCCATCACTTAATGGCTTACTTTGAAATGTTTAAGCGTGATTATAAAAAATTAGAGTTTACTTATGAGATGACAAGTAGCCTGCCTCTTGGAAGTGGTGCACTCGCTACTACCACTTACCCTTTAGACCGCCAAGCTGTTGCAGATGCACTTGGCTTTAAAGAAGTCTGTGCTAATAGTATAGATGGTGTATCAGACCGAGACTTCTGTATAGACCTCTTATCTAATTTAAGTACTATGATGATGCACTTAAGCCGCTTCAGTGAAGAAATTATCCTTTGGAGTAGTCATGAATTCCACTTTATTGAACTTGATGATGCTTACAGTACAGGTAGCTCTATTATGCCTCAGAAGAAAAACCCTGATATCGCCGAGCTTGTACGTGGCAAATGCGGCCGTGTGTATGGCGATTTAATAGGTCTTTTATCCACTATGAAATCCCTGCCTCTTGCTTATAACAAAGATATGCAAGAAGATAAGGAACGCACTTTTGATGCTATAGATACGATTAAAATGTGTCTCCCTATCTTTACAGCTATGCTTCAAACTATGACTGTATGTAAGGAAGCTATGTATAAGGCAGCTTCAGGTGGCTTTACCAATGCTACTGATGCAGCCGATTATCTTGTGAAGAAAGGATTGGCTTTCCGTGATGCCCATGAGGTTATTGGTAAACTTGTCCTTCATTGTGTTACGCATAGTACTGACCTTGAAAATCTTTCTTTAGAAGCTTATAAGGCTATTCATCCAATTTTTGAAGAAGATATTTATGAGGCTATCCGTCTTACAACTTGCGTTAATGAAAGACGTGTTAAAGGTGGGCCAAGTAAAGAAGCTGTCTTAGACCATTTAAAAGCCGCTCATGCTTTTTTAGAACAATCAAAATGAGTGCATAAAAAACGAGAGAAAGTTATCCCATAACTTTCTCTCGTTTTTTTGTTCTTAAATCAAAATAGTTTAAAATCTCATCTAGATAATATTCTATAATCTCTAATACTTTATAAAGGCCTTCATTATTAAGTGGAATAAGTTCCTGCCACCTATTATAAACTTGGAGTGCCTCTCCTCTTGTAGATGCATTATAAAATTTTACAAGAAAATCCTTTATATCATAACTGAATCCTAAATCACTACCTTGCACAAACGTTGCTGCTACTTCTTCCATACAATATAAAGCATCCTTGCCAAACAGTCTAGTCAGAAACTGATAAACCGTTTCTTTATTAATAACAATCAGCACCTTTGGTTTTAAAACATAGATAATTTCGATATAAGCTTCATTAAAAGGCACTTCTATATAATCAAGTGGTTCATTGTAAAACCTAAGCCAGTGATAAAATTGTCCCAGTTCTGTATCATATAAAGTTTGTAATACTTCTTCTGTACCTATATGAGTAATGGTTAGTTGATGATAAGCTGGATCCTGTTGTATCCTTAATCCTTGCATCGACTCACTCCTTTATTTAATTATTTACATACTTTCTAATAATTAAACAAATAAAGGAGTATTCTTAAGAACCTTTATAGAGAAACTACCTTCCTAGAACTCCATGTATAAATCACTGATACTTTTACCTCCCATTATCCCCCTCCGAATTCCCATTTATAATGAAAAAGTCTCCTTCTTTAGTTTTTTTCTTTTTTTAATACAGTTATTGCAAGAGGTGGGATTTCTATTACAATATGCTGACTTTGATTGTGCCATGGTGCATCTACCGCTACTACATGAGTATTTAAAACGCCACTTCCTCCATAAATAGGATGGTCACTATTGAGTATTTCTTTATAAGTACCTCTCTCTGGCACACCAATCCTATAACTATGCCTTACTTCAGGTGTAAAGTTGACTACAACAACTAAATAATCTTCTTCTTTTTTCCCTTTACGTATAAAAGAGACTATACTTTGGTCCCTATTATCGCAGTCAATCCACTCAAACCCATCATAGGTATCATCTAACTGCCATAAGCTCTTTTGTTCTTTATAGAAAGTATTTAAGTCTTTTACAAAACGTTGCATCCGTCTATGTGGTTCATACTGTAAAAGCCCCCATTTAAGTTCTTCTTTTTCTGTCCATTCATTAGTTTGAGCAAAGTCATTTCCCATAAAGAGCATTTTCTTACCTGGATGTGTAAACATATAACCATAGCATACACGTAAGTTGGCAAACTTCTTCCACTCATCGCCTGGCATTTTATAAATCATCGGGCTCTTACCATGTACAACTTCATCATGAGATAAAGGTAAAATGAAATTTTCACTAAAAGCATACATTAAACTAAATGTAATTTTATTATGCTCATACTTTCTAAAAAGAGGATCCATCCCCATGTATTTAAGGTAATCATTCATCCATCCCATATTCCATTTAAATCCGAATCCAAGTCCTCCCTGATCTACAGGATGTGTGACACCAGCCCAATCGGTAGACTCTTCCGCAATCATCATAATACCTTGGAACTTTTCATAAACTACCGTATTAAGCTGCTTTAAAAACGCAATGGCTTCTAGGTTTTCCCTGCCTCCATTACGGTTTGGAATATAATTTCCACCTTCTCTTCCAAAATCTAAATAAAGCATAGAAGCTACAGCATCTACCCTAAGCCCATCAATATGATATTGACTAAACCATGAAAGTGCACTATTGATAAGGAATAAACATACTTCCTTTCTTCCATAATTAAAAATTAACGTGCCCCACTGTGGATGATTAGCCTGTTCAGGTAAAAAATGTTCATACAGTGCCGTCCCATCGAATTTTTCAAGTCCAAATGCATCCTTAGGAAAATGTGCAGGTACCCAGTCTAAAATAACACCTATTTTATTACGATGCATTTTATCTATAAGGTATTTAAAATCATCAGGTGTACCATATCTACTCGTTGGTGCAAAGTAACCTGTTACCTGATAACCCCATGATCCATCAAAAGGATGCTCTAAAATGCCTAATAGTTCTATATGGGTATAGCCCATTTCCTTAATATAATCCGCTAACTCATCTGCAAGCTCTCTATAAGTATAAAAGTTTCCATCAGCATGCATTTTCCATGAACCTATATGTAACTCATAAATAGACATAGGGGACCTATGCCATTCTTTTTTCATTCTACTTTCTAACCACTTTTTATCATGCCATTTATAACTATCCTGCGTATAAACCCTAGAGGCTGTATGAGGTCTTAGCTCACTTCTTGTAGCATAGGGATCTGCTTTATAAAGAAGTGTGTCATCCTGTGTTTTAATTTCATATTTATAGCAGCTATCTACTTCAATCTCTGGTATAAAGATTTCCCAAATACCATTTGTCCCTAGACATCTCATACTATGTCTTCTACCATCCCATAGATTAAAGTCTCCTACTACACTCACACGTTTGGCATTAGGCGCCCATACTGCAAAAGAAACGCCTTTTACCCCTCCTAATGTAGTAAAATGTGCCCCTAGCTTTTCATAAAGTGTATAATGCTTCCCTACTTCAAAAAGTCTTAAATCTTCCCCTGATAAAAAGCTTTCAAATTGGTAGGGGTCAATATAATCCCATTTATTTCCCTGTTCATCTTCGCAAAATACCCTATAAATGAATCTATGTTTTCTACGTTGCAGTACACAAAAAAATAATCCTTCACCAACTGGCATTAATTTATATTTTTTTTGCTTATCCCCTACTGGTGCAATACTTATACTTTTAGCATCTGGTCTATAAATACATACTGTTAGTTTCATTTTTTCATCTATTGTATATTCATGTAAACCAAGTAATTGATGAGGATTTTTAGATTCGCCATTTAAGAGAGCTTGTCTCTTATCCTGACCGATTAGATTGAATTGTTCCATTTTTCTACCCCCTTTATATTATTTTAATTGACTATGGTAATAATTTCAAGAAAATAAACCATATTTTTACAAATACCTTAGAATTAGGCTTGCATGTTATATAGAAATTGTATATTCTTAATAGAGTATGACTTTGAAAGGAGATTTTTATGGACAACAATCAAAAATCTATATTTGCAGCTGTTTCCTATTCATATATTTGTATGATAGATGATTATTTAAATGTACTTAAAAATCCTTGTACTTCTTCTTTCCAATACTTTGATGAAGACGTATCAGGCATTTTATCTGACTTAAAAACACTCTTTACAACACTTCCTAGTCTTTTAGATGGCGAAAGTGAATTTAAAGAAACTTATGCTCAAAATTTAGTAGACTACCGTAAAACTCTAGAAGAGAAATTCCGTAGTTTAAGTGCTTATAAACGTGAACTTATGCATCTTACTTCTCTTTACAATCTTAAAAGCTCTATTAATGAAGCAACTTATGAAGATTACCATCTGACAGAAGAAGATGCTAAAAATATGGACTTTAATATGCTTGCTAAAGACTGTAGTAGCTTTGTCTTCGCTGAGAAAGTCCCTCACAAACGCCAAGACCGTGCAGCAAGCCTACTTCCATACGTTCCAATGCGTATGACTAAAGACAGCTTCTTAGCTTATGTTGAGAAGAGCCTTCAAAAAATTAACATTGAAGATACAAAAGAAAATGCTGAGTTTTTAACAAGTATCCTCCTTCAACTTTTTGATGGACAACTTTATGAAAATTACGGATTAAGCTTTGTAGATATTAGAAGAAGTCTTGAAGAACTTCAACTCATTGAAGACCCTGAAGAATTCTTCGAAGAAGCCGATCTTACAAATGAAACTTTAGATTTTGCTATTGATTTACTCCAAAATCTTTATCATATGATTTGTTCATTTAGTAACTTACTTATTTTTGATGCACTTTCTTTCGAAACCCTTACAGATCTACATGTAAGCTTCTATGACTTATACTGTACAATTCAAAACATCTTAACAGATTCAGATGATAAAGATATCTTCCTTGAAACACTTCCTGAACGTGTTGGAACCATTAAAGAAGAGTTAAATGGACTTTATAAAAAAGCTTGCAAAACAAAAGAGATCGATCCACTCTTTGTACTGATGCAAACTTACCTAAGCATGTCTGTTCATCATGTCTTTGGATTTGATGCTGGTAAGCATGAGCCTTATAGCCAAGAAGTACTAGAGGTACTTAAAGACTTTATGAGTGATTTACGTACAAGACTAAATACGCTTGCTCCTATCCCTCGCAAATTACGTATGCAATACTTTATGTCTGTTGTGCCTTTCATTATGAATGAACAAACTTTCTATAACTATATTATGCAAGGTTTTGAAAATGTATCTGATCCAAAACGTAATCTATTCACTATGATGTACTTAAGCAATGTCCTTGAAGAAAAGGGCTTCTTTGATACATTAAGCGGCGTGGATCAAGATGGCTATGTACCTTATGATTTTGAAGATGATTACTATGATGATTCACCACTTTACGGTATGGAGCATGATGACCACTGTGGTTGCGGACATGACCATCACCATCATGAAGAAAATCATAAATGTTGCGGTGGACACCATCACCATGACACCCATGAGTGCTGCGGCGGGCATCATCACGATGATGATCACGACTGTGGGTGTGGACATCACCACCACTCATAAATTAGAAAAACACCCTATAAGTAGCAGGTTATCCTCCTTCTTATAGGGTGTTTTTTATAATCCTATTTAATCTCTAAATTTGATAAAATCTTCGCCCATTTCATCTATAATCGCAAGTGACTCAATACGTATACCTTGTTCACGGAGTGCATCTCCACCACCTTGGAATCCTTTTTCAATTGCAATCCCTGCACCTACAAGTGTCGCTCCTGATTGTTTAATGATATCTAATAATCCAATAAGTGCTTTCCCATTTGCAAGGAAATCATCAATAACAAGTACTTTATCTTCTGCTGATAAGAATTTCTTACTTACACGTACCATATATTCCTTTTGATGTGTAAAAGAATAGATTGGACTTGTATAAAGATCTCCATCTAAGTTACGTGATTCTGACTTCTTAGCAAATACAACAGGCACATTAAAGTGTCTTGCAACTATGCAAGCAATCCCTATACCTGATGCCTCAATTGTGACAATCTTTGTAATTTCATCTTCTTTATAACGCTCTTTAAATGCCTTTCCCATCTCATCAAATAGATGAATATCCATCTGATGATTTAAAAAGCTATCTACCTTTAATACATTCCCGCTTTTCACACGACCTTCTGTTAAAATTCTTTGTTTTAGTTGCTCCATGATTTTTCCTCCATTAGTAATCTATTCCAGTCTAATTTTGTGTCTATATCTATAAGTTCGTTCTTATCGCTTACTTCAAAAAGGGTTACATCAGCTAAATGTTTCTTCAGCACTTTTTTACCTCCCACATCTCCTTTCAGCTGCATAAGTTCTTCTTTATAGCAGTTACTAAAAATAACAGGATTACCTAATTCCCCTCTATGGGAAGCACATAAAATACCTGTTTGATTGTCCTTGTAAGTGTTAAGCATATCCGCTATTGTCTCTTTTTTTAAAGCAAGCTGGTCTGCAACTATAAAGCAATAAGCCTCACATTCACTACTTAGTTGCAAACCTAATCGTATAGAAGTACTTATCCCTTGCTGTGCATCTTTATTGATTAAAATGTTGAACTTTAGTCTTTCATCTATAAGCTTATAAGTCTTTTCATTCGTTACAACGTAAACTTCTTCAAATGGTAGTTCTTTTAACTTATTCAAAAGATAATTAAGGACCGTTTGTCCTTTATAAAGTTTCGCAAGCTTATCATCACCAAAACGTGTGCTCAAACCCGCTGCAAGTACAATAGCATGGATACGCATTTTATTCACCGCCTAATATAATTTTTTCAGGGGTAATTGGCAGTTCTCTCACACGTACACCCGTTGCATTATAAATAGCATGTGCAATAGCTGGACAAGGTGTATTAATAACAACTTCACCAATCGATTTAGCCCCAAAAGGTCCTGTTGGTTCATAAGTACTTTCAAATGCTACACTTATATTCCCCACATCTAACCTTGTTGGAATATTATGCTGCATAAAGGTGTTATTACGCATCTTCCCTTCTGCTGTATAAGTAATATCTTCATAAAGTGCCATGCCAATTCCTTGTGCAATTCCACCTTCTGCCTGTATTCTTGCAAGACTTGTATTGATGACTGTTCCACAATCTACAACTCCTACATAATCAATCATTTCAGTGTGTCCTGTTTCAGTATCTACTTCTACCTCAGCAAAACCAACCATAAAAGGTGGTGGTGATACTGGACTTGAATGCGATGCTTGAGCAATGAGGCAATCATGCTCACCTACTACTGCATTTTGAGCAAGTGTATCTAAACTAATCGTTACCGTACCTTCCTCATTACTAATTTGGTGACCTTCAAAGATTAACGCTTCTTGTGCAATACCTAGTTGAAGTGCTGCTTCTTTTAGCATTTTCTCTTTAAGTTCTTCACAAGCTTTAATAACACTCATTCCAGTTACATAAGTTGTACTCGATGCATAAGAACCCGTATCATATGGAGATTGGTCTGTATCTACGCCATTTACAACAATTTTATCTAAATCACACTCTAAGCATTCTGCTGCCATCTGTGCAAGGATTGTGTCACACCCTGTTCCCATATCTGCTGCACCGATAAGTAAGGTATAGAACCCATCATCATTTAAACGGATCTGACTTGATGCAATATCAATATTCGAGATACCTGAACCTTGCATGGTCATAGCCATTCCAACGCCCCTTACCTTATGGTCATCTACTCTATAACTTGGATATTTTTTATCCCACTCAATCATCTTTTTACCTGTCTCAAGACATTCTAAAAGCCCACAGCTTTGAAGAATCTCACCATAGTAGGCTTTAATACTTTCGCCTACTTCTAACATATTGAGTTTACGCAAAGCAATAGGATCCATATTAAGTTCTACAGCAAGCTCATTCATAGCAGACTCTAATGCAAAAGTACCTTGCGTAGCACCATATCCTCTAAATGCGCCTGCAGACATGGTATTACTATAGACAACGTCACAGCTGAATTTAAGTGCCTCTGCTTTATTATAAAGTGACATGGTTTTATGCCCTGATAGGCCAACTGTTGTAGGTCCATGCTCACCATAAGCACCTGTATTCGATAAAGTGTACATCTCAATCCCTTTAATATGACCTTCTTTATCTGCTCCTATTTTAACAGTAATCTTCATTTCATGACGACTTGTAGAAGCCATAAAAGTCTCTGTACGTGTAAAGAATAGACGTGCTGGCTTGCCTGTCTTAAGTGTAACAAGTGCTGGATAAGGCTCACTTACTACGGTTTGTTTTGCTCCAAATCCTCCTCCA
Organism: Zhenhengia yiwuensis; assembly: GCF_014384995.1. Taxonomy (GTDB): domain Bacteria; phylum Bacillota; class Clostridia; order Lachnospirales; family Cellulosilyticaceae; genus Zhenhengia; species Zhenhengia yiwuensis. The sequence continues at coordinate 198,294 of NZ_JACRSY010000001.1, read as the reverse complement.
ATACGTGGCTTAATAACACGTACTTTACTCTTTGGCATATCTAGTGCACGTGCTAAAATACGTCTTACATGGAAAGGAATTTGTGTTGCTGTTACAATATTAAGTCGCCCATTATAGTCTAAATAAGTATAAGTCTTAAACGTTTCCATCATAGCTTGGTTGTTTGCTTTTGTATGATATGTACGTTCTAGTACAACATCTGATTCACTAAATGCCTTATTTATATCCCCTACTTCAAAACCTTCTTTACAACAAATATTACGTTTTACCTCATTACCAATATCAAAGTTTACATGATAATCTTCTTCTGGATGAATACATGAAGGATGATCTATAGCTTGTTCAAAATCAAGAACAGGCTCAAGTATTTCATATTGTACTTTAATCAGCTTAAGTGCACGGTCAACAGCTTTTTCATTCTCTCCTGCTACAATAGCAACAGGATCACCCACATAACGTACATATTTATCTAAGATTAGCCTATCATAAGGACTTGGTTCAGGGTAAGACTGACCGGCCATAGTGAAGCGTTGTTGTGGCACATCTTCATAAGTCAAGATACATTCTATCCCTGGTACTTTAAGTGCGATATCTTTTTTAATCTCTAATATTTTTGCATAAGCATGTGGACTACGTAAAAGTTTTACAACAAGGCAGTCACTTGGTGCTAAGTCCTCCGTATAAACAGGCTTTCCTGTTACAAGCGCTTTTGCATCTAATTTTATAATAGGTTGATGAACTGTCTTCATGTTATGCCTCCCCATTTTGACTCATGTATTTTTTAATGGCACGTAACTGTCCCATATAACCTGTACATCTACATAGATTTCCTGATAAATAAGCTTTAATTTCCTCATCTGTTGGATTTTTAAGCTCTCTTTTCATTCTTAATACATTCATAATTAGACCAGGACTACAATAACCACATTGCTCTGCTCCTTCACTTGCAAGCATCATTCCAAAAGCTTCTGCTTCATCTTGTAAGCCTTCTAAAGTTGTTACATGTTTTCCATCAACACGCATAGCAAGTACACTGCAAGAAAGTACTGCTTTTTCTTCTACCCATACTGTACAAAGCCCACAATTACTTGTATCACAACCACATTTTACACTTTTATAGCCTTTATCTCTTAAGTAGTTAAATAAAGTCATATCTGGTGCAATATCATCTTGAACTAATTTTCCATTAACCCATACTTTAATTTTCATGTCTTTCCCCCTCTAGTAACTAAGTGTTTTTAAAGAACGTTTGATAAGCACTTTTGCAAGATGTTTACGATAAGTTTCACTTGCTCTCATATTTGACCCAAAGTTCAGTTCTTCTATTACTTTATGTACTGCACTTTCTATCATTTCTTCACCAAGTTCATCTCGTGTATTTAAATAATGCATTGCCTCATAGGCAAGTGCTGCTTTACTTGGCCTAGCACCTACAGAGATTTTATAGCCCTTTTGACCTTTCGTAACAGCCACAGCTAAAACTGGAAAATCTGTATGGCTCAAACGTTCTGTCTGATAAGTCCCCTTTATCTGTTCTTTCTTAATAATTATTTTAACAAGAATATCTTTTTCATAAGATGTTTTAATAAAATCTTCTAAAGATAGAATCCCCCCATGATAAAGTTCTACATAAGTATCTAGGGCAAGTAGTGCTGTAAGTATATCAGAAAACCCAAATCGGCTGTAAATGCTTCCTCCAATAGTTGCACAGTTTCTAAACTGTACACCTACTATATCCTTCACACTTTCAGCAACTATCCCTGAAAAATATTCATTCATAAGGGGATGTGTTTCAATCATCCTTAAGGAACACATTGCCCCTATTTCTATAGCTTCTTCATTTTCTACAATTTGATCTAATCCTAATTGACTAAGGTCAATACCTGTATGGATTGTTTGGCTCCCCATTCTCATCCATAAAGTACCCCCTAGAATCTTATTACTTTTATTTTTCCCTAATAAGGCATACGCCTCTTCTAGTGACCCAACTGTTACATAATTTGTCATTGTGAACACAACTCTATCCTCCGTCATTACTGTTTTGATTGTAATAAAATGATGGCTAGTAAAATAGCCCCCATAAAAGATGTTAAAATACTAATGGGAAGCTCTGCTGGAAAAAGTGTTCGCGCACAGGTATCTGCTATAAGAAGCACTAAACTCCCTAACACCATAGCCATGGTCATGCAACTTAAATCCTCTTTCTTTGTATAAAGCTTTGCAAGGTGGGGAGCAATAAGTCCAATCCAACTTACAAGTCCTACTAAAGAAATAATGATTGCAACTAAAAAAGTTGCTACACTTAAAGCACCATAACGTACAGCCTTTACATTGACCCCTAATACATGTGCCGCTTCATCTCCAAGCATCATAACTTTTAACTTCCATCTTAATAAATATAAAGAGACTATAGCTATACTAAATATTAAACCTATCGCCCCAACTTGTTGCCAACTTGCTTGATAAAAACCACCCATAAGCCAAAACTCTATGGCTGGCAACTGTTTGTAAGGGTCTGCTCCATATTTAATGAGCATCAGTCCTGATGAGGCAATGGAACTTGTTACAATCCCCCAAAGTACCAAACCAAGTGTCTTATTTCTCATACGCCTTGCAAGTAGCATAGTTAAACTTACAACAACTATACCGCATAAAAAAGACATGCCTCCTATTGCCATAAGCCCTCCACCTAGAAAAACCATGGCAAAAGCTGCACCAAAAGAACATCCTGCACTTACCCCTAATACATCTGGCGATACAAGAGGATTCCTAAAGACAACCTGATAGGTATGTCCTGCTAGGGCAAGTCCACTACCACATAATAGAACAAGCATAATACGCGGTAAGCGCATTCCATAAACAACTGTATAATGGAGACTTTCTTTAGAAGTCCCCATTATAACTTCTAAGACCTCTTTAAAAGATAGACTATAACGCCCTAATGAAAGGGCCATCATGATGCATAAGATTAAAAGACTACCTACAAAAAGAGTTTTCTTTCTCATAGTCCAAGTGCTTCCTCTGTTACCTCAATATCATAGAATTCTTTATAAAAGGCTTTTGCATCTTCTAAATACGCTTCTTCGTCATAAAGATCTGGATGAAGATCATTTAAAAGCCAAAGCATACCAAGTGCTGCTGATGGTGTTGGATAATCCCAAGGTTCAAGGATAGATGGGAAGTATGCAACATTTCCTGCTTTTACAGCTTCAATATCTTTAAAGTTAGCCTCTTCTGTAATAGCTGTTAAATCATAATCTGCATAACTTACAGCATACATATATTCAGGATTCATACTTAAAAGTTCTTCATTTGAGATTGTCTGCCAGTAAGCATCTGTTAACTCCTTTGTTACATTCTCCCCACCTGCAATCTCAATAAGATCGTTTTGATACATAAGTCCTGTACAAGTTACAAGAGGATTACTACTTCCTGCTAGATATACAGAAGGTCTATCTGTAAGTGAAGCCGTAAGACCTTCTACTTCTTTTGTCACATCATCAAAATATTTAAGAAGCTTCTCAGCCTCCTCCTCATGTCCAATAGCTGTTCCTATTAACTCAATACATGCAAGGAAGTCTTCCATACTTTCAGGCTCTACTGCAATAACTGGAATATTTAAAGATTCAATTTGTGGAATAAAAGATTCTAATCTATACGGTAAAATAATAAGATCTGGCTCTAATGCAAGTGCTTCTTCTACATTGAAAGTTTTACCGGATCCTACTGCTGGAAGCTCTAAGAACTGCGGTGCTGCTTGTTTGTAAATTTCTCTTGTATCTGCCTTCATTTCAAGCCCTACTACTTTATCTTTTGCATCTAAGGCAATAAGCATAGAAGATGTAATGTAATAAGAAGAGACAATACGGTTTACATCTCCTTTGATTGTTACTTCTCTACCTAGCTGATCTGTAACTGTAATCTCACGTTCTACAGTTTCTTGTTCTGGCTGTTTTGCAGTTGCTTCTTTATTTTCTGTACCTCCTTGCTCAGCTGATATAGGCTCAGATGTTACTTCAGGTGACCCCACTGGTGCCTTTGCACAGCCTACTAATAAACTCATACATGCTACCATATACATAAACTTTTTCATTTTCATGCTATTCCCCTTAATCTATTTATTTGAAAACCTTTTTAGGTAATCTTGTTTAATCTGTTCTTTTATCTCATCCCTATTTTCTTCAGTGACTGTGTAAATCATTGTATCTTCTCTTTGCCTAATGGCATCTAAAAAAGGATGTTCCTTATGCTTTATAACCCCTAGTACAATTTTAGGACTGCTTAATAAGTTATGTACTTGTTCCTGAAAAAGATAAGCCTCTCCTTCTAAAGTGCCAAGTTCGTCCATTACTACATGTTTTTCTGGATATTCCAAGCTTTTAATGAGGACATCCACACCAAGGGTTTCAAAAGTTTCCCTAATACTTTCACAAGACACTTCATCAGGCTGAATAGAAATAGGCTTGTCATTCCCCTCTACTTCTATCATACTATGCAGATAAAATCCTTTTCTTGCCTCCTTTTCAAAGTAAGGTAAAGTAACAAATCCAGTTAAATCTTTAGTCAGCTCTAGTTCCTCTGTAAGTGCCTTTAAAAGTGTAGATTTTCCCACACCTTTACCACCTGTAATAAAGAAATTGGATACATTCATGATTTAACACCCTTTTCTATAAAATAGTAATAAAAAAAAGACTCCTCAAAAAAAAGAGGAGTCTATAAGCTTTGCATAGCATGCAAAACATAAACACCTCGTAGTCCACAAATTTAAGGTTTGTAGGTAGAAACTTTCGATCCATATTATCGAATTTATACGATTATTTATAGTCAATTAACATTATACCTCAATGTAAGTATTTTTGACAAGTTATGCTGCTAAATCATTGTATTCAGTTATAAAGCCTTCTCCAAGTACTTCTTTTACATCAGCAATGGTCACAAAAGCCTTAGGATCTATATCTCTTACTAAATCACGAAGCCTTGTAATTTCTTTTTGAGATACAACCACATAAAGGACTTCTTTATCTGATTTAGAATACATTCCCGTTGCTTTAAGTCCTGTTACACCACGTGGAATTTTCTCCATAATTTCTTTAGCAATCTTATCACTATGGGCTGATATGATAAATGCTGCTTTAGCATAATGTACACCTTCTATAATATTGCTTATTACTTTTGAAGTAATAAATACAGCAATAACAGCATACATAGCTTTTTCCTGCCCGAAAATAAAGAAACCACATAATATAATTATACCATCAATCATAAGCATAAGCTGAGTGATAGGAAAAGATGGGTTCTTAAATTTAATAATAGAGGCAAGCATATCTGTTCCACCTGTTGTCCCTCCTGCTTGTATAACAAGACCAATTGCCGCCCCTATTAATGCTCCTCCAAAAATAGCTGGAAGAAGTAAGTCTCCTGTTGTAAGGAATGGATTAGGGAAAAATCCTGTGAACCATAAAGCGACAGAAAGCCATAAAACACTATATAAAGACTTCTGCGCAAATTTAAAACCACGTTGTTTAATACTTATTAAAAATAGAGGAATATTTAAACAAATATTCGTTACCCATAAAGGTACACCTACGCCAAACACATTGCTTGTGACTTCCTCTACAATAATAGAAGTTCCTGAAATTCCTCCTGTAACTAAGCCACTTGGTGATAAAAACCAGTTAATAGCTAAAGCAAGAAGGGTTGTTCCTAATAAGATTAGGAATAGTTCTTTCTTTGTAATACCTAATATTTTCATACCGTCTCCTCTTTAAGCTGCATATTCTTCATCTCTTGTAACATTGGTAATCCATTTCCAACTTATAATACGTCTTGTACTACAAATAACCTTTAATATTTCATCTACTCTTATAACACAAAATACAGCAATAACTGGCCAGCTCCATACAAAAGCAGCAATAAACCCTAACGGAATAGCTACAAGCCACATAAAAATGACATCATTAACCAGTACAAACTTCACATCTCCACCACCACGCAAAATACCAATATTAGTTGTGTTTGCCATGGCCTGGAAGAATACAATCACAGAGTTAACCGCCATAATATCCATAGCAATAGACTTCGTTAAATCTGATACATTATAGAACTGTACAATGAAAGGTCTAAGTGTAAAAGTAAGAAATCCTGCAAAAACAGCTAAACAAGCTACACAAATTGCAATAGTTGCTGCATATTCTTTAGTCTTCTTATAGTTCCCTTCCCCAATACTATTACCAATCATAACAGCTGCTGCACTTGATAAACCAAAAATAAAGACCGTTACAAATTGATTCACCACATTACTAATGCTATTAGCTGCTACAACTTCTGTTCCTAGTCTACCTACAATAACAGCTACCATGGAAGATCCCATTGCCCAAAGAAACTCATTAAATACAACTGGTGTACAAGTTTTAATGTAGTCCTTTTTCATTAGGGCATCTTTTATTTTAAAGTAGCTTAGTCTAAACTTGATTTTTTTCTCAAAGAATGCCATAAAACACATTACAATTGCAAATTCTACAAAACGCGCTAAAACCGTAGCAATTGCCGCACCTTCTATCCCTAAACGTGGTGCACCTAAGTTACCAAAAATAAGAATCCAGTTAAAGAATGCATTAACAAGTAGAGAAATAGAATAGACTACCATAGAGATTTTAACGGTCTTCACGGAACGAAGCATCATAATACTACAATTTGTAATAGCATAGAAAAAGTATCCTAATCCTACAATGCGTAAGTATTTTTCTCCAGCATCCACAACTGCCATATCTGGTGTGAAAATACTAATAAATAGACGAGGTGCACATAGTGCTATAGCCGTAAAAACAATAGATAAAGCTACACACACTTTATACATTATAGCAAGCACCTTATGAATAGCCTTTACATCATTCTTTCCCCAATATTGAGAAATAAGAATATTAGAACCTCCTGCAAGCCCAAAGTTCAAAATCATAAAGACAAAGAAAAGATTATTACTAATAGATGCTGCTGATAACTCTACTTCACCTAGTGTCCCAAGCATTAAAGTATCTACCATACTTACTGCAAAAGTAATTAAGTTTTGCATAGCAATAGGAAGTGCAATGCTTAATAATAATTTATAAAACTGTTTATCCCTTGTAACAAGCATATCATATCCCTCATACTTTCTGTAAACCTTTTTAATCTTTAGGTAGTATACAAAAAAACTCATTATATTTCAATAGTCGTACATTATAAAAGCGTGTAAGATTTCATATCTTACACGCCTCTATTTAAGATAGCCATACTTTGTCTAAAAATAGGAAAATAAAGAAATAACCTACCGCGAATGCAAGGACTAATGGCAATATGGCAGCTATAATACCTTTATAAATAGCACGTTTCTCTCCCTTAGTGAGTACAATACGCTCTTCTACAAGAGAGTTACGTTTTGCCTTAGGTCTATCGCCTAATCGGTCATTAGGACCTGCATACCATGGCATACCTGGTATATCCATATCTGCTACTGTTCTTCCATCATCTTTGAATTCATCATTTACCTTATTCATTGTCATATAAGTGGCATGCTACAAAATGTTCATTACCATAATCTCTATACTCTGGTGCCACTGTCTTACAAATTTCCATGCAATGCTGACATCTTGTATGGAATTTACACCCTGATGGAGGATTTGCAGGTGAAGGAATATCTCCTTCTAGGATAATACGATTCATTTTTACTGTTGGGTCTGGCACTGGAATAGCACTGAAAAGTGCTTTTGTATAAGGATGTTTAGGATTTTTGAAAAGCTCTTCTTTAGGAGCTTTTTCTACTAAATTTCCAAGGTACATAACCCCTACTTCATCTGAAATATGTTCAACAACACTTAAGTCATGGGAAATAAATAAGTAGCTGTATCCAAATTCTTCTTGAAGGTCTTTAAGTAAGTTAATAATTTGAGCTTGAATAGATACATCAAGCGCAGATACTGGCTCATCACATACAATAACTTTTGGTTTAAGCGCTATAGCACGTGCAATACAAATACGTTGGCGTTGTCCACCTGAGAATTCATGTGGATAACGGTCAATATGATGAGGTTGAAGACCACATTTTTCCATAATACTCATAATATAGCTTCTATATTCTTCTTTAGGTACAATATTATGCTCACGCACACCTTCCCCAATAATTTCACCAACTGGCATTCTTGGACTAAGGGAGCTATATGGATCTTGGAAAATAAGCTGCATATCTGGGCGAATAGCACGTAATTGTTTGTTAGAAAGCTTGAAAACATCTTTATCATCAAACATAACACTTCCGCCTGAACTTTCTTGAAGACGAAGAAGTGTACGACCAACTGTTGTTTTACCACAACCTGATTCCCCTACAAGCCCAAAAGTAGAACCTTTCTTGATATTAAAAGAAATACCGTCAACAGCTTTAACATGCCCTACTACACGTTGGATAACCCCTGCTTTAATAGGGAAATATTTTTTCAGTTCTTTAACTTCTAAAATATTTTCTGACATTTATTTCCCTCCTTTGCTATCATAAAGATGACAAGCCACTTTATGATCCTCTGATATATATCTAAGTTCTGGAATATCTCCATTGCATTTTGCAAGACACTTATCACAACGGTCTTTAAAGAAACAGTAATTTGGCATACTTACAGGGTTTGGTACCGCTCCTGGAATAGAGTAAAGACGGTCTACTACTTTACCTACCGCTGGCTTACTCTTAATAAGCCCCATTGTATAAGGATGTTTTGGATTAAGGAAGACTTCATGAGCTGTGCCTTGTTCTACAATTTTACCTGCATACATAACCACAACATAATCTGCCATTTCTGCTACTACACCAAGGTCATGTGTAATAAGGAGAATACTTGCATCTATTTTTTGCTTAATATCACGAAGTAAGTCTAAAATCTGTGCTTGAATCGTTACATCAAGTGCAGTTGTAGGTTCATCTGCAATAATAAACTGAGGGTCACAAGAAAGTGACATAGCAATCATAACACGTTGACGCATACCACCTGAAAGTTCATGTGGATAACAGTCATAAATCCCCTCTGCACGGGCAATCCCTACTAATTTAAGCATTTCAATAGTTTGCTTTTTAATATCTTCATCTTTCATATCAGGTCGATGAAGTTTAATGGTTTCATCAATTTGATAACCAATTGTAAAGATTGGATTAAGACTTGTCATAGGCTCTTGGAAAATCATGGCAATTTCATTACCACGAATATGTTGCATTTCGCTAATTGGAGTCTTAACAATATCTACTGCACCACCTTTACGGTTATAGCGAATAGCTCCATCTACGATTTGACCTGTAGGTCCTTGTACAAGCTTCATAACAGAAAGACTCGTAACAGACTTACCACATCCAGACTCTCCTACTAATGCAACTGTCTTTCCTTTTGGCACCTCAATAGAGACACCATTTACAGATTTAACTGTCCCCATATCTGTAAAGAAATAAGTATGTAAATTATCAATTTCAATAATGTTATCTGGATTTTCCATAGTTGTTTGATACTCAGAAGGATCAACCTTTTTGCGTTTCTTCTCTTTCTCAAACTTCTTAATGATTTTATTATTTTCTTTAGAAATTTGCTTCATACGTAGCTTAGCTTCTTTTTGTTCAGCTTTTTTTATCTTTTTCATTTCTGCTGTCATACCGCTCATGTTATCACCTACCTTTTCATTTTAGGGTCGAAGGCATCACGAAGACCATCGCCAACAAAGTTGAATCCTAGTACTGTTAATAAAATACAGAATCCTGGTGGGAACCAAATATTCAAATACTCCCTCATAATAATAGGATCTGTTACCGTATTAACCATATTTCCCCAAGACGCAAGTGGGAATGGTACCCCTATACCAAGATAACTGTAAGATGCTTCTGCTAAAATAACACTCCCCATACCCATTGTTGCAATAACAATCAGTTGTGGCATAACATTTGGTATAAGGTGTTTCATAATACGTTTAGCTGGGTGAAGGCCAATCGCTTCTGTTGCCACCATAAACTCTTGTTCACGAAGGCTTAGAATTTGACCACGTACAAGACGTGCTACACCTGCCCAACCTAATATACCCATGATAAGCATCAAAATATAAATCTTATATTCTTGTGGTACGCCATATGCTACCATAATAGAACTTACAATTAACATAACAGGAAGAGTTGGTATACAATAGAATATATCTACCAAGCGCATTATGAGGTTATCAATCACACCACCATAATATCCTGCTATACCACCCATAATAACACCTACTGCTAATTGAAGACCTACTACTACAAAACCAATTAATAAAGAGATACGGCCACCATACATCAAACGAACTAAAATATCACGACCATCTTTATCTGTTCCAAGTAAGTGTGCTTTTGATGGTTTTGCTTTCCCATTAATTTTTACACCACTTTCTTGTGGATCCATACCCTTGTGATCATCTGAACTAAATTCTACACCATCTTTTACAAAGAAAATAGTATATTCACCATAACTTGTAAAAAGAGGCCCTAAGAAAGAAAACAGGAACATACATACAAGAATGACTACTCCTGCAATAGCAAGCTTATTACGTAAGAAACGCTTCATAACAAGCTGCCCTGGAGTAACGATTTTCTCTAAGTTTGCAACTTCCTCTGGTTGATTATTTGTTTGTAATACTTTTTCTTCAGCCATTTCATTACTCCCTTCTATTTAAGTCGTACGCGAGGGTCTACCACCGCATAGAGAATATCAGATAATAGTGTTCCTAATAATGTAAGAATGGCAAGGAACATGGTAAAGGCCATCATAAATGGAATGTCCCCTGATCTAAGTGCTTTAAGCCCTATATATCCAAGACCTTCAATAGAGAAGATTCCTTCTGTAATCATAGCCCCTGAGAAAAGTCCAGGAATCATACCACCAACCATTGTTACAATTGGAATAAGTGTATTTCTAAATGCATGTTTGTAAATTACTTTATGTTCACTAAGGCCTTTAGCTCTTGCTGTACGTATGTAATCTGCATTTAAAACTTCAAGCATATTGGTACGGCTATATCGCATAAGTCCTCCAATACTTAATACAGTAAGTACTGTGATAGGCAGAACAAAGTGCCATGCCATATCCATAATATGTGCAAAGCCTACATAATCTTCACGAGCTGTAACCATCCCTTGAAGCGGAAACCATCCAAGTCCCATTGAGAACGCTCTTTGCAGTACAGCTGCGAAGAAGAAACTTGGAAGAGAAATCCCAATTAAAGCAATTGTTGTAACAGTATAATCTGTAATAGAGTACTGTTTTGTTGCTGAAATAATTCCTAATGGAATTGCGATTAAGAGTTGCAAAATAAAGGATGGAAGTGCCATCCAGAAGGATACCCACATCTTATCTTTAATAACATCTTGTGCTGGTTTGTTATAAATGAAAGATTGGCCTAAATCACCTTTTAAGGCTGAACTTAACCAATCCACATAACCTTCTACTATCCCTTTATCAAGACCATAGAGTTCAGTTAATTTTGCTTTCATTTCCGGTGTTGCATCTGGAATTCCGTTTGTTATAGTACTTACATAATCTGCTGGCGCAGTACGTAGTAAACCATAAATGATAGCCGATACACCCAATAATATAAAGATAGAAATAAATAATCTTCGAATAATATATTGTCTCATCTCTATTCACTCCTTTTCTAGTTTAGTGCTTAAACAATGCGCTTTCTTTCTGATTAATATCAACTTACAATAATTGGATTTTTTTGCATTATTTACATAACATTTATTATAGGCTGATATTAATCACCAACCCCTAAGGAGTTGGTGATTAGTTTCATGCCCTATGATTATTTAAGTCTGAATGTCTCAACTTCAGCAAAATATGTATAGTATGGAGTCATGTTCTCTGGAAGAGATTCCATATCTACGATTTCTTGGTTGAATACATACATATTTTTTCTTTGGTAAACTGGCATTTCTACCGCTTCATCCATAATGATATCAAGCGCTTTGCTATAGCAATCTTTTCTTACTTCTATATCATTTGTTTGACGTGCTTCTACAATAAGTTTATCAAGTTCTTCATTTTGAACGTTGTAATGGTTTGATGGTCCTTGTGAGTGGTATGTTTGATACATATCAGGATCAACAGTTGCTTGCCAAGCTGCTACCCACATATCCCAATCACCTGTTTCTAGTCTATCAAAGAATACTGTTCCGTCTGTATCTGCAATTTCAAGAACAGCACCCATTTTTTCCATTTCTGTTTTCATTTGTGTAAGTACTGGAGCAGTTGGATGTTCCATAGTACCGCCACCTGGAATACCTACTTCAACACGAAGTTGTACCCCATCTTTTTCAAGGCTTACTTTACCATTTTTCTCTACTTGTTCGTAACCAGCTGCTTTAAAGTACTCTAAAGCTTTAGCTGGATCAAAACCATAGTATTCTGTTGCATCTTGTGGATAAGCCCATGATACTGTTGACATTGGTCTTTCAATAACTGTAGCTAAGTCACCATAATAAGTTTCTATAGCTGGACGACGGTTCATAAGGTGCATTAAACCTTTACGAACATTTTTATCTGGAATACGTTCAGCATTCATACCAATGTAACCATAACCAAGGTTATCAATTAATTCATATTCAAAACCTGCAGCTTCTACATCTGCTACCATATCTGGTGAAGAAGATGGATCTGAAATATCAAACTCTTCAAGCTTTAAACCTTCAAGTTTATTAGACTCTGCTGTTACTTGATATTTAATTGTTGGTGTTGCTGGTGCACCACCATAATAATTTTCATTTGCATTAAGTGTTACAACGTTATTTTCAAAGCTTCCAAATTTATATGCTCCTGCTCCCATTGGTGCTGCATTTCTTGATTTAGGTACGCTCATATCCCCTTTAGCATATTCTTTACCTGCATCATCTACGCCGTAGTATGATTTTGGTGCTACTTCAATACCACCAAGTTTCCAAATAGCTGATGGATCAATGCCTTTAAGCGTAATCTTAACAGTTTTATCATCTACTTTTTCAATACCACTAATTTCTGTAGCATCACCTTTATTGTACTCTTCCATACCCACTACTGGTAATGTAGAAAATGTAGATGGACCATCATATGCTGGATCCGCTAATACTTTATATGAGAAAATAATATCATCTGCTGTTACAGGTGTTCCATCACTAAATGTGACACCATCTTTAAGTGTAAAGGTGTAGATTGTTTCAGAAACGCTACCATCTTCCGCTTCCACTTGTTCAATTTTATAATCTGCTAAATCTGCTTCTGGTTGTGCATTACGATCTGTTTTGATCAATGCTCCATGAACCATACTTACAATGTCATTATCAGGTGCTGTTGTAGCAAAGAATGGGCTAAATACTCCATTCATTTCAAGTGAAGCAACAACTACTGTTTTGTATTTTGATTCTTTTTGAGTATCACCACTACTCTCTTTCTCTCCTGCTGCTTGGCTTGTACCGTTATCTGTTTGTGGCTTATCTTGGCTACAACCTACTAAAGTAGAAGCAGCTAAACCTGATACTACAGATAAAACTAAAAATTTCTTAGCAAACTTTTTCATCTTAACCCCTCCATTTATTTCATTATTTTTCATTTCAAGTATCGATACTGTTTTTGCAAGTTTTTATCAAATAAACTTCATATCGTATAATTGATTTTTATTTTTCTCCTTCATATTACCATAATATTATGGGTTATTCAATCTTATTCTTGGATTTTATAATAATATTTATTTCAAACAAAATAATTGTATACATGTACATGATTTATTTATAACACAATCTATCATATTTTTGAATTTATTTCAACCAATGTTTATCCCTAATAAATACTTATGTTTGTATATGTCGTACACTTTATGCTTGATTATACAAAAATTATATTATTTATTCTCACAAAAATAACTAAACATTATTTATTATTAGAAATAATATCATAAACTATATTTTTTTACTATATATTTATAAAAAAGAAGTGTTTAATAGCTAGCTATTAAACACTTCTTTTTTATTCATTCCCTTCAGTAGCCCACTCATCTATATTTTGCATTGTATATAAAGGATCAAGCAATTGGGAAACTGTCATCGGTGTTAAATCCATAAGCACATCACTCAAATAGCCCGGGCAATCTATCTCTTCATTTAATCTTCTATCATTAAAAAGATCCGCTGTTGCATCAATTAAATCAGATTCTACTTGAAGTTCTTTCATATGTTTTAATACATCTTTTGTTTCATAAATATAACACACCCCAGCCTCTGCCCCTATAAGGGTATAGACATATCCCACATCTACCGAACTCATTGTTTCATATGTGTACTGCTGGTCCTTACAATAGGCATCTATATCTGAACGTTCTTTTTCATCGCAATACTGCGCTACTTGTTCACCATGATCAAAGCAAATGATTTTACGCGCTGGTGATAAAACTACATACTTCATAAATTTTCCTCCATTATTATAATACTCTTCTTATTTATAATATCTCTTTCACTTACTTATTATTCAGTATCAAGCACTTACTTTTATACATATTGACACCCTATTACCCATAATGTTACTATTAATTATAATTATTCAGAAAACTTCATAAAAAAGGGGGGTATTATATGATAGAACAAAATACTCTTTACACTTCTACTGATCCTTTCAACGAACTTACCCACTTAGCTCAAGAAAATAACCTTATCAATCCTGAACTTTTTACAAAGTACGCTGTTAAACGTGGTCTACGTGACTTAGATGGACGAGGTGTACTTGTAGGATTAACAGAAATAGGCGAAGTCCATTCCTATATTGTAGACGAAAACGAAATTATTCCTGTCCCTGGTCGTCTACTTTATAGAGGTATCGATATTGCTGATATCACTAAAGGTTACTTAACTGATCATCGCTATGGTTTCGAAGAAACTACTTATCTTTTACTTTTTGGCAAACTCCCTAATCCTAGACAACTTGAAAATTTCAATAAAATATTAAGTGAAAAGCGCAAACTACCTGATGACTTTGTCCGTGATATGATTCTAAAAGCACCTACAAAAGATATTATGAATAGCATGGCCCGAAGCGTACTTGCACTCTATAGTTACGATGAGGATAATCCTGATGATACTTCTTTATCTAATGTCCTTAAACAATGTATTCACCTCATTTCTTGTTTTCCCTCTTTAGCTGTATATGGCTATCAAGCTTATGCTCATTACCATCAAAATCAAAGTCTCTATATTCACACACCTAGGCCAGAACTCTCTACAGCAGAAAATATCCTTTATATGCTTAGACCAAATCGCAAATACACCGAACTTGAAGCTCTCCTTTTAGACCTAGCTCTTATTTTACACGCTGAACACGGTGGTGGTAATAACTCTTCTTTTACAACCCACCTTGTAACCTCTTCTGGGACAGATACTTACTCTACCATCGCTGCTGCTTTAGGTTCACTAAAAGGACCTAGACACGGCGGTGCCAACCTAAAAGTTGTTAAAATGTTTGAAGATATGCGTGAAAAAATTAAAGATTGGCAAGACGAAGATGAAATCTGTACCTATCTCACCAAACTTCTTAATAAAGAAGCTTTTGATAAAGCTGGACTTATTTACGGCATTGGTCACGCCGTTTATTCCATATCTGACCCCCGTGCCGTTATCCTTAAAGAATATGCAGGTAAACTTGCTGCCGCCAAAGGCGTCGAAGATGAATTTGAATTCTATACACGTATTGAACGCCTTGCACCACAAGTGATTAGCAAGGCTCGTAAAATGTATAAAGGCGTTAGTGCCAATGTAGATTTCTATTCTGGATTTGTCTACACCTTATTAGATTTACCTTTAGAAATGTATACACCTATTTTCGCCATCGCCAGAATAGCTGGCTGGAGCGCTCACCGCATCGAAGAAATCGTCAATGCAGGCAAGATTATCCGCCCAGCTTATAAGAGCGTAGCTCAGAGAAAGGAGTATATCCCTCTTTCTATGCGCCAATAATTTATTTACTTTTTTTCACACAAAAAGGACTCTCTAAATTGGTTTTAGAGAGTCCTTTTTCATTACTGCATTATTTATTAAACTTTTCAAGGCGCGCTACAACTTCTGCAAGCATAGCTTCGTATTTAGCTTGTTTTGCTTTTTCTTCTTCAATAAGCTTAGCAGGTGCTTTCGCTACGAAACCTTCATTAGAAAGTTTTTTTACAACGCGATCTACTTCACTTTGAAGTTTTGCTTTTTCTTTTGTTAAACGTTCAATTTCTTTTTCAAAATCTACAAGTTCCGCAAGAGGCATGTAAAGTACTGTTTCTGGAATAACTGCTGATACAGCATCCTCATCAATACCTGCTTTATCTTTTTGCATAACAACTTCTGATGCAGAAGCAAGGGTAGCAAAGAATACTTTACCTCTATTAAAGATATCAAGTACTTTTTCATTTTCAGAAACAACAAATACTTGTGCTTTTCTTGATGGTGGTACATTCATTTCACTTCTTACATTACGAATAGAACGTACTGCTTCTTTAATAAGAGAGATTTCTTCCTCTTCTACTTGGAAGTTCCATTCTTCTTTATATACTGGCCAGTTAGAAATCATGATACTTTCTTCTCTATCTTGAAGTCCCATAAAGATCTCTTCTGTAATAAATGGAATATATGGATGAAGCATCTTAAGAACATTAATCATAACTGTTTTAAGTGTCCATAATGCAGCATGACGTGTAGCATCTTCTTTATTGTAAAGACGTGGTTTTACCATTTCAATATACCAGTCACAGAATTCTTCCCATGCAAAGTCATAAAGTTTTTGAACAGCAATACCAAGGTCGTATTTATCCATGTTCTCTGTTACTTCATTTGCAAGTGTATTAACTTTTGAAAGAATCCATTTATCTGCTGCAGTCAGTTCATCAAGGCCTACCTCTAGATTTAAATCTTCCTCTTCATAATTCATAAGAATGAAACGTGTTGCATTCCAAAGTTTGTTACCAAAGTTACGGTTCGCTTCTACACGTTCATAATAGAAACGCATATCGTTACCAGGTGCATTACCTGTAATAAGTGTAAGTCTAAGTGCATCTGCGCCGTATTCTTTAATAACTTCAAGTGGGTCAATACCATTTCCTAAAGATTTACTCATCTTACGTCCTTCAGAGTCACGTACAAGACCATGGATAAGAACATCTTTAAATGGTACTTCACCCATTTGTTCAAGACCTGAGAATACCATACGTACAACCCAGAAGAAAATAATATCATAACCTGTTACAAGTACACTTGTTGGATAGAAATGTTTAAGTTCTTCTGTATTATCTGGCCAGCCAAGTGTTGAGAATGGCCATAAAGCTGAACTGAACCATGTATCTAATGTATCTTCATCTTGAACAAGATGTGTATGACCACATTTACTACATGCTTCCGGCATACTACGTGCAATAGTTACTTCACCACATTCCTGGCAGTAGTATGCTGGAATTCTGTGTCCCCACCAAAGCTGACGAGAAATACACCAGTCACGAATATTTTCTAACCAGTTAAGGTATGTTTTACCAAAACGTTCTGGAACGAAACGTAAGTCACCTTTTTTAAGCGCTTCAATAGCAGGTTTAGCCATTTCTTCCATACGAACGAACCATTGTGCTTTCACCATAGGTTCAATAACTGTTTTACAACGGTCATGTGTACCTACATTGTGCATATGAGGTTTAATCTGAATAAGAAGACCTTGCTCTTCTAAATCTTTAAGCATTTCTTTACGTGCTTCATAGCGGTCCATACCAGCGTATTTGCCTGCTAAGTTATTCATTGTACCATCATCGTTCATGACACAGACTTCTTCTAAGTCATGACGACGACCTACCTCAAAGTCATTAGGGTCGTGTGCTGGTGTAATTTTAACAACACCTGTACCAAATTCCATATCTACATAATGGTCTGCAATTACTGGAATTTCTCTATCTGTAAGAGGTAATTTAAGCATTTTACCAATTAAATGTGTATAGCGTTCATCTTTTGGGTTAACTGCTACTGCAGTATCTCCAAGCAATGTTTCTGGTCTTGTTGTCGCAATTTCAACGAACTCATCACTCCCTACTACTGGGTAACGTAAGTGGTAGAAGTTGCCTTGACTTTCAATGTGCTCAACTTCAGCTTCTGAAATAGTTGTTTGACATATTGGACACCAGTTAACAATACGTGAACCTTTGTAAATATATCCTTTTTCATGAAGACGAATGAATACTTCTTGTACTGCTTTTGATAAACCTTCATCCATTGTGAAGCGTTCTCTTTCCCAGTCACATGAAGAACCAAGTTTTTTAAGCTGCCCGATAATTGTGCCGCCATACTCTTCTTTCCATTCCCAAGCACGTTTTAAGAAACCTTCACGTCCAAGGTCTTCTTTTGTAAGACCTTCTTCTGCCATTTTGGCCACAATTTTCACTTCTGTTGCAATACTGGCATGGTCAGTTCCTGGCATCCAAAGTGTATTATAACCTTGCATACGTTTATATCTAATTAAGATATCTTGAAGTGTGTTATCAAGTGCATGCCCCATATGAAGTTGCCCTGTAATGTTTGGTGGTGGAATAACGATTGTAAATGGCTCTTTGTCTTTTTCAACTTCAGCATGGAAATAACCATTGTCCATCCATTTTTTATAAAGTCTTTCTTCTACGGTACTTGGATCATAAACTTTTTCTAAGTTACTCATATTGAATCCTCCTTTTATTTGTTACATCATCAGAAATAGAAATCCCATAACAGCCACAATAAAGCCTGAGACCTTAACAGCAATAACACCGCCACTTGCTAGCATTTCCATTTCATTTTTATCCTTTTCTTCTAGACGCACTTTAGAAAGCACGATACGCCTTGCTGCAAAGATCAGCATGACACCAATGACCAAAAGTACAAAACCCATAGGCTTCATAGGACACCTTCTTTCTGAAATAAGAATATAAAAAAAGCACTCTCGCCCCTAATAAGGACGAAAATGCTCGCGGTACCACCTTAATTCCAGACTTCTATCTGGCTCTCTATGCTGTAACGGGCCTACCCGCTGCTTCCTACTTAGTTTCAAAAACAGTGCTCAAAAGCTACCTTCTAATATCCTTACATAAGAAACCTTTCAGCTTATAAGTTTCTCTCTCTAAATGCAGGTGTATTATACTCCTCTTTTTCATCGCATTTTTCTATGACGTTTACTTTATGTGACATTTACTTATTATTTTATGCATGAGCCTTTTCTTTGTCAAGTAGAGCTGGTAATTCTTTTATGCTATAAAGTGTATAGTCTGCTTCTTTCATCTCTTCTTCCTGACCAAATCCATACAAAGCAGCTATACAAGGTATATAATTCCAATGTGCTGCTTCTATATCATGAATACGGTCACCTACAACCACACCCTTACATCCCTCATACATCTTAAGTATTTTCGCTAAAAGTTGTGGTTTAGCTAATCCATTATCTTTAACACACTCCGCATAATCTACATAATTTCTAATACCTAGTACATCAAGTGCTGCCTCCATATAAGCTCTTGAACAGTTACTATAGAGTACAAGTTTATAACCCGTCTTATGAAGTATAGAAAAAGTATTATCTACACCTTCAAATCCCTTACCATAGGCTGCCATAGCTTCTGCCATATGCGCTCTATTATAAGCTCTAATTTCTTCCCATCTCTCTACACAACTCTCATCCAATACCCCCTTATAATACTCTTCTGCTGTGCAACCTAAATAGCCCCTTACACGCTCCTCACTCACACGATAAACATAATCAAAGTGCTCCAAAGTATTGTTCATATTTTCCACATTAAAATAAACAGAGTTTAAAAGCGTTCCATCTATATCAAAAATAATTACTCTCGTATCTTGTAACATCCCTTGCCTCCACATACAAAAGAGTGCCCATTAGGCACTCTTTTAATCATTCTATTTAAATAAATCTTTAAAAGCATTTCCTAAAACATCACCCATAGTTGAGATGCTTTCCTCTTCTTCGTTCATATATGCCATCATAGAAGGATCGATCTCTTCTTCTACTTCTGTCATGCTTAAACCAATTTTTTTATTTACTTTATCAAGTTGTGTAATTTTTACTTTAACTTCTTGACCAATCTCTAATGCTTCTTCTGGTTTTGAAATACGTTTCTCTGTAATTTGAGAAACATGAAGAAGACCTTCTACATTTTCACTAAGAGATACAAACGCACCAAAGTTCATAAATTTCACAACTTTACCTTTCACAACTTGTCCTTTTTCAAGGTTTGCTGTTTCTAAGAACCAAGGATCCATCGCTACATCTTTAGCACCAAGAGCAATTTTACCTTTTTCTTTATCTATGCTCAGAACAGTTACATTAAGCTTGTCCCCTTCTTTAACAACATCTGAAGGATGTTTAATACGTGTCCATGAAAGATCTGTATTATGAACAAGACCTTCTACACCACCAATGTTAACAAATGCACCATATGGCATAAGTTTTGTCACTGTACCTGTATATTTTTCGCCCTCTATAATAGAATCAAAACGTTCTTTTTTAGCTTGCTGTGTTTTAGCCTTTGCAATAGCCTTACCTGAAAGAACAAGTTTTTTGTTTTTAGGATTAAACTCGATAATTTCTACTTCAATTTCTTTACCTACAAACTCATTTAAATCTTCTACATAAACATCTGTAATTTGAGAACCAGGAATGAAAGCACGCATACCTTGAAGGTTGGCAATAACCCCACCTTTTACAACTTCTTTTACTTTAACTACAAAGTGTTCATGATTTTTGTAAAGCTGTTCAATATTTTCTAATGCTACTTCTGCCTCAGCACGTTTTTTAGAAACAATAATATTACCATCTCCGTCATCTGTATTTAAAACAAGTACATCGAAAGTATCACCAACTTGTACATCTTCCATTTTCACTTCTTCATAACTATATTCATTCCATGGTACAATCGCATCTGCATGAGAACCAATATTGGTGATAAGCCCTGCATCTTCAATCGATACAACTTTTGCTGTTTTAATATCACCTTTACGAATACGTACCATTGATTTTTCTATTTCATCCATAAAATCCGCCATAGTTAAGTTATTGTCTTCCATTATAATTCCTCCTTTTTACCATATGATTTTATTATACACATTTTAAGGATAAAAATATAGCCTGAATTTTATATACACACAGCAGATTATTAATTTAGAATAAACTTACTATTACAAATTAAGATTTTTATATTGATGTATAATTTATATTTCTATATAATCTACTCTTATTCACGTTATATTAGGCAATACAAGAAAGTAGGTGGAGATTTTGAACGAACGTGACAATTTTTCAAGTAAGTTAGGAATCATTGCAGCAGCTGCTGGCTCTGCAATCGGCCTAGGGAACATTTGGAAATTCCCTTACATGGCTGGTCAAAATGGTGGGGGAGCCTTTATTTTTGTTTATCTGATAGCGGTAGTCCTTATGGGATACCCTCTTCTTTATACAGAATTTGCGCTAGGTAGACGCGGCTGTTCTAATGCTATTGACGCTTTTGGCAAAATTACAGGAAAGAAATTTTTAAATATAGTGGGTTACCTCGCTGTTGGAACAGTTTTCCTTGTAGCAACTTTTTATGCTATGATTGCAGGATGGGTAATTTATTACTTCATCATTTCGATTACAGGTGAACTTTATACAATTACACCAAATGTAGAACTTGCTACTCATTTCGAGACAGTATTTAAAACAATGAATCAAAATGCAGTATGGCCAATCATTGGTATGGTCATAGCTGTTCTTGCAACAGGCTTTATCAATTTCTCAGGTATTAAAGATGGCGTAGAAAAATACTCTAAAGTACTTATGCCACTTCTATTTGTGATCTTTATCGTCCTTATTGGTTACTCTATGACTTTAGATGGATTTACTGTAGCAGTAAACTTCTTATTTAAACCTGATTTTAGTGCTTTAACACCAGGTACTATTATTTCTGCTATTGGACAAGCTTTCTTCTCATTAAGCTTAGGAATGGGACTTCTTGTCACTTATGGTAGCTATGTACCAAAAACCAAGAACCTTCGTGCTATTTCAAGACAAGTTGTTATTGCAGATACACTTATTGCTATTTTCTCAGGGCTTCTTATCTTCCCTGCAGTATTTACATACGGTGGTTCTCCTGCAGCAGGTCCATCTCTTCTTTTTGAAGCATTACCACAAGTGTTTGCTCAAATGCCAGGTGGAAGATGGTTTGGTGCACTCTTCTTCTTACTTGTTATTGTAGCTTCTATTACATCTATGATTTCTATCTTTGAAATTATTATTACTTGTCTTTTAGAGAAACTTCATATTTCAAGACATAAAGCTACTGTAATCGTTGTAATAGCTATTTTAGTAGGATCACTTATTAACATCTTAGGTGAAGGCCCTTGGTCACATGTTACTTTAAATGGCAGCACGATTTTTGGTTTCCTTGATGCTATTACAAATAATATTACAATTCCATTAACAGGTGCTTTAACTGCTGTTATTGCAACTTGGTTCTGGAAATACAAAAATATGGAGCATGAACTTACAAGTGAAGGCCTTTACAAAAGCAACGTGGAAGGTCCAATCTTCTTTACCCTCCTTAAATGGGCTATTCCTCCTATCATTTTAGCACTTATTATTACTTCTCTTTAATTAAAACAAGGGCTATTCATAATATTATGAATAGCCCTTGTTTTAATATTATTTTTTCTTATCCTTTTAAACCACCAAGGCTTAAGCCAGATGTTAATTTCTTTTGTACAAGTGCATAGAATACCATAGTTGGCATCATAACAATAACAAGTCCTGCAAACATAGCGCCCCAATCTGTAGCAAACTTCTGAACTTCCATAAGGTTTTTAAGCCCTACTGGTAGTGTGTAATGATCTGGTTTTAATACAGTTAAAGCTAATATATATTCATTCCAATAAGACATAAAAGCAAATACGCCAATTGTTACAAATCCTGGTTTAGACATAGGAATAATAACTCTAAATAAAGTCCCCCAATAACCACACCCATCAATCTGTGCAGCTTCTTCATATTCTTTTGCAATACCTTGCATAAACCCTGTAAGCAAATAAATATTAAAAGGCATTGTTGTCGCTGCATATACAATACACAGTACAAATAAATTATTAAGGAGTCCCATATCTTTTAAGATCATAAAGATAGGTACAACAATATAGTTACAGTTAATAAACAGACCTGCCATAAAGAGCATTGTAATGCCTTTAGAAAATTTAAATTTAAACCTTGAAAGTGCATAAGCTGCGGGTACAATTAATACAAAGAGTAACCCTAATGACCCAAGTGTAACCCCTATGGAATTCATAAAATAATCCCCCATGTTGGCTTTACTAATCGCATTAGCATAGTTCGACCAATTAAGTGAACTTGGCAGTGCCCAAGGATTATTGAGGAACTCTGCACTTGTTTTAAAAGATGTATAGATTACCCATAGAATTGGCAAAACAACAATTAAACTGGTTAAAATCAGAACCATTCTAAGGGAAGTATTACCGATCAATCTACGAATATTTTGGGGATGTCTGCCTTTCATTATGCTTCCTCCTTTACGCATCATTCTTTTTTGTTAAAATATTACTAATAATCGCTAGTGCAAAAGCAACAATAAAGATAATAACTGCAATAGCCATGGCATAACCAAAGTTTGCATTTGTAAAGGCCTGCCTATACATATACGTGAGCAGTACTTCTGAACTACCGTTTGGTGCACCATCTGTCATAACATTAACAAATAGGAAACTCATGTTGAGTGTTGAAGTAATGAAGAAGACCAAAGTAACACGTAAGATTCCCCAGATCATCGGAATAGTAATCTTAAAAAACTGTACAAACTTAGATGCCCCATCAATATCCGCTGCTTCATAGAGTTCTGGCGAAATACCATCCATCCCTGCCATGTACATAACCATATAGTATCCAACAGCTTGCCAAATCATGGCAACACCTATAGCCCATAAAACAGTTTTACCACTTCCTAACCAAGGTTGAGCTAAGTGATTAAGTCCTATACCTCTTAATAAAGAGTTTAAAATCCCCATATTAGGTTCATAAATATTACTAAAGAGTACACCTATTACAACAATAGAAAGTACATTGGGAAAGAAGAAAAGTACACGGTAAAAGTTTTTCTCTTTAAGTTTAGATTGTGTTAAGGCTGCCGCAAAAAACAAGGCTAGAATCATTGTTATAGCTGTACAAAAGATAAGTAAAAAAATCGTATTTTGAAGTGCAGTCCAAAACTTGGTGTCATTAAAAAGCCTTATAAAATTTTCAAAACCAATAAAAGTTTTTTGTTTAGATAAACCACTCCATTGGTACATAGATGTGCGAAACACATTAAAAGTTGGATAAATTACAAATAATGCATACAGGGCTAACGCAGGCAGCAAAGATACAGTGATTGCTATATTTCTTCTGGTCTGCTGTTTCTTTGGCATATATTTTTTTAAATTGGTCATCGACTTCCCCTCCTATTCCTATTTTTACAGTTTGTTCTCATGCTCTGTTAGATACAAAAAAGGAGAGGTCACAGTTCTCTAGCCCTCTCCTTTTTATACAATCTATGAAAGCGATTATTTTACAACATAATCTCTTACCGAGTCAGAGATATTTTCCATATAAGCTGCCCACTCAGCTGCTGACATTTCACCACTTACTACAGGTGCTACTTGATTGAAGAGTTCTGTTCTTGGATCAAGTTCTGTCCCTTGAACACTTGCAAATCTTACGATTGTTGGTTCATAACCTTGATCGAATAATTTATAAGTTTCATAAGTTGCACCAGATACATATTGTTTAAGTTGTTCTGCTGCACCTTTTACTGGTGGGATACCTTTTGCTTTTTCAGCATTAAGTGCTACTGCTTCATCACTGTATTGGAATTTTAAGAACTCTTTTGCAAGGTCAATTTGATCTGAATCAGCTGGAATAAACATTTCTTCAAATGTAGTGAATACATATTTAGTATCCTCTGCATTCATAACTGGTGGGGCTGTAAATCCCCATTCAAATCCATCTTCTCTTGGTGATTCTGCCATCTCACCTTCAAGCCAGCTACCACAAGGAATAAAGAGTGCATCTCCTTTTAACCATTGTTGTTGTGCTTGTGTATGGCTAAGGGCCACAGTACCTTCCATTAAATAATTATTGGTAGACATTTTAGCAACTTGTTCCATTGCTTTTACAATACCTTCTTGTTCCCAAGCACCATCTTCATAGTTAAGTGCTTTTTCGAAGTTTTCTGGTCCTACCGAAGCTACCATAGCTGGAATAAGCATAGCTTCCATATACCCTGGTGCAAGACCTTGGTATGTAATAAGTGCACGGCCTTTTTCTTTTGCTTTATCTCCTAATGCATAGAAATCATCCCATGTCACAGGCACTTCCCAACCATTTTGTTCAAATACTGTTTTATTATAGAAAAGACCTGTTGTAGAGTAGTAAAGTGGTGCTAAATAGACTTTACCATCTCCATAAGGACTGGTTGCAACATTATCTATAAAACCTGGTAAAATTTTATCTTTAATAGCTGGATCTTCAAAAACATCACTAATATCTGCTAAAAGTTTGTCTTTAATAAGTGCATTCGTTACACCTGATTTATTCGTTGTTGGTAAATAAATAAAATCTGGTGCATTACCTGATAATAAATCTGGGCGAATGATTTCACCAATTTCAGGGTTCGCATTAATGACAACATCTACATTAGGATTTTGTTTTTCAAATGCCTCTGCCACTGCATCCCAGTAAGCACGTCCATATCCACCCTCAAATACTGCTACATCTAAAGTTTGTTTTTCTTCACTTGTTGCTGGTTCTTCTTTTTGCTCATCAGCTGGCTTCTCAGCTACTGGTTGTTCTCCAGTTTCTGGAGCTGGTTCCACGTCACCTTGAGCACATCCTGTAAATACTGAACCCATAAGTGCTGTAGTCATTAAAGCTGCAATAAGTTTTCTTTTCACTATTAATTCCCCCTCTAAACTTTCTATAGTATCTTTCCTTGTTTTTATTATATTAAACAATTTTCAGAATTAACATGAACATTATTGACTCAAATTTGTATATTTTTTATACTCTTTAGGATTAACCCCAAAGTACTTATTGAACATTCTATTAAAATAAGACTGTTCTTCAAACCCTAAAGCATAAGCCACGTCCTTTACAATCATATTCTTCTCTTTCAAAAGTTCTTTGGCCTTTTCCATTTTACTTACATTAATGTATTGAATAATATTCATACCTGTTTCACTTTTAAATAATCTACTGATATAACTTTCATTCATATTAATTTGATTTGCTATAGAATTTAGTGTAATTTTCTCCGTAATATGCTGTTCTATATAATCCATAATCTCTACTATTTCACGTCGATAATTTTTATTTTTAATTTGTAAAATTAAAGTACAAATCATATAAATAAGTTCTTTAATTAACCCCTGCATTTCATCAAGTAATGTACTGGCTCTATAGGACTCTACAAGTTCGTTTAATCTACTTTTATCACTTTCAAGATAAATACTATAGTCTAATATAATACCTTGTAATAAAGGATTAAGTCGTTCTTCTACTTGCTCCTTTGGTACATAAGATCGCCTCATTTCTTCCATATACATATCCAGCAAATTATTGGCTTCGCTATAATCCCCCTTATTCATAGCTTGGTGAAGCCTTTCTTCTACTATTTGAGCACTCCTACCTAAATAGGGTTTCATAAGTATATGCATTTCTTCTTCTAACACTTCTTCATAACCTTTATAAAAACTTAATTCAGCCACATCCTGAGTTTTCTTCAAGGACTCTCTTAAATCATAAGAAGTATAAATAACCTTACTTATAACTCCTATTATTTTAATATTAGTGTAAAGTTTAATAAGATTTAAGATATGCATACTAATCCTATGTAAAACATCTTTTTGTTCCACATATCCCTTAGGAAATAAATAAAGCCCCCATTCCCCTTCGAAAAACAATCTTGGTATACTTTGATTAGGGACAGCCTCTGAAATAATATTTTCAATTGATTCTCTATATGCTTCTAACGTACAGGCCCTATGTTTTTCTTTCTGTGCTTTACTTTGGACATGTTTAAATAGTAGAAAAACATAAGGCATAGATAAGCTTTCTTTCTCTATGTTGTTTTCCCCTTCTAAATGATTTGTTTTAAAA
Organism: Zhenhengia yiwuensis; assembly: GCF_014384995.1. Lineage (GTDB taxonomy): Bacteria > Bacillota > Clostridia > Lachnospirales > Cellulosilyticaceae > Zhenhengia > Zhenhengia yiwuensis. The sequence goes on along the minus strand of NZ_JACRSY010000001.1, from coordinate 171,088 downwards.
ATACGCTCTATTACCTTTAAGTCCTGTTCATTATTTATATCTTCTCTCTCCTCTTCAAAGAGTTTTTCACCTTTCTCATCTAATTTTCTCTGTACCTTAAGAACAGCCTGCATTAATTCGTCCGGCACGAGCGTTCCTTTAAGCAGATAATCTCCTACGCCGTAGCGCAAACACTGCCTTGCAAACTCAAATTCTCCATAACTTGTAAGCATAATAATTTCTCCCAAAAAGCCTCGTTCATATAAATTCTGTACCAATGTAATGCCGTCCATATAAGGCATCTTAATATCTGTCAAAATCAAATCAACTTTTTCTCTTTCTATAACCGCTAAAGCCTGCTTTCCATCACTTACTGCATCTATAATCTTAAACCCTACTTCCTCCCAATTAATAAGTGATCTAAGTCCAATACGGATAATTCTCTCATCATCTACAATCAATACGTTGTACATCATTTCCCCTCCATCTTTGGTATATGTAAGGTTACTATAGTCCCCTTTCCTATTTCACTTTGAATAATAGTGGTATAGTTCTCTCCAAAATGCAACCTAATTCTATCCCTTACATTATCAACACCTATTCCAGAAAGCTTTACATCTTTAGCTCTTGATATATCTAATATACTAGGATCAAAGCCTTTCCCATCATCTTGTACTGTAAAGATTATATGTCCACCTACTTCTCTTATTGAGATCAGAATTTGCAAGACACTTTGATCTTCTTTAATACCATGTAAAATAGCATTCTCTACAATAGGCTGCAAAATAAACTTTAAAGTTTGACAGCTTAGAAGCCCTTTCTCTACATCCATTAAAAGTCTAAAAGAATCTCCGTATCTTAGCTTCTGAATAAGTATATAATTTTTTACATTTTCTAGTTCATCCTCTATGGTGATATACTCCTTTTTCTGGATAATCGTATTTTTAAGTAAACAAGATAGCGCTAAAATACCTTCGCTTACACTATCCGCCTTGCTCATCATAGCAATCCACCTTAAGGAATTAAGTGTATTAAAAAGAAAATGAGGATTAATTTGCGCTTGTAGCATATTAAGTTCTAACTCTCTTCTTTCTTTTTCATTTTTTTCGATAGCAGTAATCATCTCTTGCATTTCTTTAGTAATCTGTACATAACTTCGGCTGAGCATGCCTAGTTCATCTGGGCTCTCATCATCTAGATTCGTTCTAAACTTCTCCTCCATAGAGGCTGATATATAATACTTTAATTTTTTAAGAGGCTCTATAATACTTCTACAGATCCTCTTTGCAATCATCATACATAAAAGCCCACATAGAATCATAATGACAACTATCTGTCTTAAAATGAGCATCACTTCTTTTAATAAATACGTATAAGGAATCGTTGCGACAAGCTGTATATTATAAGGTTTAATCAATGTGGGAATTACAAATAACTGTTCATAATGCTTATGTATGGTAAAATAACGTCTCCCATCTTTTTGAAAGCCCTTAATTTGCTTTATAATCTCTTCGTTTAAGAAAGTATTTTCCTCTAACTGACTTGATAAAATGTTCTGATTCTGATCAATAAGCCAAATACCTGACCCTTCTCCAAAATTCATATGCTCATATACCTTTTTAAGAGCCTCCTCTTTCAGTACCATAATGATATAGCCTACTTTTTCTTGAGTATAACTTGAGTAAATAGCTCGAGATAAAATCACATACTCCTCTCCATAAATGGCTTGCATAAAACATTGGACAAAGCCTCCCATCTGCTCGATTACATGTGTCATGGTTTTTACATGACTTTCATCATTAAGTAAATAGCCATGCTGATAAACCACTTCATCTTTTAAATTGACTATTTTTATATCTCTTATATAGGGATAGGAAGATAATTTCGGAATTACAACTTTATCAATTTGATTTTTAAATTGTGCCTTCTCGACATATGTATTATGATCATACTCATATAAACCCTTCTGAACTGTCTTATTGACTATAAGTTCATTAAGTAAGGCTTCGTAATTACTAAGTTCATTCTTTAAATTATCTCCTATAGCATCCACAAGCTGAACACTATAATTGGTACTTTTATTCATAACGCCATCATAAGTAATTTGCATGGTACATAGGCCAACTATTAAAATAGAAATAAAGGCAATAAGAAAAAATGCATATATTAATCTATTTTCAATTGTAATATTTCTCAAATTCATTCGAACTTTATTAGCCATATTGATTCCTCTTTATATTTTAAATTTATTATAACATTATAATATATATAAAATAATTTATCAAAATATAATTTACTTTGTCTTTTGTGCACTAAAAAAGGAAGCTATTCTTAATAGCTTCCTTTTGCTTATTGGTTTTTGATTTTCTCATCAAGCTCACTTAAGTATTCCCAACGTTCCATTTTATGCTCAAGCTGACTTTCTAGTTGTTCTTTTTCTTTTATTAAGTCATTTAATTTACTATAGTTACTTGCTTCCTTCGCCATCTCTGATTCTATATTTTCAAGACTTGCTTCTAACTTTTCAATATCTGCCTCGATATGTTCAAACTCCATTTTTTCGTTATAGCTCATTTTAAGTTTTGTTTGACTGTTTTTCTTCCAACTGTCTGTTTTTGCTTTATTATCTTGTTTAACTGGCGTAGCGATTTGCCCTTCCTGCTTACGGTGCTCTATATAGTCACTATAACCACCTACACTATCACGAATCACACCATTACCTTCAAATACAAAAAGCTTGTCTGAAATACGGTCAAGGAAATAACGATCATGTGAAACAGCAATAACAGGCCCTGCAAACTGTTCGATATAATCTTCTAATATTTGTAATGTCTGTATATCTAAATCATTAGTAGGCTCATCTAAGAGAAGTACATTGACATCATTCATCAGTACTCCTAATAAATAGAGTCGGCGTTTTTCACCACCTGATAGCTTGCCAATTGGCGTATACTGCATATGTGATGGGAATAAGAAACGCTCAAGCATTTTACTTGCTGATATAAGGCTGCCATCTTCTGCTCTTACATATTCACCACGTTCTTTCACATAATCAATTACACGCATGGTATCATCCATGCCTTTACTTTCTTGGCTATAGTAACCAATACGTACTGTCTCCCCAATTTCAATCGTCCCACTATCTGGTTTAATTTCTTCTGTAATAAGATTTAAAAGGGTAGATTTGCCTAAACCATTATTACCGATAATTCCAATACGTTCACCTTTAATAAAGTTATACGTAAAATCACGAATAAGTACCTTATCTCCATAAGCCTTACATACATCTTGCATTTCTATCACTTTTTTACCAAGCCTTGAAGTGGCAAACCCCATCTCCATCTTATCACTTTGCTTAAACTGCATTTGGTCTTTGAGTTCGTAGAAACGTTCCTGTCTTGCTTTCTGCTTTGTTCTTCTTGCCTCTACTCCCTTACGCATCCATTCTAATTCTTGCTTATAGAGGGTTTTCTGTTTATCTTCCATACGCTTTTGAATGCTTTCTCTCTGTGCTTTAAGTTCAAGATAAGTCCCATAATTACCTTCATACGTATAGAGCTTACCATCTTCTAGTTCCACAATTTTATTTGTTACACGGTCAAGGAAGTAACGGTCATGAGTTACCATAAGTACAGCACATTTTTTATTTTTAAGAACTTCTTCTAAATAATCGATAGTGCCATTATCCAGGTGGTTAGTAGGCTCATCCATAATAAGTAGATTACATGGTCTAATGAGTGCACCTGCTAGTGCGATACGCTTTTTCTGCCCACCTGATAAATTTCCTACTTTCTGATTAAATTCACTAATCCCCAGTTTGGTTAATACTGCTTTCGCTTCACTTTCTGCTTGCCATGCATCTACTGCATCCATCTCAGTTGTAAGTTTTAATAATTTTTCTTGTAAAGCTTCATTATCTGGCTCTTTCTCTAAGGCTATTGTGACTTCTTCATAATTTTTAAGAACCTGCATAAATCGAGAAGTTCCTTTGAAAATCTGTTCAATAACTGTAGCCTCAGGATCAAAATAAGGGTTCTGTGGCAAATATTCTATCATAAGTTCATTAGAAGTTGTAATTTCTCCTGCGTCAGCTGTTTCAAGCCCTGCTAATATTTTAAGAAGACTTGATTTTCCTGTACCATTAATCCCGATTAATCCTATTTTATCTTCACTATGAATACTTAATGCTAATTGATTAAAAATTATTTTTTCACCATAGACTTTTTTTATATCTGTTGCTGCTAATAAAATCATATTATTTCCTTTCACTTTAAGTCAATCTAAAATTTTAATTTTATTATAGCATAGAAGTCCTATTTTGCCTTATCTTTATTCAGCAACATAAATTCATTCATTTGTTTTGTGACAAAATTATCTTTTCCTTTTCTTAAGCTCCTATAAATCCAAAACGAAAAAATAATTCCTATAATAACGCAAATAAGCATATCTTCCATTGTATCACTTAAACTTCCAAGCTGTGCATTGGTTCCAAAGAAAGTATCTCCAACAAACTCGAAGATTTCCCAAAACACTGCACTCGATGAAATAGTGAGGAATATTATAATACTAATAAGCCCATATTTTTGATTTTTAAAAGTCATAAGTTCTGGATCACATAATCTTAATATGACAAGTCCGCCTAATCCTACTACAAAAGCAGATAATCCATGCAAAAATAGATCCCACCAACTGATCACATCATAAGCTCTTAAATATGTCCCACACCACTGAGACAATAGAACAAACACTATAAAAAAGTAATTCATAAATTTTGTTAGCTCTACACCTGTTGTAAACTTTAATGCTTCAGGTAGAAAACTTACCAAAAGCACAGAGGCCACAACAAGCACTTGAATCCACTGCATTGTACATATTAGATAAATCATATTAATGATTAATAAAATCCTTATACCCTTTATAATTTGCATGCTTTTACTCCTATACCTTTTATGATTTCTTTGTCCTATTCTATATACTATGGTATCTCAGCCTTTGAATATGCATCTAAAAATTTCTATTGACAAATTCTATTTATATCGTTATTATCATATTAGCTTACATGATAGTTTAAATTTTAACTTTAAAAGGGAGTAGTTGAAATATATCATCAACAATCGCGATTGCTCACAATCTGGTGATATATACCATCTGATGGTTACAAGACTTTTAATGGATTTTCAGTGATACTAAGCTGAAAATCCATTAAAAGTCTTTTTTTATTCTACTCAATTCTAAAATTTCGAATTAGGAGGCTCTTTATGGATAAGTTTTTTAATCAATCCCCAAGTAACGTACTTAAACATTTTCATGTATCTCTAGATGGTCTTACCACCAAGGCTGCACAAGAAGCCTTGCAAAACTATGGACCTAATGCACTTTCTGAAGGAAAAAAGAAAAGCATGGTCGTGGTATTTCTAGAGCAATTTAAAGATCTACTTGTATTTATTTTAATTGCTGCTGCTATTATTTCCGCACTATCAGGAAATTTAGAAAGTACTATTGTTATTTTTGCCGTTATTATTCTAAATGCTATTTTAGGCACCGTACAACACTTTAAGGCAGAAAAATCTTTAAGTAGTCTTAAGGCTCTTTCTGCACCCTCTGCTAAAGTCATTCGTAATGGCACAAAAATAGAAATACCTTCTAGTGAAGTAGTTCCAGGCGATATTATCTTCCTAGAAGCTGGCGACCTTATTGTAGCTGATGGAAGGGTTATTGAAAGTTATTCTTTACAAGTTAATGAAAGTTCTCTTACAGGTGAATCTGAAAGCGTTAATAAAACTGCTGAAATTATTGATCGCACTGAAGTTGCCTTAGGTGACCAAATTAATATGGTCTTTTCTGGTTCTCTTGTAACTTATGGACGTGGTATTGTCTTAGTTACTGCAACAGGTATGCAAACTGAAATTGGTAAAATTGCAACACTTATGAATCAGACCCAACAAAAGAAAACACCTCTTCAAGTGAATTTAGACGATTTTAGTAAAAAGCTTGCTATGATTATATTAGGTATTTGCTTTATCGTCTTTACCCTTAGTATTTATCGTAAGATTCCTGTACTAGATTCTCTTATGTTTGCTGTAGCGCTTGCTGTTGCTGCTATTCCTGAAGCTCTTAGTTCTATTGTTACAATAGTATTAGCACTGGGCACACAAAAAATGGCTAAACAAAATGCTATTATGAAAGAGCTTAAAGCCGTAGAAAGTTTAGGTAGTATTTCTATTATCTGTTCCGATAAAACAGGTACACTTACTCAAAACAAGATGACTACTAAAAAAGTTTATCTTAACCACACTCTCGTAGATGGTGATACTTTAGATTATACAAATCCACTGGAGCGTCTATTACTTCAAAGTGCTGTACTCGCTAATGATTCCACCAACCAAGAAGGTCAAGAAATTGGTGACCCCACTGAAGTTGCCCTTGTTAACCTAGGACAAAAACTCGGTCTTAGTGAGATAAGTTTACGTAAGGACTATCCTCGTCTTAGTGAAATACCTTTTGATTCAGATAGAAAGCTCATGTCTACGCTTCACTTTATTGATGGGCAGTACATCTTATTTACAAAAGGTGCTTTTGATGTTTTACTTGACCGTACAAATACCATTGCTACCACAGAGGGTATCCGCGAGCTTACTTTAGAGGATTGTAATCAAATTAATGCAGCTAATCAATCTTTGTCCGAAAATGGCCTTCGTGTATTAGCTTTCGCCTATAAGGTTCTTCCTAGCGAAAAACTCCTTACTCTAGAAGATGAAACAGATTATACCTTCCTAGGACTAATTTCCATGATTGACCCACCTCGTGAAGAATCAAAAGCTGCGGTTGCAGATGCAAGACTTGCTGGTATTAAACCTATTATGATTACTGGAGACCACAAAGTTACTGCTTCTGCTATTGCACGTGAAATCGGTATATTAGCAGATAGTGATATTGCTGTAGAAGGTACAACTCTTGATCATATGACAGATGCTGAACTCGATGAGAAACTCGAACATATCGCTGTTTATGCACGTGTTTCTCCTGAAAATAAAATTCGTATTGTAGATGCATGGCAACGTAAAGGTAAAATTGTAGCCATGACTGGTGATGGTGTTAATGATGCTCCTGCTCTTAAGAAAGCTGATATTGGTATTGCTATGGGTATTACAGGAACGGAAGTTTCTAAAGATGCAGCTGCTATGATTTTGACAGATGATAACTTTGCAACTATTGTCAAAGCTATTACAAATGGACGTAATGTTTATACTAATATTAAAAACTCTATTAAGTTCCTGCTCTCAGGTAATACTTCTGGTATTTTAGCTGTTCTCTATACTTCTATTTGCGCACTTCCTATGCCATTTGCACCTGTTCACCTACTCTTTATCAACTTGGTAACAGACAGTTTACCTGCTATTGCGATTGGTATGGAAGAAGCTACAGATGACCTCCTTCACCAGAAACCACGTAATCCAAGGGCTTCTATTTTATCTAAAGACTTCTTAGTACGCATTCTAGTAGAAGGAAGTATTATAGGTCTCTTTACACTTATCGCTTACCATATAGGCCTTACTACTAGTCCTCAGCTGGCAAGCACCATGGCTTTTGCTACTTTATGTCTAGCACGTTTATTCCATGGTTTTAACTGTAGAGGCAAACAGTCAATCTTTAAACTTGGCTTTGCTTCAAATAAATATAGTCTTTGGGCTTTTTTAGCTGGATTCTTATTCCTAAATGCCGTTCTTTTTATACCAGGACTTACATATTTATTTGAAGTTGCACCACTTACACTTTCTACAACTTTAACGATCTATGGTCTAGCTTTCATGCCTACTGTTATTATTCAAATTTACAAAGTCCTTCGTGAACGTTTTTTAAAATAATATAATTCTTCAAAAATAGTGCTATCCTTAAAATACTTAAGTTGATTAGCACTATTTTTTATAACCTTTCCAAACTCCTCTATTTTACTAGGAATATTCTTTCCAACTTTATGTTACATTTAACCTAAATAGTAACCTTACTCGTGTAGCATGCTCACTAACTCTATCTTGGATTCTTAGCTTTAGACCATACAAGTCATGTAGACCTTGTAGAATTTGACAATTTAGGTCTTTAACTTAAATAAAAATAAAAGGATAGTCTTTTATCAAAGACTATCCTTTTATTTTTATTTATCTAGTGTGATAATTTCTAAATGCGTACCTTTTTCTAAGTTCATTAAGACCATTGTTAAAGGTAATCCAAATCGCCTTTTTCCACATGCTCCAGGATTAATATATGTTGTTTTGCTTTTATAATGTATATCAAACTGATGAGAATGACCACTTATAATAAAATCATAACCTTTAGGCACTTCCTTAATACTCTTAAGGTCATGAATCATAAAAAACTTATAACCTTCTAATTCTACTTCTAAGCTTTTGGGTAACCCCATTTCTATCGAGTCGTTATTGCCCTCCACTCCATAAACAGGTGCTATCTTTCTAAGCCTCTCAAGAATTTCCATACCGCCTACATCACCTGCATGAAATAGAGCCATGCATCCTTCTAAGTTCTTTAGGACTTCTTCTTTTAAAATACCATGTGTATCTGATAAAATACCTATTTTCATTACGCTTCATCCCATTTGCAAAGGTCTTCTATCACATTCACACATTTTTCTAAATACATAGCATCTATTTCATCAAACCTTGATAAGATTGGGCTATCTATATCTAATACCCCTATAATCTCATTCCCTTTTCTTATAGGAATGACAATCTCAGACCTTGATGCACTATCACAAGCAATATGTCCTGGAAAAGCATGTACATCCTTAACAAGTTGTGTTTTATTCTCACTCACTGCCGTACCACATACACCGCGTCCCACAGCAATATGCATACAAGCTACTTTGCCTTGGAATGGTCCAAGAAGTAACTCTCCCTTTTTCATCAGGTAAAAACCTACCCAGTTAATCTGTTCTAAACATTCATTTAAAAGTGCCGATGCATTGGATAAAATAGCTATAGGATTTTCTTCTCCTTCAAGTAGTGCTTGAAGCTGCATAAGCATAAGCTCATAAAAAGCATGTTTATCTTCACTTGTTGTCTTTTCTACACTAAACATCGTTCTTACTCCTTTACTGTATCAATCCTATTTTTCTTATTATCGCAAATCCTCACGCCTATTTCAATGGAAAACAAAAAATCTCTCACCCTATAAGGCTAAGAGATTTTTTACATCATCTGAAAATCGATCTATCAAAAAAGCTTTATTTTGATGATAATATTTTTGCATACGTTTTGAGACATTAGGCGGATACTCATACCTTATCTGCTTAATTCCTTCTTCAAGTACTGCTAATGCCATATGTCTAATTTCTTCTTCCTTTAAAACATTTCCTTTTTGCGCTTTATAACTGCTTTTACACATTTGTGCCTTTGCTTGATATAAAATAGTGTAGGCATCCATATTCGTAGTCATTTTATTCACCCTTTCCCTTTGACGTTTATATTCTAACCTATTTTCCATAAATTGTAAATACCATTTTCAGCACTATGTATTAAATTCAAAAAATTAATTGAGCAGTTTTTCTTCTTTCTTTACTTATGGTAAGGATTTCAATTAGCCAATATGAACTTTTTTTTACACTTTTTTTGTTCATTATACCAAATCTATCTAATAAAAGATCTTATTTCATCTTAAATTTTAATAACTTTTTCAAACTTGGATAAACTAGCAGGTATGTAAAAGATTTTTAAAGGAGGCTTCATATGAAAAAACTTTATCATTTAGGCGTACTTCTCTTAAGTTTCGTCTGCCTGCTTATGCCTATTTATGCAAGCTCACTGGATAATACTAAAATAGACTGGTGGCTTGTTAGAAGCAAGGACCATTCTACACCACGTATTAATGAAGATCTTAAATTTGATCTTAAAACTTATGATGCCTATTATGTAGGTGATACTTCCTCTAAAGTGCTCTACCTGACTTTTGATGAGGGGTATGAAAAGGGCTATACACCTAAAATTTTAGACGTTTTAAAAGAAAAAGATGTAAAGGCTATTTTCTTTGTAACTTCTCCTTATGTAAAAAGTAACCCTGACCTCATCAAACGTATGGTAGATGAAGGGCATATTGTAGCTAACCACTCTAATCACCACCCTTCTATGCCAAGCTATACAGGGGATCCTAATAAATTTGCTAATGAGCTTAACGATGTAGCTGCTAAATACGAAGAAATTATAGGTAAGCCTATGGTTAAACTTTTTAGACCACCTATGGGACATTATTCTGAGAAGAGCCTTGCTATGACTAAAGAACTAGGCTATAAAACGGTTTTCTGGAGTTTTGCTTATAGCGACTATAATGTAGACAAACAACCTTCTCACGAAACAGCTAAGAAAATGATTTTAGATAATCTGCACAATGGTTCTATCATGCTTTTACATGCTATTTCCAAAACGAACACAGAAGTTCTAGGCGAAGTGATTGATCAGGCTCGTCAAATGGGATATACTTTTGAACTTTTCCAGTAACTCATAAAAAAGAGTAGAACAAAATTCATTTTGTTCTACTCTTTTTTTATGTATATTAAGCCTTTGCTGTTTGTTTAATTAAAAATACCATATTATCTGCTAGTGTTTCAAGGGTTGCTACCCCTTCCTCATCTTTTAGCAAGTCTCCTCTTTTTAGCGCTAAACTCATATTCCAGTAACTAGAAGATGCTATCGTCATTTCATTAATGCCATAGAAAAAGTTGATTGCTGAGTAAACAAAATTGCTCCCTGCTCTACGTGCTGGTACAACACTTGCACCCACTTTACGTTTTAACGGGTTACCATTTGCCATAGCAACATAACCACATCTATCTATAAAAGCTTTAACTTCTGTTGTCACATTACTAAAGTAAGAAGGTGAACCAATAATAAGTCCATCTGCTTCAAATACTTTTTGTATAACCTCATTCATCCCATCATCTGTTACACATTTTCCATTTTTCATTTTAAAACAACCATTACAAGCCCTGCATCCCGCAAAAGTATGTCCACCCAATTGAATAATCTCTGTTTCAATACCTTCTTTTTCAAGAATTTCTTTCATAACTTCTAGTCCAGCCATGGTGTTACCATTGGCTCTTGGACTCCCATTTAAAGCAACTACTTTCATATTTCCTTCCTTACTTTCTTTAAAAATTTAATATTTGTGCTTCTATTTTATCAAAAATTCTTTTATTTTCCTATTATAAAGTAGATAAATCAATCTGCTTTTTTCTTCTGCTAGTATAGTCATCCTATAAATAGATGTATAGGCTCCCCTCCATATTCCCTTTATTACAGTATATGCAGGGAATGACTCTCACATCTTATTTTTTAAATTGTAAAATATAGAGATAAGCACCTTCTTTTTTAGATAACATTTCTGTCTTTAATATAGTATAAGAAGGTCTTTGTTTTAAACTTCTTTCCATAAGTCCTTTGTTTCTTGTATAAAGAATAAGTACGGCTTCATCTTCTAACAAATGAGGTACCTTTTCAAAAAATCTATCATATAAAAGAGCCAGTTCCCCCTCAGTCGTTCTTCCTGTGGCTGTTGGCATATTAGTAAATAACTCATCAAAAAGATACTTATGTGTAAAATCAAAGAAATCTTTTGTTATAAAGTAAATATCTGTATCTGCCCAGTTACTATTTTCAATAGCACCATCAATAGCTTCTCCATAAAGGTCCACGCCATACATTACTTTAGCTTTCTTCACTTGATTACGTTCAATAAGCATAGTGCCCACACCACAGAATGGATCTAATACCTGAGCCTCTTCTTTTAAATAATCTTTAGCAAGTTGTGTAATAAGTGCTGCTGTATCTGGCGCTATACTTGCTGCTACTGTATTTTTTCTATAACTAAATCGGTTATCTTCTATCGTGTATAATTTAAGTAAGACATTAAAACGGCCTTCTTTATTTTCAATAAGGCGGATTTCAAATTCATAGTGTGAAGTAGAATTAATAAGCTGTCTTTTTGTTAAATTTTCTAATTCTGCACCCATCTTTTTTGTAAAGGCACTTTTTTTATCAAGAGGCATCTTGGTTTTCATTTCAATTCTGAAATAGTAAGGTGGATACCCCATATGTCTCTCATTCATAAATTCTAATAATCCACCTTCTACAAGAGTCTTACTTGCTTTGATTGGATCATATTCTACTGTTCCTACTTCTTTTAATTTGAAAAGCAGTTCCTTATACGTTCTAATTTTAAGAATCTCTTTAAGGTGATTCGTACGTACCAGAACACCTGCTCCAAAAGTTTTTGCCTGTCCCTTTCTAATTTGATCTGCTGTTATATGTTGATGCTCACGATTTGTAATAAGAACAAGATCACTTGCTTCAGTATAACCATTAAACGTATGTGGCTTTGGCTCCTCTACCTTTACAAGCAAACTGGTTAAAATGCGAATTTCTTCTTGAATATGTTTTTTATTACTTTCTTCTACAGGTGTCTGTGTTAAATCGTTTAGTCTGGCTTTAAACTGCTCCACTAATGGCATATAGTCAAAAAAGCTTAAGGCAGTTAAGTAATCACTTTTTACGAATAGCTTCTCTTCTTTTTCATAAGCTGCATAAAGCTTGTCCATAAACTCTGGGATACTAAGCTCTCCCATAATAAGTGCTACATTTTTTCGTATTTTTGCATCTTCATCCTCTAATAATGTATAAAGGGTACTGTAATCCCCATCTAGTTCATACATAAACACTCTTTTGTTATGATAATCTTTAATAAGCTTTCTTAGCTCAATTAAATTTTTTCTTACTTCATTACCTTGTACCACTTGTTTATAAAGTTCTGTAATCATGCCGTCTCCTAACGTATTACTCTTATTGTATTCTGTTACTTAATCTAACATCTTTTGATGTATTACACAACTCTTCTACTTTATTTTTATACTTTTGTAGTATCTTATTCAATATTCGTTCATTTATTTACTCTATACTATAAAAGACTATGGGAGCTTATAAGGAGAGATTAAAATGTTAAGAAATTCTAAACCTCGCTATAAAAAGAATGTTAAGAAAAAGAAAACCTTATTAGGTCTCTTTCTAAAATCCTGCATCTATACCTTTCTTGGTCTTATTTTGACAGGTATTGCTTCTTTTTATATTTTCATTGTATCCGGCTGGATTAAACCTACTCAAGAACTTTGGGTCACAACAGCTATGACTACCTTAAATCATAAATGGCTTGCTACTGCTTTTATTAAAGAAGAGACTATAGAGGATATTATGAAGCGTAATCAAGTAGATGATTCAGGTTATGAAACTTCCACAGACCTCGTTGAAATTCCTATTTCTTCTAAAGATGAAACAGCTTCTTCTAATACAGAAACACCTAAAGAAGATTACATAGATGAAGGGTATACAAAACTTGAAGAAGGTATTTATGTGAAAGATGTAAGTGGTGGCACATGGAAAGGGAAACTTATGCTTATTAGTGACCCATCCCGTGTTACGCTCGCTCAAACACGTTATCAATTTGAACGTGGTGACTTAGTTAAAACAATGGTGCAAACCCACAATGCACGTGCTGGTATTAATGCAGGTGGCTTTGTAGATGGTCCTAACTATGACTCAAACGGTGGCACACCAGCTGGACTTCTTATTGTCAATAATGAGCTCATTCAATCTAATGGCAATATGAAACATAGTGTTATTGGTTTTAATCAGGACAATGTCCTCGTCCTTGGAAAAATGACAAAGCAAGAAGCCCTAGATGCTAATCTTAGAGATGCTGTAGACTTTAGACCTTTCCTCATTGTGAATGGTGAAAAAACGATTAAAGAAGGTACAGGTGGTTGGGGAATTGCTCCTCGTACAGCTATTGGTCAGCGTAAAACAGGTGAAGTACTTTTCCTCTGTATAGATGGTAGACAGCCGGGACATAGCCTTGGTACAGACTTAGATGTCCTTCAAAACACCCTTTATGATGCAGGCTGTATCAATGCAGCTATGTTAGATGGTGGTAGCTCCACTGTTATGTATTATAAAGATGACTATGTGAATAAACCAAGTTTAGGCCATGAGCGCTACATTAACAACGCTTGGATTATTAAATAAAATAAGGACTATGCCACAAGGCATAGTCCTTATTTTTTTTACTCTACTTCATGATCTTTATGTGCGTTGGCTTCTTTCACACGTACACTAGAAATAAGTTTTTTACAATGATTACAAAAATAATTGCTTGCACCACAAGCATTGATTTCTTCTACTTCTTGGTTATAGCAATCTGGACAAATTAGTTTCTCTTTCATATTCCTGCTCCTTTTACGTTTTTAGATGTATAAACTTGCTAATCTTTTGTAATTCTACTCTTCTTTTATTATATAAAGAACATTTAAGTTAATCTATAAAAATTTTATGACGCATTTCTACTACTCATCCGTATATATAGAGTATAGGAATCAAACAAATTCTAGGTCGTTTTTATTCCTATATGTTGTATGCCGCATTTGCAAATGTATTAGTCCCCCTTCTAATACTTTACATGCTGGTTTACAACCAACTCTTTAATAGGAGTTGTGGCAGCCTATTAAAGAGCCTACCCTCATATATATCCATAAGATTTACCTAACTTCATAAAAGTTATAAGCCTTATCAGCTGTTAAACTCTACTGTCTCTATGTTGCCTCCATACCACTTCTGTGATACATGATCTGGTCATCCCTATCACGAATAGCTCTATGGACATCTCATCTAGCCCGTATAGTTTGCTTAAGAAAATGCTTCTTCTCTTTTATCTCGTAATAATCTTTTGGTTTATATATTGCCACACAAAAAGCCAGCACAATGCCATCAATTTTAAGGGGGGATGGCTTTGTGCTGGCTTTTAATACTTTTCTATTATTCTATTTAAGTTTCTACTTATACCCTTGTGTAGTCTCTGTATTTATCTGCATAGGTGGTCATACATTCAATATCCAGTACAACCCCTTCTTCCTTATAAGCCTGACCTTTTACCATGCAGTCTTCATTAATCTTAGAGATAAGATTTAAATCTTTATAAGGAATAAACAACTGAGTCTTTATATATTCTGCAAAAATTTCCTCACATATTGTTTCGATAAGGGCTTCCATTCCCCTATTCTGCTTAGCAGAAATTTTAATACCTTCCTGCTCTATACTATCCATTTCAAGTTCATCTATTAAATCTACTTTATTATAGACATAAATCATAGGTACATGCTCTGCACCTATTTGTTTTAAAGTTTCATTGGTTACTTCTATCTGCTTCTTATAATGTGGACTAGAAAGGTCGACAACATGAATTAATAAATCGGCTTCACATACTTCCTCTAAAGTTGATCTAAAGGCTTTTACAAGATGATGTGGTAAATTGCTTACAAACCCTACTGTATCTGAAAGTAGAAAGGCTCTATGATCAGGCAGTTTGATACTTCTAACAGAAGTTTCAAGTGTAGCAAAGAGCATATTTTTTTCAAATACAAGCTTTTCTTCTCCTTTATTAAATTGGCTCACGAGCCGATTCATAATAGTGGACTTACCTGCATTGGTATAGCCTACAAGTGCTACCGTAGGCAAATGAGATTTTCTTCTCTTGTTACGCTGAGTAGTGCGCTGACCTTTTAACTTCTCAAGTTCTTTATTAAGCGCAGCAATTTTTTCTTCTACCTGTCTTCTATCTAACTCTAGCTTCTTCTCCCCTGCCCCTTTATTTTTAGTCCCTACACCGCCACCTTGTCTACCTAGATTTTCATTTGCTCCAATTAATCTTGGCAGGGCATATTCAAGGCTTGCTACTTCGACTTGAAGTTTAGCCTCACGTGTTTTAGCACGCTCACCAAATATATCTAGAATGAGCACTGTTCTATCAATTACTCTACAGCCTATTTCATCCTCAATATTTTTAATCTGAGAAGCAGACAGTTCATTATTAAAAACGACAATGTCTATCTCCTGCACAGCTCTTAAATAAGCCAGTTCCTCAAGTTTACCACTTCCAATATAATATTTAGCATTGATCTTCTTAGCATTCTGCACCATATGTGCTACCACCTGGATATCACATGCCTCACATAAATTCTCAAGTTCAACCATAGATTCTGTATAATCTACTTGATTATCTTTATTTAAACCGACTATTATTCCTCTTTTATTCATAACATAATCTCCTTTTATTCTGTTTCATTAAGCACGAATGAGCACGAGATTATGATGACTCACACCTCGTGCGTTATTTTCTTAGTCTCATGGCCTTAGTCCTCCTTTAATCTATAAAAAGGTATAAAAATACCCCCGTGGCGCATGTGCACATATACTCTGCTCCAAGGGGGAATGTATACCTTATTTACCTAGTCCTATTTATATGAACATTAGTGGGAGCAATGCATTTATTTTTAAATGTTTGAAAGTGTCCATTGTTTTTTTCATGATCATTACTCCTCTCTTATAAATAGTTTATAAGCTCATTATAAATAAGTTTCGTTCAATTGTAAACAATTATTTTTATTTTCCAAGCAAACTAAACTGATTAACTGTTGCAAAATTTTGTACGTTATAGAGCACGAGTACATCTTTTAAATTATTTGAACGCATATAAGCAGCAATAGGCATATTAAGAAATCTTAAATCTAGTACGTGAATTTCCTCAAAATGATTTGTTAAGAATGGAATGAGTGCATTTGCATAAGAATCTTTTACGATGGCTAATTTCTTACCATTTTTAACACCTGTTTTAATCTGAATAATAGGATGATTGTTATCTAGAAAAACACTATATTTATCCTTCTTATCTAAATGACTCATTTCATAAAGAGAATCTGTATGTTTATCACTTCCCATATAGTACACATCTAATGTTTCTTCTACTTTAGGTATAAATAGTTCTAATGTATCAGGTTTTGCAAAAGTAAAATTTCCTTTTGAAAACAATGAGCCATAAAAGCTATTACTACCTATAACACGTTCAAAAGCACTAATAGGCATAGGCTCTATACCATAACCTTTACAAAAAGCTTCATAGCCATAATAGGCACCAAGTGTGGTCCAATGATGATCTGTTTTATAGTATATCTCTTCATTCTTATGGGCCTTCATAGTTTCTAAAACATCAATCTTATGAACCTTTTGGCCTAACCCCCCACTTACTTCTTCTATAAAGCTTTCTTCATCATAAGGCATTGCAAAGTTTGGTAGTTTCTCTGCATAGATTTTAGTTGCAGTAGGTGCAAGCATAAAGTATACATCAAAACTTTCAGCAAACCGATTGATATATTCTATATTCTTCTTCATAAGCTGCTTATCTGGCACATTAAACTTTTGAAGAAAATAATCATCTTCCCCTATATAAACACCATTATTTTCTTTCTTTTGAAGCATAAGTTCACTTTGTGACTTAATGGCAATAAACTGATTTCTAAATGGAAACTGATCTGCAATATACTTCTCTACATCTTTGCCGTAAGTTCCATTAAAAAATTTATCTTTGCTCCATACAGGTTTCCCTGCCAGAGGTCTATTTTCAAGGTCAGAAAAAGTTTTATCTTGACCTAATAATTGAAGTGTAAAAAATCCTCCAATGTACACCACAAAACCTAGTGTCATCCCAATATGAAATTTACGTTTCACGGTCTACCTCCTAGAATCTGAAATATAAAAATGGATTAAATGTAGAATCTACTAGATAAGCTGTACTTAGTACAAGCATCACTGCATAGAAAACATATAACATCCAAGGCTTTAAGTGCTCTTTAAGTCTATTCATAAGAGGTGTTGCAAACACTACTCCTATTAAGAGTGTTAGGCCAAAGTTACTTAAGTTATACAAAGTTTCTGTGCTTATTAGGCCACCCTCACCTATACCGAACATAGCCTTTAAATACATCATAATTTGACTGCCACTTTCTAATGAGAACAGGACCCAGCTAATCATAACCACAAACAGTAAATAAATGTGACTTATAAAAGCTGGACATTTTTCAAGCACCTTTAAAAGTCCCATACGTTCTACAATAATAAGTACCCCAAAGAAAAGTCCCCAAAGGACAAAGTTCCAACCTGCCCCATGCCAAAAGCCTGTTAAAAACCATACAATCATTAAATTACGGTAGAATTTTGGCTTACTTACTCTATTACCCCCAAGAGGGATATAAAGATACTCTCTAAACCAACTTCCAAGTGTCATATGCCATCTACGCCAAAACTCTGTAACACTTTTTGAAAGGTATGGATAATTGAAGTTCTCTGGGAATTTAAATCCCATCATCTTCCCAAGTCCAATAGCCATGTCAGAGTACCCACTAAAATCAAAATACAGCTGAAGGGCAAACGCTATAATGCCAAACCAGGCTCCTACAAAAGTAAGACTGCCTTCTGGCATAGCTTTCATAGTCTCCCATGCTAATCCTATATTATTAGCTAGCAAAACTTTCTTTGCCAGACCTTCTATAAAGCGCATAACCCCTTCGCTAAATTGCTCAATAGTTTCTGTTCTTTCATTAAGTTCCTTTTCAACAGTTTCATACGTTACAATAGGCCCTGCAATAAGTTGTGGAAACATAGCTACATAAGCACCAAATGAAATAATATTCTTCTGTACGCCTATTTTTCCACGATATAAATCTATTGTATAAGACATAGTCTGGAAGGTATAAAAAGATATACCTATTGGCAATGCAATCTTTAAAAGGTTTATATCTAGACCTAAAAAGTTGTTTAGATTTTCAATAAAGAAATCAGCATATTTAAAGAAACCTAGCATTCCTAGATTACCACATACTGATACAGCTAAAGCTATTTTAGGAATGAACTTATCCGTGCGGTAATGATCAATAACACGCCCTACTGTATAATCTAGCAAAGTAGAAAAAATCATAATCAGCACATAGACTGGCTCTCCCCATGCATAGAAAATAAGACTGGCTATAAACAAGATGAAATTACGTAACCTCTTAGGTGCTACGTAATAAATCATTAAAAATAGAGGTAAAAAGATAAAAAGAAATAATAAGCTACTAAATACCATAGTGCCTTACCACCTTATATGACATTTGTATTAAAGTTGCTAATAATTGTGTCTGCATATTCACTGACTACGAAAATCACATAATTTCCCTTTGTTGCTGTTTTATAATTATTTACCAGTTCTAACTGATCTGGAAGATAAGAACCCCATTGTGCCTTAAGTCCTTCTATACGCTTATTGATTCCAGTTATAACCTTTGATGCATCACCTGCATCTTTTAACTCAAATACTGCAATTTCTGAAGCATGTACCATCATCATTGGCATTTGTACTTTATAACTTTTTAAGATAGAAGTATCAATTCCATAAGTATCAGCAAAGAAACTGCTATCCATCTCCAGTAAAGATGGTAATTCCATATCACTTGTTACTACTTTACTATACAATTCTGAAGCACTCATTGATGGTGTCTCCACCGGCTTTTCAGTTTCTGGTTTTTGTTCTGGTTTAACTTCTGGCTTAACTTCTGGCTTAACTTCCGGCTTTACCTCTGGTTTTTGCTCTGGCTTAGCTACTGGCTTGTTTGCCTCTGGCTTAGTCGTTTCAGTTTTTTGTGCTGGCTGTTCTGCCGGTTTCTCTACAGGTTTAGTCGTTTCTGGCTTTTTCTCCTCTTCCTGTTTTACTTCTTCCTTATTAGAATCTGTTTTTGTATCTTCTTCAACTTTTACCTCTTCTGTCTTTTCTTCTCCTTCAGGTTGACTCTTTTCATCTGTTACTTCATCTTCTGTCTTTTCATCCTCTGGAGCACTTTCTTCTTGCTCTGGTACAGATGCTACTATATCTTGTTCTTGTGTATTATTTGAAGAACTACATCCTACTACTGCTCCTCCTAAAGAAGCTATAAGCATAAATCCTATAATTTTTTTGTCAGTTTCATCACGTCATCTCCTAGCTTTTTACTTTATTTGATAAGTATAAGACGCATAAAAAAAAACTAAAGTTCCCTATTTTTATAGATTCCATATTTTGCTTTGCATATTTTAATCTATCCTTTATAACATGCTTAATACTATGCTAAAATATTTCTTCAGTCCCTCAATGAAAAATTCCTATATCGAGATGTGATTGAGCTTATATAGGTTACACTAGAAGAAATTGCATAATTAAGGAGGTTAAAATGAACTTTACTGCAATAGACTTTGAAACAGCAAACGAAAAACGTAATAGCCCTTGTTCACTTGGGATTACTGTAGTCGAAAAGGGCCAAATTATACTTGAGAAATATTGGCTCATCCGTCCTAAAGAGATGCGTTTTAGCCCTATGAATATATGGATTCATGGTATCCGTGAAGGAGATGTAAGAAATGCACTAGAGTTTGATGCACTCTGGGAAGAAATACGTCCTTTTCTAGAGGATAGATTAGTAGTGGCTCATAATGCCGCTTTTGATATAAGTGTACTTAGGCAAACCCTTACACTTTATGGTATACCTTTTCCAACCTTTGATTATTGTTGCACTATGGTTATGTCTAGACACTTTTATTCTTATCTTGAAAATGCTAAGTTAAATACGGTTAATCAACATCTAGGTTATAGCTTTACTCATCACCATGCAGGTGCCGATGCATCAGCTTGTGCCAATATCCTTATGAATATCTCTAAGGAACTTCAGCTTCATGATATCAATGCCATAGCAGCTGCAGTAGGCTTTAAATTAGGCAAACTGTTTCCAGGGGGATATAATGCCTGTGGCACAAATGGAGGCGGCGTGACTTCTCAGAACATCTATAACGCATCCGCTCAGCCTAAATTAGATTATTACTCTTGTACAACGGACTTTTTCAAGGATAAAATTGTAGCCTTTACTGGTTCACTTTCCTCTTTATCAAGAAGTGAAGCCATCTCACTTGTTGAACGCTGCGGTGGTGACTACAGTCCTTCTGTCACACTCAAAACTAGTATTGTCGTTACAGGCATGAAAAATGTGCATATGCTTACACCTGCGCAAATGAGTACTAAGCTTAGACGTGCCATGATGCTTATAGAGCGTGGTCAAAAGATTGTCTTTCTAAATGAAGATGATTTTCTAGAGCTTATGCGCTAATAAAATAGGATAGTCCCTTAGGCTGTTATGCCTTTATTAAAGGACTATCCTATCTTTTATAGTTCTTATAAATAATAGACTTCTACTTCTTTATTCATTTGTTTGAGCAATTTCACAATTTCATGCATAACTGCATTTTTTAAATTAAAATTTTCCGGGAAATCTGGATTCTGATGTGCAGGATTAATAGCCTGACCTACCCAACATGTAACAAAAGTACTATCCTCTATTAAAAGCCTTGCTAAACGTGAAGCACCATCTAGTCCCATTATTTTTTCAGGAACTAGTCCTTTTTGTTTCTCTATTAAATATTTTTCTAAATGTTCTTTTGTAGCATTAAGTGTCAGTAAACCTTCTGTCACCAGGTCAATTCCTTTCATATACCCCATAGGTGGAACCTTAGGTGTATAATGTTCTAAGTCAATCATAATAGATTCATCTAACTCTCTTGCTACAATATTAGCCGTTGTTCCTCCACATAGGACTACTTTACCTTTTGCATGCTTAATGATTTCGATCATTTTTTCATCACTTTGTCTATCTTTCGGTGGACCAGTAAATAAGTCTAGGTAAGTAGCCTCTTTAAGCTTGATTGCTACAACAGTTGTATCATCTCCTGGTCTATTGTCATAAAGATTTTCACATACTCCTAGTAAATCTCTTGCTATACATAAGGCATCTTGTTCTACAACTACTAGGTCTTGTAAATACTGGTCAATATGCTCCCACTGCCATCCTAGATTAAGGGTCATCCCTACCCCTGCATGAACTACACCATCACTGATGATTACCAGCGTATCTCCTACTCTCATTTTAAAATTGCTTTCATAAATAACTTTATTATTAATAGTACGCTTTTCTTTATGGATAGAAAGTGGACTACCTTTTCGATAATAAAAAACGGGAGGATTATCATATTCTACCATATAAACATCTCCATTATTTTTAAGGTCTACAATGGTAAAGGTAGAATAAGCCAACTTTCTTACCTGACACTCAGGTAAGGTACTTGCAATAGTACAGATGGTATCCTCAATACTGGCGCCTTCTTTTAACATAGTAATGGCTATTTTAGAAGTAAGGGTCGCTAGTATATTAGCTTTTACACCACTTCCTAGTCCATCTGACAGAACCACAATCATGCCATCTTTCGTTTTAATGGTTTCTACATGATCCCCGCACAACTCTTCCTGATATTTGTTCATGCTGCATTTCGCTACATCTATCGAATAAGACATCAGCAGTCACCTTCCTCACTTAATACCTTCTTTAGCTTCATAATCGCTACTTTTGTCTCAGCTGTTGTCTCCCCTAAGAGGCTGGCTATTTCCTGGGCAACACGCATCTGTTTATCAATAATGGACTGAGTCACATCTAAAGTATTTCCCTTTAAAGTAGAAACTTCTTTTTTACGTTTTTCTTCATCTGTCACATCTGCAAAAATAACGAGAAGAGCCTGCTGCTTTTCTAAATAAATAATATCTCTATAGGCTATCAAATCATATGTAGGGAGTTCTATTTTCTCTTTACCTAATGAAACCTTCTCTTTAAGTGCCGTTTCAAAAGGTGTTTTATCCATCATAATTTGAATATCTTTACCTTTCATAAGTTCTGTCTTGTAACCAAAGCAGACTTCCCCGCTTGGATTCATATCAAGTAATCTGCAGTGTCTATCTAGTAATAAAATACTGTTAGGGGAATTATAGAAAATCTCATTACTTAGTCTTTCTGCTATACTACGTGTATAAGGCAAGCACATATCTATTTGGGACATACCATGAAGTACTGCAATAGCTTTGTCACGGCAAGTTTCATACCCACAAGCCCCACAGTTTAGCTCATCACTTTTCTCATATTTACCCATTGTCTCAAAAACCTGCTTAATCTGCTGCTCGGTAGCCGTATAAACCTCCACCTGCTTATTCTTAAAAGTACGTTCAAAGGAAACTTGAGGATCATATGCCTTAATTGCTACACCTTCACATACAGGCTTTCTCATAAATTTCTGGATGGCACTTAGCCTTGTAAATACACTACCTTCCTGATTATGCCCTCCTGGACCTGCAATACAACTTTCACTGCAAATATTCATTTCAATGCATACGTTCTTAAGCTTACCTGCTCTTAAGTCATTAAGAACCTCTTTACAATTCTCCATGCCATGCACACGAAGTACTTCTAAGTGTTTCTCTTCCAAAGTCGGTCTAATGCCATTTAAAACGCCTCCGACTACAGGATATTTGCTTCCCCTTAAGGTGCCTATCTGACTTGGACTTTCAGGCTCAAGGTTCCTATAATCAATACCTTTTTCATTAAAACAATGTAGCATTTCATCAAAGGTTAAAACAGCATCAATATCCCCTTCAAGCTCATCACTGAGTGCTTCACATATTTTAGAAATACAAGGTCCTATAAAGACCGTATAAGCTTCTTTACACTGCTCTTTAATCATACGACCATGCGCAATCATAGGTGATACAATCGGGATCATGGTATCCATAAGATCAGAGTAATACCTTTCTATAAGCCTTACTGTAGAAGGGCAACACGTCGTAATAAGCTCAGTCTTATCTGTTTGATGGATATAATCCTCATAGGCCCTAGAGACTACTTCTGCTCCTACTGCAGTCTCCTCTATTTGATCAAATCCAAATCGCCTAAGTGCCGCAATAAACTTACCACTTTCTTCGAAGTAAGCCCTGTAAGAAGGTGCTAGTGAAACGACTACCCTGCGCTTTTCTTCTAAAGCTTTCTTCACACTTTCTAAACTCGATTTTACGTCTCTGGCATTCTGTGGACACACTACTAGACAATGCCCACAAGCTACGCATCTTTCCGTGATAATATGTGCTTTATCATCTTTAACTTCTATAGCTTTAACAGCACAAGTCCTTACACATTTATAGCAGTTTTTACAGTTTGTGCTCGAGAAATTCATTACTTGCATGATTGAATCCTCCTATACACCTGTTCTTTAAAGAAAGTTGCCACTTCTTCTTTAGGTACACCATAGATTACATCCCCTATCTGTATGGATACAGCCTCTGTACAATGGCCTAAACAAAAAGCTGCTTTTAAAACAACTTGCTTTTCTAACCCATACACTTTAATAAGTTCCTGAAGTGTTTCAATCACTTCATGTGATCCCTTTACATAACAAGCACTACCTACACATACCTTGATTTCCATAGACCCACCCCTAATAGTCTAAATTTTAACAAATAGTATGATTTTATTATAACTTTTCTATTCTTAATGTTCAACCATATTATGTATCCACTTAGATGACTTAAAGCGCACCATACAGAATATAGATTTTACTAATTCCTCCATCATAATCATAGCTACTACATACTCTAGTCTAAATCCTAAGAGATAAGCACCAATAAAGGATAAAGGCACACCAATAAGCCACATTGTAGAAGATTCAAGTATAAGGGAATATCTTGTATCTCCACCCCCTCTGAAAATCCCCATAATCATAACAATAGTAAAAACCCTAGGAATAATAATAACGGCATTAATAAGCAGAATATTAACCGTTACATGAGCTACTTCAGGCGTCACATTAAAGCAGCTTACAATAAAAGGTGCAAGTAAAATAATCCCTAGGCAGATTAAAATACCTATCCCCATTGATAATACAATAATACGCTTTGCATAAAGCTTAGCTTTTGGCACATCCCCTTCACCTATAGCATTACCTACAATAGTCAATACTGCAGAAGCTAGAGCGAAAATAACAACTAAGAAGAAATTAGTTATTGTATTTACAATCTGTACACTCGTTACCGCTTCATAACCAATATGCCCATAGGCTTTAGTATAGACAACACTCCCTAGCCCCCAACATATTTCATTACCTGTAATAGCAAGCATAGGTTTTGCTGCCCTTTCCATAAGCTCACGTGGAATAGGTAAGAGTTCTTTGATATGGGCTGCTAATTCGTACTTCATTTTATATACACCTACTATAATGAAAACAGTCTCTATAATACGTGCAAGTAAAGTTGCTAAGGCTGCACCTGCTACACCCATAGCCGGAATGAATTCTCCTAAACCAAAAATAAACACTGTATTAAAAATGACATTAATGGCTACTGCAATACCACTTGCAACCATAGGGAGCTGTGTACGCCCTATACATCTTAGTGCAAAACTATAGGCAAAAGTAATGGCTGTAAAAATATAGCTGATAGATACAATTTGAAGGTAAACTGTTCCTAATTCTAAAATTTTAGGATCTTTATTAAAGAAACCTATAGATTGACTTGGAAAACATTGTACAAATACAGTAATAACTAGGGCATAGATACTTCCTACTGTTAGTGCAAGCCCTAGCATTCTCTTTATATTCACAAGGTCTTTTTTCCCCCAATATTGAGAAATAAACACCCCTGCACCTGCACAAATTCCTGTAAGTCCTGTAATGATGAGCAAGAAGAGCTGATTAGCTAGCCCCACTGCTGCTATTTCACCTTCTCCTAGTCTTCCAATCATTAAGGTATCAATCATATTGAGGGATGAACTAATAAGATTTTGAATAACGATTGGAATAGCAAGTACAAATAGCATTTTTAAAAATGGCTTATCTTTTATCATGTCTTTCATAAATTGAATCATTTTCTCTCTCCTATGTATAAAAAAATACTTTAAACTTATGGAAGTTTAAAGTATTTTTTATTTTTTGTCAAGCATTCTATTTCGTTTGAAGCCATGACATGACTTTTTCTTTAATTGCAGCTCTTAACATTTTAGCTTCTTCTTTTGTAATTTGTTTATTTTTTACACCTTCATTAATAGCTGCATAGTATTGTTTTAAAAGAGCCTTTTTAAATTTAGCTACAGGAATATTTTTTAGTTCAAGTACTTCAGGTAATTTCTTACCTTCTTTAATCATGCCTTCTAATTCTTCTGGTTGTACCCCTAATTTTTGAAGTGCACCTTGAATAACTTTGAAGTTATCAATAACGAAAGTATTTTGTGTAGATTCATTATCTGTAGCAGGTTTATTATGTGTTGGTTTTACTGGCGCTGCTGGTTTACATGTTTCTGGTTTTACTGGTGCTGCTGGCTTACATGTTTCTGGTTTTACTGGTGCTGCTGGCTTACATGTTTCTGGTTTTACTGGTGCTGCTGGCTTACATGTTTCTGGTTTTACTGGTGCTGCTGGCTTACATGTTTCTGGTTTTACTGGTGCTGCTGGCTTACATGTTTCTGGTTTTACTGGTGCTGCTGGCTTACATGTTTCTGGTTTTACTGGTGCTGCTGGCTTACATGTTTCTGGTTTTACTGGTGCTGCTGGCTTACTTGTCTCTGGCTTCGAAATAGGTTTGTTACTTCCACATTTTGCACGAGTACCAGCCTCTTCTGTTTCTTTAGATTTTTGTTCTGGTGCTTTCTGGGCACTTGCTATCATACATTCACAATAAGTAGAAGAATTTTGATTAGGTACAGGTTTACTTACATCTGCTTTTGGAGCTGCTGTACACGCAAAGATTGGACTAATAACCAAACTCCATGCCATTACACCACAAAGCATTTTTGCTGAAAACTTTTTCATGATTTTATCTCTCCTTCGTTCTTATATCTCTTTATTAGGATGTGAGATTTTATTCTTTCTATCCTTCCAAAATCTAGAAATGCATAGACTGCTAAATTCTGGACATCCTATAAATAAGAGATTTACTTTAGAGACGAGGTGATGCAAATGGCAAATTATTTACGTTGTAAAAATTGTGGCTATGATCTCTATGGTCCTGAATATCTCTCTAATGCTATTGACCCTTTTGCTTACTCAAGTGATGCTTACTATCCAAGTACTGCTCTGCTTAATCTGAGCACTAAGCCTGACAGTGAAATTGAGTGTCCATTTTGCCATGCCAAAGGAAATTGGGGCCACTAAAAAAAGAGGTGTTTACACCTCTTTTTTTAGTGGCCTTTGTAATTAATAATTAAGCTATCGTATTTATAATAGGCTGAATAAGTAATAGCTGCCTGCTCTACTTTTAAAATACTATCTAAAACAGATTCTATAGACCAACGCTCCTCACCCACATTATAGAAAATAATATTAGCCTCTTTTAAGCCATCCTGACCAAGCTGTTTTTTCAATGCTTGCCACTCCTTTTGAGAACTCACCTTATAAATCCCCTCTCTAGGTATAGGTAAATAGATAGACAAATACTTTTTCCCTTCTGCCTTTGGAAAATGCCCTTTTTCCCATATATGGGTTAATTCCATATATGTATCTGTCTCATTAAAGTAATTATAAAAGTTGCCTATATGGTCTTCTTCTAAGTCAGCCCATGTTAAATCTACATGGTAATAACCATCTATAAGCTTAACTAAATTCCATGCATGAGGAATGTTATCTGCCACACCTGTTACAAACTGTGTTGGAATGCCTATACTATTAAGTAAATACATATAACTTTTTGCATAACCATCACACACAGCTCTCCCCTCTGTTATGGCACCCTGCATAGTATGATTTAAATGAGTCTCCTGCTTTGCATAAATAATATTTTTAATGAGGTAATCACCTAATACCCATTCTCTTTCATAGTCTTTCATACCCGGCTGAATAAGCTGTTTAATAAGTTGTTCTATCTTCTGATCTGTATTTTTATCATACTGCTTCAAAGTAGGAATTTGAGGCAGTGCATAAGTAAATTCTAATAAAATTTTAGGCGCTTTATTACCATAGCTTGTGAGCTTATAACTTACATATGTTACTTTAGGATAAGTTACCATCAGTTCATCTAAGACTTTATAAATGACTTCATTCATCTGATTGATCGTATAGCTACCCTTATTAAACTTAATTGTGATTTTTTCCTTATAATTTTCAAGCGTATACTTAAGTATTTCAGTCAGTTCCTTTTCACTATCTATGCGCCACTCATTTTGATTCATGTTATAGGGAATTTGAAATTTTGTTATTCCCTTAAGTGTATCTGATTCTAATTGACTTAAATAATATGTACCAGGCTTTGTAATACGGCTTCCTTTTTGTACCTTAGTAGCATAGCTACCATCTCGTGAAAGTAATAAGGTATTTTGCTCCGCATAAGGTACCGTATAAGATTGAACACTCCCTAAAGATACAAAAAAGGGTTCTGTAGCATACGTTAATCTACTACTTAGAACCCATATGAAAACCATAAATCCCATTAATAAAATATGTTTCCTCAACAGCTTTCCCCCTTAGTAAAATGAGTCTTTCACTTTGATACGTCCATTAATATCATTTAACGGACTCTTTAAAGGATATGCTTCACCTTCAACTGTCATGACAACATATTCTGCATTGTAATAATGTCCTAATGTATTTACTAAACTTGTTATGATTTTTTCTTCTTCTGTCTTACTATACTGAGGATCTATAAAATCTTCACTCATCTCTACATATAAACAAGCTTCTTCTTCATCTAAAAAAAGCTTATTGATAATAGCTCCATTTGAAATATCTATGAGATAATCTTCATTAGGTGCTTTTTTTAATAAATCTGTTAAGAAATGTTTAGGTTCCTCATTCGTCATAACAGCTACCTTTTCAAAAACAGTCTCCATTTTTCCCGTCGCTTTATTCATTAAATAAAGCTCTACTACCTCTTCTTGAGGTTTATTGGAAATCATTTCTGAAAACTGAATCGTTCTTGTTTTCTGAGGGGTTTCATATTTTATTGAATAGAGTCCTATCTTTTCTACAAAAGTCTCTGTAATAGTATAATCCTCATGTCTCGTAGTCATCTCTATACCTGTTTGTTCACCTAACTCTGTTTCATATACTTCATCTGTTTGTGTAATAGTACGAATAGAATGATCAGACATTATCCAACTACTTCCTACTTCTATCGGCAATTTCATGATAATATTATTATATTGTCTAAGTGTGGTATAATCCTGCTTAATCGTTGCATCCTCTACGGTAGCCACTTCATAAATGGCTTCCTCTTCCTCTATAAAAACTTTTGCAGTAATCTTATCACCTTGTTTAAATCTAATCTGAATAATATTATCCTTAATAAAATCAACCCATACACTTATAGGCACATAAGGTGTAGTAGAATCTTCATAAATCCACATAGTATCTTTTATAATTGGCATATATGTATCAAGAGAAACCCTTGGCTTTTGTGGTAAATCTGTTATCTCTTCTTCTATGATAATGTCTTTTATAGGCTTTCTCATTATAACTGCCCATGTGATTAATAGGAAAGCAAGTACAATGACACTACCTATAATGACTTTTTTCTTCACTTGCATATATACATTCCTTCCATCTTAAATGTATCTTCTTATTAACATCTTACCTAAAAACAGTCATAAAATCTAGTTTTTTATTTAACTTGCCCCATTTGATGAACAACGGTAAAACTTCTATCTCTATTTCTTTTTATCTTATAAGTCATCTCAACTTGATAATCATGAATACGCTCTTTTTCATAAACGCGCACCGTTCCTTCTACTATGGCATAACTTTCTTCATGCTGATTCACATCTGTAATGCTCTTTATTTCAAAATCTAGTACTTTTTGATAAAGTCCATCCTTACTAATTTGCATAAAAGCTTCATCTGGCATGTTGGTAATATACTCATTAATAAAACAAATTAGGCTTTGGACATAAAAGATAGTTTCTGTAGTATGCATACGTCCTTGCCGTGATTCTGCATTTTTATAGTTCATATTCACCATAACATCCTGCCATCTTTCCCATGTTTTCTCATGTTCAAGTCCCCATCCATTAACAGATTTAAGCATACTTGTAAGAAGGTCTTGCCTTACTTTATCTACTTCACCTTTTACAACCTCTATACCAAAAGGCATTACATAAAGCTTATCCTCTGGATTTCTATGAATTACCATATAGTAATGATAAATGTCTACATTATACTCATTATCAATACCTATGCTATCTAATGTAATAAAATATTTTTGTAAGCCATCTGTTTGAATACTTCTTATAGCAGGATCTATAATAGCTAAATCTTCTTCAAAATAAGTTTCTAATGCTTTTTTAGCAAACGCAAAGAAATATTCGCTTTCCTCACCTGTTATAGTTTGTTCCTGTACTATAGTCTGTTCTTCATGTATAGGCTCTCCTTTAGGGGAATAACGTGACTGATGTTTGCTAAAGAAAAGATAACAAGCACTCGTCAGCACTATAAATATTAGACTGATAAGCCCTATAGCATACCTTTTGATTTTCATGACTGACTCCTTTAATTTTTTATAGACTTAACTTTCACTAAGTACACGTTCAATAGCTAGCTTCATCTTCCTGATTTCTGTACGTTTAAATACATTAACAAGTCCTAAACTACACAAAATTGTAATAACCATAAAATCAGTAATAAGCCCTCCTACAAAAAACATTAAAAATAAAACAGTCAAAATACCTGCAATTAAAAACGGCTTCTTGGACTTTGACCACATGACTGAAAGTGTGTAACAATCCCCTTTTACATTCACTTCATAAATATACCAGTCTGTCTCTACAAAAGCTCTCCCTTTTTTATTGCAACCTACGCTTAAAATATTTTCCTCTTTAAGCTGATTCTTTAGTTTAGCTACAACTTCCACTACGGTTAATTCTTTTGTAAGATAATAATGCAACATATGTATCCCCTCTATCTCATTGTAGATATTTGTATTATGCCTAATAATTTTTAACACAATATTAACTGTTTGTAAGATAATAAAAAAAGATAGTTATACCTTGTATAACTATCTTTTAACTTTTATACAGCTGGAATAAGATGTGGATGATCCAACTGATATTTAAGTTGATTATGCTGACTTATCACTTGATCAAGCTCTAGCTTTGCTTTATCATAAGCTATTTTACTCTGTTCATATTGCAGATTAGAAATCATGCCTCTTTCTAAGTATAGCTCATTCACCTTAAGTTCTTTTTCTTTAAGCTCTAGTTGGCTTACTAAAAGGTTATATTGAGATTCTAATTGTTTCACTTGCACATAAATTTCACGAATGGACTTTTCTAGATTTTCTTTTGTAAGTCTCTGATTATCTTTTGCTGTTTCACGGTTAGCCTTCATGGTAATCACAGTCATATAGTCTTGTGTAAAAATAGGTGTTTCTAATGCAACGCGTAATTCTTCCGTTGCTTTCCAAAGTGCCACATGGTCCTCAGCTTTGCTAGAAGCAAAACTATCTAAATGAGCCACATCTCTATAAGGCTCAAAAACAAGTTCTGGCTCTTCAAGCGTATAGTACTTCATAGTTAGCCCTACCATATTGCCAAGCTGCATATACTTAAGTTCAAGCTGCTTTTCAAGATCTGCTTTACTCTGAAGAGACTGTTGATGTTCTAGCTCCTTTTGTTGCATATAAAGGTTACTTTTAAGCCCTCTATCAAACTCAATCTGATCTTTCATATTTTGTTTTTCCCAAAGCTGTAAACTTGCACTTAAATTATCTAATTTTTTTTCACTTAAAATAATATCTTCATAAAGATTTGTAACACTTAATGCAACTTGGTCTTTAATGACACCTTGCTGTTTTTGTGTATATTGATAATCTACATTTTTGCTATCATATGCATAATAACCGCCCTGTAAATAGGCCATCTCTGCATTTTCTTTAGCAAGTTCTGTATTTCTTTCTGTTATACGAAGCTGGAGACTTTTAGATTGTGCTTTATTTACAGCTTCTTTAAGCGTAAGAATTTTTTCCTCTTTGACTTCCTTGGCATATGTAAAGTTATTCGCTCCCACCATCAAAGTTGCACCAAGTAAGCAGGCCATAATCTTTCTAGTATCCATTTTTCCCCTCCTATTCATATCTAAGTGCTTCTACAGGATCAAGCTTTGCAGCTTGGCGCGCTGGATATACTCCAAAAATAATACCAATAGCACTCGATGTTCCTACTGCAAATAAAATCATGTCTGAAGTTAAGCTAATAGTAATACCAAAGGCATTCCCTAACGCCACTGCTCCTACATAACCTAATAACATCCCTATTATACCACCTAATAATGTCAGTATAACAGCCTCTACTAGGAATTGTCTTAAAATTTCTTTATTACTTGCCCCTACAGCCTTACGTACACCAATTTCCCTTGTACGTTCCTTAACAGTTACAAGCATAATATTCATAATCCCAATACCGCCTACTACTAGGGATATAGCAGCTACAAAACTGATGAAACCTGTTACAACACTCATAACTGTATTCATTTGATCTAACATACTACTCGCACTTTGAGTTTGATAGCCATTTTGAGTATTATGTCTCTTGTCTAGGAGTCTACTTACCTGATAAGCTACTTCATTTGGATTGTATTCTTCCTTAACTTTAAAACCACCCGTATAGCTTCTTAAATCTCCAAAGTTAGTAATTTGATCCATCGTATGGAAAGGAATATAAGCAATAAGCGGCATCATCTCTTCTGGCATTCCAGGAAAGCTCATTTCCTTCTTAATTCCTACAATTTCAAACTCATGCTTTTCGCCTGCAATATCAAGTTCAAGCATTCTACCTATTGCATCACTTGGTGTATCGCTGCCTAAGATCACTTTGGCATAAGTATCTGAAACAACACATACATTGGCCTTTGCCAGCTCCTCAGATTCTGCATACATACGCCCTGCTGTAATCTCTACATCCTGTACAATAGATATATTATAAGGTGCACCTGCGAAATAAATCCATTTATCTTCTTTCTTATAGTCCTTGATACTTGTCATCCAGTTCTCGCCTACAAATACAGCATCTTCAACTTCTTGCATTTCACGGATAGCCTCAAGATCTGATTGGTTAAGCATATTTTCTGGTCTGCCATCTTTTACATTAATCATAACAGTACCTTTTCCAATAGCATCAAAAGTACTCATCATTAAATCTTTTACACCTGCACCTAGCCCAAGTACCATAATAACAGAGCCGATTCCTATAAACATACCAAGCATAGTAAGGAAGGTCCTCATTTTATTACCAAGGAGCTGGTTCATTGCACTCTTAATACATTCTATTAAATTCATAACCCTCTCCTCCTTAGTCTAGTTTAATCTGGTCAAGTTTTTCATCTGCAATAATACGTCCATCTCTAAAGACAACTTTTCTCTTTGTATAGGCAGCAATTTCAGGTTCGTGCGTAACCATAACAATAGTAGCCCCTTCATCATTAAGCTGTTGGAAAATTTTCATAATCTCTACACTTGATTTACTATCTAAATTTCCTGTAGGCTCATCTGCAAAAAGAATGGCCGGATTATTAACAAGGGCACGTGCAATGGCTACCCTTTGTTTTTGCCCCCCAGAAATTTCATTAGGCTTATGTTTAAGACGATGACCAAGACCTACTTTCTCTAATGCTTCTGTTGCACGCTCTCTTCTTTCTTTTGGTTTAACACCACCATACATAAGAGGTATTTCTACGTTTTCTAAAATAGTCAACTTAGGTAATAGATTAAAAGCCTGAAAAACAAAGCCTATCTTTTCATTACGTAGTTTAGAAAAATCTTTATCGTGCATTTCAGAAACATTAACACCATCTAAAATATAAGTGCCCTCTGTGGCCTGGTCTAAACAACCTAATATAGAAAGGAAGGTTGTCTTGCCAGAACCTGATGTACCCATGATAGACACAAACTCCCCTGGATTTACTTTAAGATCTACATCAAATAAAGCTTGTAATTCCATCTTACCGTTTTTATAAATTTTATTCATTTTTTCAATTTGAATCATTTTGCTCACCTGCTTCTTCAAATGGCAGATATCTTACACTCATACCATCCTCAAGTGCTTCTGTCGGGTTTGTTACTACAATATCTCCAACTTCTAGATCACTTACTTGTACATACTGATTATCTGCTGCACCTTGTTTAACCATTCGTTTTGAAAGCTTACCGTCTTCCCCTACTACAAAGAGGTAATTATTATCTTCTTTATCTGTCATGGTTGCAAGAAGAGGTACTGCTATAACATCTTTTACATCTGAAGTAATGATTTTAAGGTCTACAGTTAATCCTTCTTTAAGACCTTTACTACTATCAAGTGCTACTTCTATCGGAATAGCTGTACTTGTTGCACTTTTATCCTGCGCTGATTTTTGTACAGCCACTGGAGAAACCATAGAAACTGTTCCCTCTGTCTCTACAGTTGTAGAACCATTGTACTTCACTGCTACTTTAAGCCCTGTTTCAAGTTGTGCTGCATAATAAGGTGAAATTTCAGCTTTTACTACTAATTGGTCTGGGTTAATAATTTTTACAAGCTCTGCCCCTGGTGCTACATAACTGCCATCTTGTACCTTCACTTCTGAAATCACACCATCCATTGGTGCAATCACATTTACAGCAGCTTTTTCTAACTGCTCTAAAAGTGCCTGTTTTTGAAGGGTTAAAGATGCAATCTCATTTTGTTTAACTGCTATATTCTCTAACTTTGTTTGGTCTTCTACTTTATTTAATAAGACATCTAAATCATACTGTGCACTTTCCTGCTGCATTTTAGCCGTCTCTAAACTTTTCTTTGTAGACTGAATTTTTGTTTCTAGAGAATTCACTTGATCTTTTGCATTCATAAGTGCCTGCTCTGCATCATCTAACTCTGTTTTAGCAGCTAGTCCCTCACTATGAAGCTGTTTTGTTACATCATAATTATTTTGTACTTTTTCTAAACTCTTCTTTGAAATCTCTAAAGAAGTTTCTATACTCTTAATACTATCTTCTAAATCTAGAATATTTTTTTCTGCATTGGCAACAGCTGTCTCAGCTCCCATTATAGATTGTTTACTTGCACTTTGCATCTGATTTAATAAAATCTTACTACTTTGTATCTGAAGATCTAATTTCTCTAAATCTCTTTGAAGATTTTCTTTCGTTTCTTGTTCATATGTAAGAAGTACATCACCCTTTTTAACAAAATCACCTACTTCAACGTTTATTTTTTCAACTTGCGTATTGAGCTGCGCCAATACTGTTTCGTTTTTATCAGCTTTTACCATACCTGTTGCAGATATCTTTGTTTGAATGTCTGCTTCAATAGCTTTTTCTACATTAACAAGTTGTCCTTGTGGATCTCCTATTAAAACAGGACCTTTATTTTGGGTTCCTAATAAACTCATCCCCATTACTAATACAATAAGTGTTGCGCCTATGGCAACAACTAGCTTTTTTTTAATTTTCATAATGTCCTCCTTATATTTAAATCAAAATTCCCATATATTAGAAAGCTTAACATGCCCTCTACTATAGTTGATGGTTACAAAATTGTCAAACGTACTTTCTATGTTTTAATTCCCTTCTGGGCAACTTTCATTATAAATTTCCGATGTAAATTCTATGTGTATTTCTTTACTTTAGTTTAATTTGGTAAAGTTTTTCATCGGTAATAGTAGGCCCACTTTTCTCTTTGTATAGGAAGCAATTTCAGGTTCGTGCAACCGCTACTCTTTGTTTCTGCTTCCTGAAATTTTATTAGGCTTATTTTTAATTCTATCACTAAGGCCTATTTTTTCTAATGCTCCTAGTGCAAGCTTACGCCGCTCTCTCGGCTTTACTCCTCCATACCCCCATTCTCTAATAGAGTAAGTTTCGGCAGCCAATTAAAAGCTTAATCCAAACATCCTAAAATAGAAAGAAAGGTAGTCTTCCCACAACCCGATGCCTCCATAATAGACACAAATTCCCCAAAGTCCATTTTAAAACCTATATCCAAGAAAGCTTGTAGTTTATATAGATAATCTTTTCACACTAGCCTTTTAAATTTATATACAAAATATATTTTATTTATTATATCTTAAGTTTAAACACTGCAATAATCCAGGCATTTATTCACAATTATCTTTATAATTATATTTTTTGATATTTGTTATTTATTTTTACTTATTTATATATTTCCTTATTCATTCGTATTATTTATTTGTACAATGAGTAAGATTGTTTTATAATGAAAAAGTAATTTTCTATTCTGAAATGAGGTGCTCATTATGTATGCAAAATTAGTTCAAGATGCACGTGAGAATATAAAAGATGTTGTTATTAAGACACCGCTTCTCTATAGTCCAGTCTTTTCTAATTTAAGTGGCAATCAGGTATATTTAAAATGTGAAAATCTTCAAGTGACAGGTGCCTATAAAATCCGTGGTGCCCTAAATAAAATCAGAAGTCTTTCTGAAGAAGAAAAAGAAAAAGGTGTTGTATGTTCATCTGCTGGTAATCATGCACAAGGCGTTGCCTATGCAGCTACTTTAAGCCATGTAGACTCCACTATTGTTATGCCAGAGACAACACCTTATTTAAAAGTACAGTCTACTAAAGACTTTGGCGGTAATGTGGTTCTAACTGGAAGTTGCTATGATGATGCTTTTAAAGAAGCTTGTCGTATCGAACAAGAAAAAGGTGCAACGTTTATTCATCCTTTCAATGACCCAGATATTATTTATGGACAAGGTACAGTAGGTCTTGAAATTTTAGAAGAACTCCCAAATCTTGATGCTATCCTTTGCCCTATTGGCGGGGGTGGATTGATCAGTGGTGTTGCCCTTTATGCAAAATCTATCAATCCAAACATTAAAGTTATTGGGGTTCAAGCAGAAGGCGCTAATGCTATGGAACGTAGCTTTAAAGCGGGTAAACTTACATCCCTTGACCGTGTAGATACTATTGCTGAAGGTATTGCTGTAAAAACACCAGGAGACTTAACTTTCTCTTACATAAAAGAATATGTTGATGACATTATTACAGTTAAAGATAGTGCTATTGTAGATAGTCTTCTTGTACTGACTGAAAAACATAAATTACTTGCTGAAACATCCGGAGCGGCTTCTCTTGCGGCACTTAAAAAATTAAACTTCAAAAACAAAAAAGTTGCTGCTATTATTAGCGGCGGTAATATTGATATGCTTACTATTTCTGCCCTTATCCGCAGTGGTCTTGTATCTCGTGGACGCCTCTTCTGCTTCACAGTAGAGCTTCCTAATACACCTGGTCAACTTCTTGAAGTTTCTAAAATCTTAAGTAGCATTAATGCCAATGTTGTAAATCTTGATCATAATCAATTTAAAGCACGTAACCGTTTCAAAAATGTTCTTCTCGAAGTAACTGTTGAGACAAATGGTCCAGAACACATTCATCTTATCAAAAATACATTTGAAGACTATGGATACTTTATTACACAACTTTATTAATATCGAAAAAGACCTAGGAAGCACTTCACACGCCTCCTAGGTCTTTTTTTACTCTCTTTATTCTACTGTATAGTTAATGACTTGATTTGATTTTACCTCAAAGGCATTAGCTTCATCTGTATCAATATGCATTTCAAGTGTAAAAGTAGGATCAACGCGTACAAGCACATTGTGCATCATACCGCCTCTTTCACCCTCAAGTTCTACTGAAATACGTGCTTTATCTTCAAGTCCAAAATTCTTAGCATCTTCAGGTGACATATGAATATGTCTTTTAGCTACAATGCATCCTGTTTCAAGAGTTACTTCACCTTTTGGTCCAATCAGTGTTACACCTGGTGTCCCTTCAATATCTCCTGAATCCCTAAGTACACCTTCTACCTTTAAGAACATAGCATCTGTTTTAGAAATCTCAACTTGTGTTGCTCCTCTAAGAGGTCCTAAAACACGTACATTTTCGAGTTTACGGCCTGCATTACCTACGACTGTTACACGTTCATCTGCTGCATATTGACCACCCATAAGTGTTTTAATCGGATGGAGCTGCGCTCCTTCTCCAAAAAGCACTTCAAGATGTTCTTGGCATAAATGTAAGTGTCTTGCCGAAATCCCTACTGGTATTTGTAATGTCTTCATTGTAATCCCCCTATGCTACAAAACTTTTAAGCACTGTTAAGTTACCCTTGATTTCATATTCCCCTGTAGTAGCTGGAATTAAGAAACTTTCACCAAGATTGATTTTAGCTTCAAATCCATCACAGATAAGTGTTCCTTCACCTTCAACACATGTGAAAAGGAAGAATTTTTCTTCATTGCTTGTATCTTTGAATGAATCTGTAATAGTATGTTTTTCAACTGTGAAGTATTCACCTTGGCAAAGAAGTGTTTCACTAATTGCTGTTTCTGGAGTAAGTGTAAAATCCGTTACCTCCATTGCTTTATCAAGATGCATTTCTCTACCACGGTTGTAGTCATATACACGGTATGTAATATCACTACTTTGTTGAATTTCAGCAATGATTACGCCCGGTCCAATAGCATGGATTAAACCACTTGGAATGTAGAAGAAATCACCTTTTTTAACTGGAATTGTATTAAGATATTGGTCAAGTGTCCCCTCAAGTGCTGCTGTTTTAAAAGCATCTTTATCTGTTGTTTTAGTACCGATTACAAGTGCTGCACCTTCTTTAGCATCCATAACATACCAGCACTCTGTTTTACCAAATTGATTTTCAACACGTCTTGCATACTCATCACCTGGGTGAACTTGTACTGATAAGCTGTCACATGAGTTGATAAGTTTAATAAGAAGTGGGAATTCTTTACCCGCGCATTTACTTCCTACAAGCTCTTCTCCTAAAGTTTCTACAAGCTCAAGTAAAGTTTTGCCTGCATACTCACCTTCGCTTACAACACTCATACCTGCAGTATGTGCTGATACATCCCATCTTTCACCGATTACACCTTCTGGCATATCATCTCTATATTTTTCAAGGTCACGTCCACCCCAAATACGTTCTACATAAACTGGTTTAAATAAAAGTGGTTTCATATTAAGTCTCCTTTGTTTTGATTATGATAATGCAGCAATAGCTGTTCCAATTAAGTTAAGATCTTCACCTTTGATAAATTCATAGTAGTGACCATGCTCTTTTACAAGGTAAGCTTTCATATAATAGTCAAGTTTTTCTTTATAGCCTTTAAGCTTGTAGAAAGTAGTCCCTTCTCCAACAATAGCTACAGGTCTTGCCATATCACGACCTGTATTTGTTTTAAGAATACATGCACTTAATTTGATTGCACAGATTTTAGCTGCACGCTCAATCATAGCATCAATTAATTCATACATAAGTGTTGTATCTGCCTCTTCTGCATTACATTTTACAAGTACATTTTCTTGATTGTGTGGGGCAGCCATAAAGAAGCTTACATCAATAAGCTCTAAGCCTTCAAGTTGTAATAAAGCCTTATTACATTCAGCTGAGAATATCCCTTCACTTGCTGCACCTTTTAACACCTCTTGTACAAGTGGTCCTAAGTATCTACCACTTACCATTTTTTCTAACTGATACTCTCCAGGATTGTTAGAAGTTTCATCAAGCTTAGCATCCATTATCCCTCTTGGTAGTTTGTTATAACCACCAGATTCTGTATTGATAATCATTGTTTGATCTTCTGCATCATTGATTTTAGTAATAGCGTCTACATTTTCAATATAGCAAAGGTTTGTCCCTGTACCAAAGATGAAACCAATATATCCATCAAATACGCGATGACTCGTAATTCCTTTACCACCAAGAAGTGTTGCTACTGTATCATTTAAGATGGCTACTGTGCGATCTTTACCATCCACTTCTTTTAACCCAGCTACAAGGTTAGCACCAATTTTTTCACCTACAACTTCTGGTGCTTTTACTTCTTTTGTCCAGTAAAGAAGGACACCATCTTTGTCTTTATTAATCTCTGTAGGGTAAGAGAAGCAAAAACCTATATCTGTAGATTTTTCAGCCACTTCTTTTGTATGATCTACTAAAGCACCGAAAAATTCTTGTTTACTAAGTTCACGTGCAATACCTGGCATTTGTGTTTTAGAAAAATCGCTTACTGAAGCTTTCATGTTATCATCAAAGCTTACAAGACCTACTCTGAAGTTCGTCCCACCTGCATCAATAACAACAGCTGGTTTATTCATTTGAATCTCATTTTTTACAGATAAATATGTAGGAATCATAGCTAAACTACTACCTTCTGTAGATAAGCCCTTATCCATTTCTTCAATAAACTTTTGGCATTCTGCTTCAAAGTTAAGATCGCCATAGTACATGCCATGCTGACTTAAAAATTGAGTAATAATTGTCTTTGACATATTCTTTCCCTTTCCTTTATCACATTCAAACTTTAATCATTTTCTACCTTATCATATCATGTATAAGTCCCTCCGTTAAGAGTAATTTTATATAAATGTTAGTATTTTTTGGTTCTTACTAAAATTACGTTCTATCTTGTTGATTTTTAACTTTTAAAAAGGTATAATTGACACATTGCTTTAGTTGAATAATACATATTTATGGAGACTTGTGTGATGAATAACAAGATTAAAAGTATTTTTTCTATTTTGCTTGGAACTTTTCTAATGGCTATCGCAGTTAATGGGATTCTTGTTCCAAATCAGATGCTTAGTGGGGGCATCAGTGGTATTTCTTTATTCCTACATTTTTTAGCTGGTACGAATTTAAGTTTGACGAATATTTTACTTAATATTCCACTCTTTATACTAGCTTTCATTTTTCTCAAAAGAAGATTCATCTACTTTAGTTTACTTGGTATGATATGCTTTTCATTTTGGCTTGAACTAACCAATGGCTTTGTCATTCCAACTCAAAGTCCTCTTACTATTATTCTTGTAGCAGGTCTTTTAAATGGCCTAGGCATGGGAATTCTCTTTAGAGGTGATGCTTCTGTTGGAGGAACAGACATTATAGCTAAAATCCTGAATAAGTTTTTCTCATTTAGTATGGGAAATGTTATTCTTTCTATCAATATGGTCATTATGTTGACTTCTATCTTTGCATTTGGTATTGATATTTCCATCTTAACTGCAGCAAGTATGTTTATTAGCAGTCAAACTACAAATTATGTAGTAGATGGACTTAACAGACGTCGTACAGTCTCCATCATTACCTCTCCTGATACAGGTCAAGCTATCGCCAAAGATATTATGGAAGTCATGAATAGAGGTGTAACTATTGTTCCTGCTATAGGTGGTTATACTCATCAAAATAAATATATTCTTTATGCAAATGTAAACTTACGAGAAGTTGCTAAACTCAAACACATTGTATCTGCGCATGATAGCCATGCCTTTGTCACTGTTTCTGACGTAGCACAAGTAATTGGAAACGGTCGTGGCTTCTTATCACTTGAACAAAATAATTAAAAAAGAGCAAGTATAATCTTTATACTTGCTCTTTTTTAATACATACCACTTAGCTTGTGCTGTATGCATTTCTTTATATTTACCTTCTTACTTGATGAGCTATTGCCGTTTAAATTATAGAAGTTTAAATTACATAAGTTCAAATTTAATAGTGCTTATTTCATCATATAAATTTACCCATGTTACCATTCTATAATTATCATTAAAGACAATATCTTGTTCTGATTTAACACCCATAACAAAAGGTACCCCCATAGCTCTTAACACATAGATTCTATTACTCTCACCTGTAAGTGCTTCAAAATGGGCATGAATAAAACGAATAAGTTC
The DNA here is from genome assembly GCF_014384995.1 of Zhenhengia yiwuensis. Taxonomy (GTDB): domain Bacteria; phylum Bacillota; class Clostridia; order Lachnospirales; family Cellulosilyticaceae; genus Zhenhengia; species Zhenhengia yiwuensis. The sequence goes on along the minus strand of NZ_JACRSY010000001.1, from coordinate 129,631 downwards.
CTGACACTCAGGTAAAGTTAACTCCCCTGCCGTCAGTTTATCTTTAAGGACCTTAATCCCTACTACCTGTTCTATGGTGTCAATCTTTTTACTCCCCGTAATATCTTTATAAATGTTAATAACATGCTCTGTAATAACACTTTTTCTGATGAGTCTATCTAAATCTAGATTAGCATGTTCAAATTCTACACTAAACATCTTGGCTAAATCATCTAAAGAAGCCTCATCTTTCATATTGACTATCATTTCAATACGGTCTAAAATTTTCTCCCTGGGAAAGAAAGTTTCCTGCCCTGTTGAAACAGATTTTTTTATAAACCATTCTTCAGGAATAATATTTTTACGTTTCCACCTATAAAGCTGTCCATAGGAAATTCCTGTTTGTTCTAATAATTCTTTTTTTGAAATAAGTTCCTCCATATTCATCACCTGTCTCTTCTTGTTGTTATTTGGATCTGTTGGCCTATTTTAGCACTTTCATGAATCTTAAGTGATTCACTATATTCAATTTTATCAATCTCACACTTTGGTCCAATCTCTATATGTTTCCCTCTTACAACTCCTATTTTAGCTGTATCTACATAAATAGTATCTCCTTCTATCACTTCTGCCTCTAATCGGCTATTCTCATCCCCTACCTTTATTTTTACACTACTTAAGAATTTGTTTTTTAACCCACTTTCTACAATTTTAACTGTTTTTCCTATACGAATTTCTCCCCCACCTATTTCCTTTACATTGCATCCCCCTAGAAGTTCTATGAAAATTTGTTCACAATGGATAGCTTGTGCCTGCTCTATTCCACCTCTTAAAATGAATGTTTCAGCTTGCAATGTATCCGTAAGATTAAGCATACCATATGCTCTAAATGTATCTACTTTAATATGTCCATCTACTTGCCCATAACCCATTATCTGCAATTCATTACCTTCTAAGTATCCCTTAAAACCAAAATATCCAGCTGTTTTACATTTACAAAACTGTATGCTTCCATTTCCTTCAGCACTACCTGCTGAAGAAAATTTATTACACTTTATGCTCCCATCAACTTCTCCATTTCCCATAATACGTACTTTATTATAAGTCCCTTCTATACACTTGCCATCGCCCATTATTACAACATTTCCACTAGCCATATCCATCCTCCCTATAGCTTAATTATATCTTTTACAATAGCAGTCTCACTCACTTTAATTTCTTGAGTATATTCTACGCATCTTACCTCCGCATTAGGTCCAAGTGTTATATGCTCTCCCCTAATGGTATCTACCTTAGCATTAGCTACATAAATAGTATCTCCCTCGATTAAATTACCTGTTATACCCTCCATGCTCCCACCAGTAAACATACCAAAAAGCTTGTAAAGATATGGTCTAGATGTTTCACTATAGCCATTAATAGAAACAGTAGATGCACCAATCTCATTAAAAGAACAAGTTCCATTACCACTTCTACATTCAATAATTACTTTTTCAGCATTAATAGTTCCTTCATTTTTAATACTACCATCTATGCGTACTTCTTCAGCTTCTATATTTTTCCCTACTGATAAAGCACCTGAACCACAAACTATTTCTCCCTTTACGCTACCTACTATTTTTGTAGCACCAGATACAGATAAGCTTCCCCCTTTAACATCGCCTTCTATTTTACAACATCCACTGGCTTTAATCTCTAACCCTTCTACATTACCCGTTACTTTTCCTGAACCTGAACAGCTAAACCTTTCACATACAACATTTCCTACAACTTTACTTGCACCAGACCCTGAGAAACTCTTACAGCGTATATCTCCATTTATTTTCCCAGAACCACTAATTGATACACTATCAAATTCTCCTCCTGGATAACTCCCTGCTCCACTAATATGCAAATCTCTATTTCTCATTTAAAACATCTCCTCTTCTCTATTTTCTATGTTAAATTTAATATATCACAACAATGTTTTATTGTAAATATATAAATATAACATTGTTTCATTTATATTGTTGTATTAAAAAAGAGGCTTTCCTTTCGCGAAAACCTCTTTTTTAATCTCTCTATTTCTATTCTATTGAAATTTTAAGTTCTTGCCCATCATAATCTACTACAAAGGTTGAGAACGGTTCTACATCATTAGCAATAAGCATACGCCCAATCAGTGTTTCTACTTTACGCTGTAAGAAACGTTTAAGTGGTCTTGCTCCAAATACAGGATCAAAGCCTTGTTCTGCAAGATAAACCTTTGCCTCATGAGTAAGTTTTACACTAAGCTGTCTATCCGCTAAACGTCTGTTAAGGTCTGTCACAAGTAAGTCTACAATCTGGATAATTTGTTCTTTCATAAGTGGTTTATAAATAACAATATCGTCTAGACGGTTAAGGAATTCAGGTCTAAAATGCATTTTTAATCTATTATTAACACCTTCCTCTACCTCATTTGTAATTTCACCCGTATCTGTAATACCTTCTAAAATAAGGTCAGAGCCAATATTAGAAGTTAAGATAATAATAGTATTTTTAAAGTCTACTGTACGCCCTTTAGAATCTGTAATACGCCCATCATCTAATACTTGCAGCAGCACATTAAAGATATCTGGATGTGCTTTTTCAACTTCATCAAAAAGAATAACTGCATAAGGTTTACGTCTTACAGCTTCTGTAAGCTGACCACCTTCTTCATATCCTACATACCCTGGAGGTGCTCCAATAAGTCTTGCCACTGCATGTTTTTCCATATACTCACTCATATCAATACGAATCATAGCATTTTCGTCATCAAAGAGTGATTCTGCAAGAGCCTTAGCGAGTTCTGTTTTACCTACACCTGTTGGTCCTAAGAATAAGAAGGAACCAATTGGTCTACGTGGATCTTTAATACCCGCACGTGCACGAATAATAGCATCGCTTACTTTGGATACAGCTTCCTCCTGTCCAATAACACGTTTATGGATAATTTCTTCTAAACGAAGGAGTTTATGACGTTCACCTTCCATCAATTTTGTCACTGGAATATGAGTCCATCTTGAAATAATTTTTGCAATTTCTTCTTCATTTACCTTATCACGAAGGAGCCCTGCTTCACCTAGCTCATGGACTTTTTCCTCAGCTTCTTTGAGTTTTTTCTCAAGTCCCGGAATAATACCGTATTTATATTCTGCGACTTTATTAAGGTCATAATCGCGTTCATATTTCTGCATAGTTGCTGTAGCTTGTTCAATTTCTTCTTTTGTATTTCTTACAGAAGTAATCAATTCTTTTTCGTTTTCCCATTTGATGTGCATTGCATTAAATTTATCTTTAAGTTCTGCTAGTTCTTTTCTTGTCTCTTTAAGATTTTCTCTAGAAACAGCATCCTCTTCTTTTTTAAGAGCCGCTTCTGCTATCTCAAGTTGCATGACTTTACGTGCAATCTCATCAAGCTCTGTTGGCATAGAATCCATTTCTGTACGAAGCATAGCACATGCCTCATCTACAAGGTCAATAGCTTTATCTGGTAAGAAACGCTCTGAAATATAACGGTCTGAAAGTGTAGCTGCTGCAATGAGAGCATTATCCTGAATTTGTACACCATGATAAATTTCATAGCGTTCCTTAAGACCACGTAAAATAGCAATAGTATCTTCTACAGTAGGTTCACTTACCATAACAGGTTGAAAACGTCTTTCAAGCGCTGCATCTTTCTCAATGTATTGACGATGTTCATTAAGAGTAGTCGCGCCTATACAATGAAGCTCCCCTCTTGCAAGCATTGGTTTAAGAAGGTTACCTGCATCCATAGAGCCTTCTGTTTTACCTGCTCCTACAATATTATGAATTTCATCAATGAATAAGATAATACGCCCCTCACTTTTCTTAATTTCCTCAAGTACAGCTTTAAGACGTTCTTCAAACTCTCCTCTAAATTTAGCCCCTGCAATGAGTGCCCCCATATCAAGTGAGAAGATTGTTTTATCTTTAAGACTTTCTGGAACATCACCATTTAAAATACGTTGTGCAAGTCCTTCTGCAATAGCTGTTTTACCTACGCCAGGTTCACCAATAAGAACTGGATTATTCTTTGTCTTACGAGAAAGAATACGGATAACATTACGAATTTCACTATCGCGACCAATAACAGGGTCTAGCTTGCCATCTCTTGCACGTTGTACTAGATCATAACCATATTTAGAAAGTACATCATATGTGCCTTCTGGTGCATCACTTGTTACACGGCTAGCACCACGCACTGTTTTAAGCACTTCACTGAAGTTTTTCTTATTAATATTATAAGCACGAAGTATATTACTTACTTCATAGTTAGCAGTCTCAATAAGTGCAAGCATAATATGTTCTACAGAAATATAATCGTCTTGCATCTTTCCAGCTATTTTTTCACTCTTCACAAGCATTTTATCTACATCTTGTGAAATATAAATCTTATCCGGCTCTCTACCTGGTCCTGAAACTCTTGGTTTTTTATTAATAGCTGTTACAACCGCTTCTTTAACAGCTTTTACATCACAGTTCATTTTAGTTAAAATACTTGGAATAAGTCCATCTTCTTGATCTAAAAGGGCATAGAAAACATGCTCTTGATCAACCTGTGTATTTTCATGACTGATTGTAACGCTTTGTGCTTGATTTAAAGCTTCTAATGATTTTTGTGTAAACTTTTGCATATTCATACAAATACCCTCCTTCATTTATAGGTATTAATTTTAAACAAGTATTAAACTACTTTGTATATACGTATTAAAATGATTGCTAAGTTCCCTATTTAAATACGGTATATTATCGATATATTGGAAATAAATTTTAATCCCTTTATCTACCGCTTTAATATAATCTGCAATAGCACTTGCAATCTGTTCCCCTTCACAAATCCTATCATCCTGTTTAATGAGCTCACGCATCCACTTACCTCCCTGATCAATTTGCCATCCTGGAAGTTTTACCTGCTTCTCCTGCATAGTCCATAACTCAAAAAAGTGTGACAGGTATTTTTGAAGAACATCACTCTGCGTTCTAGAGATTACCTTGAGTTCACCTATTCTACTTCCTGCACTTCGATCTAATGTAATAGCATACCGAATAGTTGGATTATATTTATATCTTAAAACACTTCGTATACTCATCATAGAATCTGCTGCCTGAGGTTGAATCTGAAAATGGCTATAGCCATCCAATAGCTTCTCTACTTCATTAAACACATTTCTCATTTGCATTTCTGGGGTAATGAGTGCTACCTTTTCTGCTAATATTTGATTAATTAAATTCGAGCGACTTGTTCCTAGTCTATAGGCAAGTGCATCTATTGCTTCTACTACATCATCCATAAGAACGATACTATATACACTTTTCTTCATCTCATCACCTCTTTATGGTATTATTGTATGACTTTTTATTTTTATTGTCAATATCATTATATAATTATATTTACGGATTATTTTAGTAATTTTTTCCTTGTTTTATATGCTTCACTTATAGTATGTACTTTCTTGCAAATAAAAAACATCAGCCTAAAAGACTGATGTTTTGATTTGATTATTAATTATTTAGCTGTATTAGATGCAATCAGTGCTGTATCCCACACACCGCTAAATGGTGGTGAATAACATAAATCCATAAAGCCAAATTCATCAACTGTAAGACCGCTATAAATAGCAATAGCATAATAATTGGCTCTTGGTACTACAACACCACTTCCTACGGCTTGAGCACCTAATATTTTTCTTGTCTCAGCATGATAAATGACTTTAATTGTCACTTTTTCATTGCCATAATAAGAAGCATAACTATTTCCTGTAATAGTATTAGCCTTATAAGGAATACCTAATCTTTTGGCTTCATTTTCAGAAATACCTACTTTTGCAGCATCTACTTCAAAAAGCTTAAGCGCAGAACTTCCAATTAATTTGAAAGGCTTTCTTTCTTTACCACCAATTAAGTCTGCTATAATTCTACCTTGTTTATTAGCATTTGTTCCAAGAGGAGCATATAAGAGTGCGCCTGTTACAGAAGATTTCATAACACTGCAATCTCCTGCTGCATAAATATCTGATATACTTGTCTCCATATCTTCATTGACGATAATAGCGCCATTTGCTGCTTTATCTACACCTTTAATAAAATCTGTATAAGGTTTAATACCTGCACAGTTAATAACCATGTCAGCTTCTAACGTTATAGTCTCTTCCTCATTTGCAATAACCATCTGACAAATATTATCATTCTCTGAAATAAGTTTAGTAGCTTTAAATCCTGTAAAGACTTTTACTTCGTTTTTAATAAGCTCCTCAGTTAAAACACTTGTTACTTCTTCATCCATAACACTTAAAATACGATCTGAAAGCTCTACTAAGGTTACTTGTTTATTGTATTTCTTACACGCTTCAATCATTTCAAGACCAATGAAGCCTGCTCCTACTACAACCACATGATTTACAGATGCATCTTGAAGACGTTCCTTAACTAAGGTACCATCTGCCACATTACGAATTTCATATAAATTGTTATACGGATAATTAAACGGAGCAAAACGGTTAACACCTGCTCCACTTCCTATTACAAGCTTATCATAATGGTCTGTGAAAGTCTCATTCTTTACAAGGTCACGTACTGTAACCATTTTTTGCACTTCATCCACTGCGATTACTTCATGATAGATTTTCACGGGTATACCACTTGCTGCAAATTGCTCAGGTGTACGTGCGATAAGGTCTTCACCTTTTTTAATGTGGTCTGATACATAAAAAGGTATACCACATGCACCATAAGAAATCTCATTACCTTTTTCATATACGACAATCTCTACTTGCTCACCTAGATTACGTTTTAACTTTGTAGCAGTACTCATACCTGCTGCTACACCACCAATAATAACTACTTTCATTTAGATACCTCTTTTCTAAAGTGCTCCATATCCATCTGTCCTAACGTACGGTCTACTATAATAGCATTAACCATAGAACCGGTTACATTGATTAAAGTTCTTCCCATATCTACAATAGGGTCTATGGCTAAAATCGGACTGACTACTGGGAATGATGATGCTAAACCAACTCCTGATAAAGCTACTGAAGCTGCCATAGTTGCTGTACCTGGAATTCCTGCGATTCCTAATGAACCTAGTGCTACAACAATGACTGACATGGCAATAAAAGTTATATCTATCGGCATACCATTTACATTGGCTACAAAGATAAGAAGTAACGCCGGGAAGACCCCTGCACATCCTTGCATACCTGCTGTTGTACCAAATCCAGCTACAAAACTAGCCGTCCCATCATTAACACCTAATTTATCTGTTAAAGTTTCAATTGTAAGCGGTAATGCCCCTACACTTGATCTAGATGTAAAAGCTAAAATCATAACAGGTAATGCTTTTTTCATATAAATAACTGGATTTACTCCAAAAATTGCAAGCGCTATCAGCTGAATCACAAACATAATAGCAACAGCTACATAAAGTGCTATAATGAAAATACCTACTTCTAAAATACTTGCAAGTCCACGCTGAGCGATGGTATTAGCTAAAAGTGCAATAACTGCGTATGGCATATATTTAATAATCGTCATAGCCACACTCATAATAATCTTTTGAAGTGCATTAATTAAATCAAAAAATGGTTTAACTATATCAAAGTATTTTTTAGACATACGTTTTGCACCCATTCCAAAAAATACTGCCATAATTACAAGTGCAATGATATTGACATCTACCATAGCTTTTACTGGATTTGCTGGAAGTAAACCTCTTAAAGTATCTACTACATTCGTTACTTCCTTAATCTCAGCACTACCACCTACTACTGCCATACCCTTTCCTACACCAAAGGCCATACCTACACCTAATCCTACAAGTACTGCTATAATAACCATAGTCATAGTAACAATCATAGCATTTTTTGTAAGCTTTCCAATATTAGCGCCCTCTTTCATATTAATAATAACATGAATGATAGAAACCATTACAAGAGGTATAACAAGCATTCTAATAAGGTCTATAAATCCATTCCCTATCAATCCATACCACTTAGTTGTTTCAGCTACGAAAGTAATCTGCATTGGATCATTTGAAAATCCTGAAATAAATTGTATAATAAGTCCTAATACAAGACCTAGAATTGTTCCTATAATCATGCGTTTAGAAAAGTTTACTTTTTTCTTTTGAAGTCTATGCATAACTGCAAAAAGACCTACTAAGAGCACAATACAAAGAAGTGTTCTAAGGTCACTTAACATTAAAAAATCTGTAAAAAATACACTATTCATACTTTGCCTCCTTAATGCCTAATCTATAATGTCTATTAAATCTATCATATATCCCTTAGGAATTAGTTTTCTAACATAATGTCTAAAATCACTTCATCTGTCTGATGCATACCTACACTTGCAAGTTTTCCAACTGCCGCAATAGTTCCCTCTACATCCTCTTTGATGATTCCTGTTCCTGGCTCAAAAGTATTCCCTTCTAAAGCCATAAGATGCGCAAGAAGTGCTGCTTCTAAACTTGTTGCAATCTTAGCTGCACAAGATGGTTTAGCACCATCACAAACAATACCTGATGCAACAGCTAAGGTATTGGTAATAGTCTGGCTAATAGCCTCTAAATCAGCACCTTTTTCTAAATAAGTGAGCCCACATGCTGCTCCACATGATGCACTTACAGCACCACAATAAGCTGACAATCTACCTATACCTGTTTTTTGATGAATACTAATAAGAAGTGCTAAAGCTAACGCTCTATGAAGTTTTTCTTCAGATACATTTTTATAGTGTGCATACTCTACAACTGGTAGTGTACAAGTCATACCTTGATTGCCACTTCCTACTACTGTTACAACTGGATAAGGACATCCTCCCATACGGGCATCTGAACCTGCTGCTCCCATTGCCTTAAGTCTTGCATAGATATTATCTTCTCCATAATATTTGTAAATCGTTCTAGCTACTTCATTACCGTAACGTGCTTCAAGCCCTTCTTTTGCGATACTCGTGTTGTTACATACCACTTCATTTAATAAATCTTTTAATATATCTTGATCCACTTCCTGAACAAACTGACAGATTCCTGAAACACTTAATATGCTTCTATCTACACTATAGCCTTTTGGATTTGTTTCTTCTAGATTTTCTTGAAATAATATCTTTCCATTTTTTATAACCTTACTAATATTATGATGTGTTCTTTTAAGTTCTACACTAACTTGTGTATCACCTTTCATACATTCTACAATAATATGAAGCTTTTCAGTTGTGTCTAGTTTATGCAGTGTTATATTTCCCTTTTCTAAAAGTGCCTTAGCCTGATCTATTTGCTGCTTACTTACTTCTTGTAAGATTTCTAATTCCTTATCACTTCCTTTTACAACAAAGCCAAGAGCTGTACAAGCTAAAATACCTTTTAAACCTTGTCCATTAGGAATTTCTACACTTTTTGCATTTTTAATAAAGTTCCCACTACATCTGATATCTACCTTCTCTGGTAAGCCTCCTAGCACTTCTCCTGCTTTTGCTGCTGCGAGTACTACTGCAATAGGTTCCGTGCATCCAATTGCTACTACTAGTTCTTCTCTTAAAATCTCTAAATAGTCTTTAATCATACTTATTCTCCCTGCTTTTAAAGAAAGTCTACTTCCTATACCTTAAAAGAAGTAGACTTTCCAAACCTTATTTGTTTTTTTGCTCTAGGTAATCATCATAGCTCATCATACGATCCACAATACCATCTGTTTTTATTTCGATAATACGATTTGAAACAGTTTGAATAAATTGGTGGTCATGTGATGTAAAGAGAACATTGCCTTTAAAGTTAATAAGACCATTATTAAGTGCTGTAATAGACTCAAGATCCAAGTGGTTAGTTGGTTGGTCAAGAAGTAATACGTTAGAACCAGCAAGCATCATTCTTGAAAGCATACAACGTACTTTTTCTCCCCCTGATAATACTTTAGCTGGCTTAAGTGCATCTTCACCTGCAAAGAGCATACGTCCTAAGAAACCACGAAGGTAACTTTCAGATTTTTCATCTGAGTATTGACGTAACCAGTTAATAAGGTCAAGATCACAATCATTGAAGTATTCACTATTATCTTTAGGGAAGTAAGATGTAGATGTTGTAACACCCCATTTTACAGTACCTGTATCTGGTTCTTCTTCACCTGCAAGAATCTTAAATAATGCAGTAATTCCGATTTCATCTTCACCGATAATGGCAATTTTATCTTCTTTATTAACTCTGAAAGTAACATTATCAAGTACTTTTACACCATCGATTGTTTTAGATACGTTTTCTACATAAAGAATTTCATTTCCTACTTCACGGTCTTGATTGAAAGCTACGAATGGGTAGCGACGTGAAGAAGCTGGCATCTCCTCAAGAGAAATTTTATCAAGCATTTTTCTACGTGATGTTGCTTGTTTTGATTTTGATTTATTAGCAGAGAAACGGGTAATAAAGTTTTGAAGTTCTTTAATTTTATCTTCATTTTTCTTATTTTGTGCTTTCATTAAGCTTTGAATCATTTGACTTGATTCATACCAGAAGTCGTAATTACCTACATACATTTTAATTTTACCGTAATCAATATCTACTGTATGTGTACATACTGTATTTAAGAAGTGACGGTCATGAGATACTACGATAACTGTACCTGGGAAGTCAAGTAAGAAATCTTCAAGCCAGTTTACTGATTGAATATCTAAATGGTTAGTAGGCTCATCGAGTAATAAGATACCTGGTTGGCCAAATAAAGCTTGTGCAAGAAGTACCTTAACTTTATCTCCACCATTTAAGTCTTTCATAAGGTTATAGTGAAGGTCAATACCTACCCCTAACCCTTGTAGAAGTTGAGATGCTTCTGACTCTGCTTCCCAACCATTCATTTCAGCAAATTCACCTTCAAGTTCAGAAGCACGTACACCATCTTCGTCTGTAAAGTCTTCTTTAGCATAAAGTGCTTCTTTTTCTTGCATAATTTCATAGAGTCTTGCATTACCACGAATAACAGTTTCAAGCACTTGACACTCATCATATTGGTAGTGGTCCTGTTTTAAAACTGACATCCTGATATTAGAAGGAATGCTAACTTCACCTGTTGAACTATCAATTTCACCAGATAAAATTTTAAGAAATGTTGATTTTCCTGCACCGTTAGCACCAATTACACCATAGCAGTTACCTGGTGTGAATTTAAGATTTACATCTTTAAATAGCTTGGTACCACCGTACTGTAAGCTTACGTCTGATACTGTAATCATGAGATTCTCCTTTATTTAAAAACAAATTAATAAGCAAATTCAATTTCACAATTTGTAATTATACCACAAAAAATACTTAAAGAAAAGGATGGTCTATTTGGCCATCCTTTTCTTTATTCCATATCATGAAACATGCAGTAATCTATTCCGTCTTTAGGAAGGTTATAAATACAATGCGCACATTTATGTGTTTCTATATGTCTATCTTCACAACCCCTAAGACCTTGCTCTAACAAACTATTCAATGCTTCATTTGTCATTTGTTATACACCCTTTTCTTTTTAGTATGCCCCTTTTTCTAGAACTACTATACAGTGATAGCTTTCATCTTCATTAAAATCTGATTTTCCAAAATCTCCATAACAAGTATTTACTTTAAAACCTGCTTTGTTACAAAGTGCTACCAGATTATCTTTTAAGAGTGGGATAAGTTTCGTAGCGTGCTCCTCTACCTTATCTTTTAGGTGTAACTTGGTCTTGAAATCCACATATTTCTCATTCTCATCCACTTCATAGCTTCTAAAGAACTTAAGTCCTACCTCCTCATGAAAAATATCAGGTAATTTAGTCTGCCCATGTTTAAGAACACGGTCATAATTGATAATCTGAATAATTGCTTTTCCATCTTCCTGAAGAACTTTATATAGGTCTTTTAAAAAGCTTTCTATCTTCTCTTCATCTTCCAAATGTACAAGAGAATTACCAATACAGTAAGCTACATCAAACTTACCTTGTATATAGTTTTTCATATTTTCCATAGGACAATGAATAAGAGCAAGGGATACCTCTTCAAGATCAGCCTTAGCTTTGGCACTTTCAATCATGCCTGCATCATTATCAAGTGCTGTTACCAGGTAGCCAGACTTCGCCATAGCAATCGCATAACTGCCATTACCACAGGCTATATCTAACACTTGCTTCGTACCATTTCCTATAATCTCTTTTAAAAACTTAATCTGACTTGGGTGGGCAGGAAAAATATAATCATAATAAGGAGCAATCGTACTATAAAAAGACATGATATGCGCCTCCTTTTCTTGGTAATATGTATAGTATAATAACCAATGGCTATTAAATTATTCAAAGGGTTGCTTTTTAAAATTAAAACACGTATACTACCTTGTGGTATAAACTTTTATACTTGTAGACAGTTCGGAAGCCTCCTGTCTCTAAATAAAACTACGGTAAAGGAGAATAAACATGAAAAACATCAATTCAACAAAAAGACTTGTAACAGTAGCAGCAGTAGCAGCTATTTATGCCGTACTGACTGTTGCACTAGCACCAATCAGCTATGGCAATCTGCAGTTTAGAGTCTCTGAACTTCTTGTGCTGCTCGCCTTCTTTGATCCATTTTATATCGCTGGTCTTACACTCGGCTGCCTTGTAGCTAATTTATTAGGCCCTAATGGTATAATGGATGTGATTTTTGGTACACTGGCTACCTTTATCAGCGTATCTGCTATCAGCCTAACAGCAAAGTTCACTAAAGGCTCTAAGCTTGGTCTTTGGCTAAGTTCTTTATGGCCAACTTTATTCAATGGACTTATTATTGGCTGGATGTTACATTACTTATTTGAACTCCCACTTGCTTTAACCATGCTTGAAGTAGGTATTGGAGAATTCGTTGTTGTTACTATTGTAGGTGGACCACTCTTCATACTTATTATGAAGAAGTATCCACATTTACTTCATGCACATAGACAAAATATGCAATAAAAAGAACCGTCACCCCTCTTATAAAAGGGTGACGGTTCTTTTTATACAGCAATGGAGTGCATAAGATAAATCTTAAGTGTTTCGACACGATTAGATTTTACCTTTTCCACTTCAAATACAATATTTTTATACGATACAGAAACGGCCTGTTTAGGAATCCACCCGATTAAATTGATCACAAATCCACCAATGGTATCAAAATGCTCACATTCAATTTCTAGCCCTAAGTGTTTATTAACATCCTCAATATGAGTCAAACCATCCACCAGATAAGTATGTTCATCTATCTGCTCGATTTCCTCATAGGAGGTATGCTCATCTGCAATCTCTCCTACTACCTGACTTACAATATCATCTACTGTAACAATACCTTGGAAATCTCCATACTCATCTAAAATAACCGCTAGATGATTTTTCGTCTCCTGAAGTTCTCTAAAAAGTGTTGCAATGGTTTTCGTCTCAGGAACATAATAGGCTGGCTTCATAAGTTTTTTTACTTCAAGGTTATCTACGCCTTCCCTAAGTGCCCATTCATACAACTCCTTAGCATGTAGTATTCCTACAATATTATGTGGTACGTCTTCATAGACCGGAATACGTGAAAAAGGATGACTCATCATCATATCAAGCACAGCTTTGCCTGACTTTTTCATCTCTACACTTACAACAGTTGCTCGCGGTGTCATAATCTCTAGAGCAGTCTTATCATCAAATGAAAAGACACCATAAAGCATATCTTTTGCAGTTTGATCAATAAGCCCATTTTCATTCCCTTGATTGATCAGTGTCTTAATATCTTCTTCCGATACTTCTTTTTTTAATCTTGCTTTTTTAGGTATTAGAGATTCTTTAATACGTTTAAAAATCTGCCTAGACCTCGGCTGGCCTTCCACGGCGATTCCCCCTTTATCAATTAAACTTATATATAACTATATGCATCATTTTATCATTTTTGCCACTTTGATTCAATAAACTTTGCCACACCATCTTCATTATGGTGACCAATCACTTGTGTACTAAGTTCTTTAATTTTTTCAACAGCATTAGCTACTGCACAGCCTTCATCTGCCATTTCAAACATTTCTATATCATTATAATTATCTCCGAAGCAGACAAGTTTATCAAATCCAAATGTTTTTTTCAAAAACTTAATTGCATTTGCTTTAGAAACTTCCTCACTATAAATTTCTAAGTAATATACGCCTGCGTTATAAATATCTTCATAAAATACTTGGTTAACTTTATCATAACCTTTTAAAACCTCATAGATACTACGTACTGCCTCTTCCTCACCTATTACAACAAAATAAGCAACTCTTGCATCTAATGGTGTTTCTTCTGCTTTAAAAAGTTTACGTGGATTATTTTGTCTTTCCTCATAAAACTTCTTTTGTGCTTCATTTGTGAAAGCTCCATGATAAGCTATGAGCTGATTATTGTCAATACAGTAAGTAAAAGCATTTTGTTTCTTCTCTTTTAGAAGGTTCTCTATCACTTTTACCATATCAATCTCTAAGTAATTAACATGTTCATAAGTTGATGTCGCCATATTATAAACAGCTGCTCCATTCATTACTACAACTGGCACACTAATTTCTACACCCTTTAGCATATCCACTACAGTTGCAGGAGTACGTGCTGTTGCAATACTAAAACAAAGCCCCTCTGCTATTTTTTCATTTAAGATTTTCTTTGTATAGTCTGATACTTTCTTTTCTTTATTTAACAAGGTTCCATCCAAATCTGAAATCCATAATGTCTTATTTGCCATAATGCCTCCTCATAAGTAGTCTATTTCTATTATAACAGATTTTCCTCTACTTTTCTTTTGGTATTTGCATACAATAGCTAGAAATGCTAAACTGATAGCATATTATTTATGTAGGAGGGTACTATGACGCAGTTTCTTATTCGTACTTTCATTAAAGATTATCAAGATATTCAAAATCCCATTATCCGTGAAAAGTATGGTTTTCTAGGTAGTGCTGTAGGCATTTTCTGTAACATCTTACTTTTTATTTTTAAACTTATTGTAGGTATTTTATCTGGTAGTGTTTCTATTACAGCTGATGCTATTAATAACTTATCAGATGCAGCTTCCTCCATTGTAACTTTGGTAGGTTTTAAAATTTCCTCTAAACCTGCTGATCAGGACCATCCTTTTGGTCATGCACGTGTAGAATATGTAGCTGGACTTGTTATTTCCTTTATCATCATTTTCTTAGGTCTTCAATTAGCAGGTTCTTCTATCTCCAAAATTTTTTCACCCACACCTATATATGTTTCATGGATAACAATGCTTGTCCTTAGTATCTCTATTTTAGTCAAGTTTTGGATGAGTCTCTTCAACAGACACTTAGGTAAAAAAATTGATTCCACTACACTTAACGCTACTGCAACAGATAGCTTAAATGATGTGATTGCTACAAGTAGCGTTCTTATTTCTATGGTGATCTTTTATTTCACTTCTATTAACTTAGATGGCTTTATTGGGCTTATTGTAGCATGCTTTATTATCTACTCCGGTATTAATATTATTAAAGATACCATTAACCCCCTTTTAGGAGAAGCACCTACAACAGAACTTGTAGATAAAATTCATAGCAAAATTTTAACTTATGAAGGTGTACTAGGCTTACATGACCTAATGGTACATAACTATGGACCAAACAGATGCTTTGCTTCCGTGCACGTGGAAGTATCTGCAGCTGAAGATATTTTAGAGAGTCATGACCTTATTGACCGTATTGAACGTGACTTTATTCTAGAATTAGGTATCCATCTTGTTATTCATTTAGATCCTATTATTAAAGATGATGCTGTCTCAAATGCTCTTAAAGATATTATTTTAAGTATCTTAGATGAAATAGACCCTATTTTATCTATCCATGATTTCAGAATTGTCCAAGGGGTAACACACACTAATCTTATTTTTGATATTACAGTTCCCCCTGAATTTAAAATGTCAGATAAAGAGCTAGCTTACCTTATTGACAAACAGCTTAAAACTCAAGATGAATCTTTCCATAGCGTTATTACTATAGACCGTAATTATATTCCTACAATGATAAACACCACGAAGTCCTAACTTCATGGTGTTTATCATTTTTTATTCATCTCTTCCAGGCGCAGGCAGTGCCTCTACCTCAAATATAACACGCTTTTTTATACGATACATACGTTTTTTATCAATGTAATCTACTGCAATTTTATATCTTCCTGCTTGAACAACCTCAATAAGCCATCTATGTTTATGATCCTCATCTACACTATCTTTAATGTGCTTTATTCCAACAGGTATATTTAACTTCCATGTAAAACGCCCGTCTGCAACTTCATCAAGTTCAATTCTAAGAATCTGCCCCACTGTACACTGATTGTATCCAGGTAATAATGTAAAATAGTCCTCTTCTATATTAAGACCTGCATCTTTAATCCATTCAGAGTTCTCATCAGAACGATTGAGTAAGGAAAAAAGAGTCCATGCAGCTAACGCTGAGTGCATCTTTGAATTCATAATAGCTAGCCTCCTCTAGTCCTTAATAGACTAAACTCATCTATACTATTATATTCCTATTACCATTTATTTGTTATTCTAACCTAAAAGGACTCTGAAAAATTTTTCAGAGTCCTTTTTAACTAAAATCCTAATGGAATACCAAATGTAAAGAATCCAATTAAAAGTGCTGTCCAAACAACAAGGAAAGCTACTGAATACGGGAACATAAGTCCAATAAGATCACCAATTGTATATTCTGGCTTGTATTTTCTCATGAATACTAGGATAACCCCTGCGTAAGACATAAGTGGTGTAATGATATTTGTTGATGAGTCAGCTACCCTATAAGCCGCTGCAACAATATCTGGTGTCATACCTGAATGTACTTGGAATAACATTGGGATGAAGATTGGTCCAAGAAGCATCCATTTTGATGTTAAACCACCTACGAAAAGGTTGATAATCGCTGTTGTAATAATAAATCCAATAATAAGAAGGATTGGAGAATTATCAAGTCCCATAGCTTGAAGTCCCTTAGCTCCTAAGAATGTAATGTATGTTCCAAGGTTACATTCTGTTAAAAGTGCTAAGAAGTTATATGAGAAGAATGTTAAAACAAGTACATATCCCATATTACCCATTTGTTTTGCCATAGCACGTATAACATCTTGAGCACTTTTGAAAAGCCCCATTTTAATACCGAAAAATAAACCTGGTACAAAGAATAAGAATGTAATCATTAAAATAATGTTATCAATAAATGGTGTTACTTTTGTACCTTCTTCTGTAACAAAAGAAGCAAGTGGTCCAAACCCTAAATATGCTACAACCACGCCTGCAAGAAGTAAACCAAGTCCAGCAAACTTAAGTGCTTTATTTTCTTCTGGTTTAACTGTGAAATCACTTAAATCAATATCATCTGGAATGGTATAGCTTTGTTTTTCTAATCTAGGCTTAATGAATTTAACTGTTACAAAAGCACCTACAAGTGTTAATAAGATTGTAGAAGCTGCAATGAAGAAGTAGTGCATTGTAGGTCCATTAAGTGCCTCGCCCGCTGCATTAGCAAAAGGTACACCTTGACTCTCTGCGAAAAGCTGAGCATTTTTACCGATGATAACATCACTTGGTGTACTTGGGAATAAATTCGCACTAAATCCTGCTGATACCCCGGCGAAAGCCGCAGCCATACCGATAAGAGGATTTTTCTTAAGTCCTGCGTAAAGAAGCCCTGCAAGAGGAATAAGAATAAGATATCCTGCATCTGATGCAATACTACTCATAATCCCTAAAAATACTAAAGCAACTGGTAAAAATTTATCTGATACTTTAAGTCCTATTTTTTTAATTAATGCTGTAAGTAAACCTGATTCTTCTGCAATCCCTACCCCTAACATAACAATAAGGATTGTACCAAGTACCCCACCACCATAGGATAACCAGTTTTTAAGTAAGGCATTATTAAATATCCATTGGATATTTTCTGCTTCAAACATATTTTTTATTTCATGAACAATGGTACCACCATCGGCACTCATTGTTTCAAATGTTTTACCACCCATTACAAGAGTAAGTATCATTGTAATGACATACAATCCCATAAAGATAATAACTGGATCAGGTATTTTTTTACCAATTTTCTCTATTAGAGATGTACTTGATTTCTTTTTCTCTTTCATATTTATTCCTCCTGTCTTTACTTTACTGTCTCGTTTCTAGCTCTTCATCAACCTTATGTTAACTTTTCTTGCCCCTATCATAACACAGTCCATTGCAACTTGTAAACCTATTTTATGCATTTTCTTATGAATACCATAAAATTCCCCTTACTTCTTTTTTTACTTATTGCTTGTTATAAAAATGCATTTATTTTTTCAAGCTATCTACAAAAACTTCCACTAAACCATTGATAATAAGTAACTCACTTTATTTAATTAAAGTGTATAAAGCTTTCATTTTTTGAGTTAAACATAAAAAAAACATCTTAAAAAAGATGTTTTTTTAGTTAAATATTTTTTTATTTTTTTCTTTCCCTATTATTATTTTGCAAGTTCAAAACCCTAATCCTGCAATTTATATTTCTTATATCTCACTTTTTAGAATTATCTTTCTTTACCTACAAATAATACACCTAAAGCATCCGGGCCTACATGAGTTCCTATAATGGCTCCCATAGGATTAATAATGACTTCTTTAACTGGTAAAGCTTCTAAAATCATTTCTTTTAATTTTATGGCACGTTCCTCGTCATCACCATGAGCAACAAAGATTGTAGTTTCTTCCAAATCTATCCCTTTTTCTTCTATGGTGTTAACTAAAAATTTAAAGGCAGCTTTTGTTCCTTTTAGTTTAGGACCTTGAATAACTTTCCCTTCTAAATCTAACTTAACACTTGGTTTAATATTAAGCAAAGAACCGACTACAGAAGTTGTACTCGAAATGCGTCCACCTCTTTTTAAAAAATTAAGATCATCTACTACAATAGCATGTACAACTTTTTCCCTATGGCTAAGAATCCATTCTATAACCTCTTCTTTTGAAGCTCCCTTCTCTATCTGCTCTGCAGCTCCATAGACAAGCGCCCCCTCTCCTAAAGTTGCACTTTTTGAATCAATAATGGTAATATCCGCATTCTTATATTTTTCAAGCATATTTTCTCTTGCCATAAGTGCACTATTTACTGTTCCACTTAATACGCTTGCAAGACCAATAAAAATAATAGAATCTCCATTTAATACATATCCTTCAAAAAGTTCTTCAAAGGTATGCACATTAACTTGTGACGTAGAAGTCAGTTCTCCTTCACGGAGCATCTGATAGAAGGTATCATACTGTACAGTCTGTCCTAGATCATCTTTATAAAATTCACCTTTAATATTTACTTGTAAAGATGCGATATCTATGTGATGTGCTTGTACATATGCAAGTGGTAAATCACATGCTGAATCTGTTATTAATCGAATTGCCATATTATCACACTCCCTAATCTATCCCAAAAATTTTCATATTCAAACTACTTGACTCTGAAAAAGACAACCAATCTGGTCGTCTTTATTCTTCATCTACACGCTTAACAGTAAATCCCCCTCCATTAAGTGCCTCAATAAGCGCTTTAATATTTTTACTATCTACACGCATAATAATCTCTCTTAAATTCATGACTTCTATATCAATTTCTGCAATACTAAGAATGTTAACATCTTGTTTGGTAATAATTTCTGTTAAAGCAGCAAGTCTACCTTTTACATCTCTTGTGATGACTTCAATACGTGTATGCCCAACACCTAAAATTTTATTAAAGGTTTTAAAAATAGCCTTATGCGTTACAATCCCATTAAAATTTCCCTTTTCATTAACTACAGGTACAAACTGCAAGTTATGTTCTGCTAGTATTTTTCCCGGTACTTCAACCAAATCTCTTTCACTCACGGCATCAATCTTCGTCTTCATGAATTCTGCTACTTTACGCTCTAAAAATTCTTCCTTGTCCTCATTACTCTTAAAATACTCTTCGAAGATGTATTTCTTTGAAATGATTCCGACAAATTTATTACCTTGAACTACAGGTAATGAGAGCAAATTATGTGCATCAATAAGTGCAATTGTGTCTTTAACAGTGTCTTCTAATGCTACTGTCGTAAGCTTCTCTATAGGTATCATAATATTCTTAACCATCATTTTTCTATCCCCTCCTAGTTTATATATTTATCTCATTATAGCATAAATATTTCAAACATTTAATTGTATTATTTAATTATCCTATTTTTATATACTTTTCCTCTTTACTATTTGTCTTTTATCATGTAATATAGAATATACTAATAACTTTAATTTGTGCTGGAATAGCTCAGTCGGTAGAGCAATTGATTCGTAATCAATAGGTCGCGTGTTCAAGTCACGTTTCCAGCTTAAAAAGCAAAATCCAGGTTATCCCTTTATGGCATAACCTGGATTTTTTTAGCCTATTTTTTTATCTCTATAATTTTAAAGCTCTTCTATATAGCCTCCCCCCTTGTGCTCGGCTTAATAAATGCATATTGGTTCGTAATCATAATAAGTGCAGCGTCCATACATACAATCCTATAAGTCCTCAACACAGCTGGCTTCTTTTTCTAATGCATTCAAGCCCAATAAGACCTCTGAATAAAATATAAAACTCTTTATTCTTTTTCACTCTTAAGTTATAAAAACAATGAAAATAATACTGTGAAGATTCCCATTATACCTATAGCAAGCCCAGACATAGCTCCTTCAATTTCGCCAATCTGTACAGCTTTACTTGTTCCCATTGCATGGCTGGAAGCACCAATAGCAAGTCCTGATGCTACAGAACATCCTTCCAGCTTAAAAATCTTAATAAGTCCTGGTGCTATTACAGCACCTAATATTCCTGTAATAACTACTGCTGCTATAGTAATAGAAGCAATCCCTCCATGCTGAACAGACACTTCAACAGCAATAGGTGTTGTTACTGATTTAGGTAGCAGTGAAGCTAATAAAGCTTCATCTAATCCAAATGCTCTACAAAGTAAAAGAACACTTCCTATGGAAGTTAACGCACCTACTCCCGTTGCAACTATAATAGGAATAATATTCTTCTTAAGAATCTCTACTTGTTCATACATAGGTACAGCCAATACTACAGTTGCTGGTCCTAGTAGTAAGTTAATCATATCTCCACCTTCATTAAAAATCTCAAGAGGTATGTCTAGCATCTTAAGCATAACAATAACAAGTGCAATAGCTATTAATAAAGGATTCAGTGCATCTATTTTTGTTTTCCTATGAATCCATCCTCCCATTTCAAAAGCACCTATACAAAGCATAATACTAAATAAAGGCGATGTTATCAGTTCTCTCATTTTTTTCTCTTCCATCCTTCCTGTAATCTTATAACAGCTTTAGCTGTTAAACCTGTAGCTGCAAATGTAATAATAGTTGTTAGAACACATACTATTAAAATCTTAAACCAATCATCTTGTATAAGCTCAATACTCTCTATAATAGATACACCTGCAGGAATAAACAAAAATGCCATATGGCTTAGTAAAAAGCGTCCTACAGTCTGTACATGTTTAACTTTAATCCACTTAAGCAGTAGCCCTATAAACATTAAGAGCATCCCTATAATATTACCTGGAATTGTGATAGGAAGCAGCGTGGCAATACCTTCTCCCATAAAATATAATGCAAATATAATAGCCGTCTGCAATAAAATTGATGTATACATTGCTTGTCTCCTTTGTATTCATTATTCAATAATTCATTATACAACTTCAATAATTTATTCACAATAAAAAAGGCTGTTAATCAGCCTTTTAGTTTAAATCTCCTTTTTTTAAGATGTTTAAATAGTTCCTCTAATTGTTCCATTTGCCCTCTTCTCTTCTTAAAAAAAGTACTACTCCAAAATGCATTATAATAGTTCTCCCTCATTTTCTCACCCCTAGACATTATGATAGTTATAATATGCATGTACCTTTTATTTTGTCCCCTATTTAATGCATAAAAAAGTAGCTTACAAAAGTAAGCTACTTTCAATCCAATTAAGACATGTATGATACTACACCACGTGCACTATCCATAATTACTGTTGTACCATTTTTAAGATTTTAGTTGCATAAGCTGCATTAACAATTACTGGAATATCCAATGCTATCCCTATAATTACTATCTGTGAGTTAAGGTTAGATTGTTATGTAATGATACCAGCTACTTTTTAATAAATGGTAAAATTTCATTTGAAACTTGTAAATTTCTCTTAACAGTTTCCTTATTGTGACAGGTGTATACATTTCTGCTTACGATTTTATCGTTAAGACCTGTTCCTAATAGAAGGATTTAACCAATTACATCAACTTTCATGATATTTGTTGTACCAGAAACACCAAGTGGCATACCACCTGTTAATACAACTAAATCACCTTTTGATACAATACCTGTTTTTTCTGCTGCCTTCATAGCTACTTCAAAAAGATCTGTTGTATCTTGTTGTTCATCAATAAGTACAGGAATAACGCCCCATGTCATGCTAAGTTGTCTATATGTTTTTTCTGATGTTGTACATCCAATAATTGGTGCTAATGGACGATATTTAGAAATCATATGTGCAGTACGTCCTGATTTTGTTACAGTTACGATTGCTTTCGCATTTAAGTCGTGTGCTGCTGCACATGTTGAGTAAGAAATTGCATTTGTTACATTTTGTACGCCATCTGAATCTCTGTTTTTAAAACGTTTGATATAATCAATATTTTTTTCTGTATGAAGTGCAATACGTGCCATGATTTTTAATGCTTCAATTGGGTAAGCACCTGCTGCTGTTTCACCAGAAAGCATAATTGCACTTGTACCATCATAGATAGCATTTGCAACGTCGTTTGTTTCCGCACGAGTTGGTCTAGGATTTTTCATCATAGAATCAAGCATTTGTGTTGCTGTAATTACTTGTTTACCTGCATTGTAAACTTTTTTGATAATCATTTTTTGAAGTCCTGGTACTTCTTCAAGAGGAATTTCAACACCCATATCCCCACGAGCAACCATTACACCATCTGCAACACGGATAATTTCATCAATGTTGTTAACACCTTCACGGTTCTCAATTTTAGCAATGATTTTCATATCAGTACGATCGTGTTCTTCAAGGATTTTACGAATTTCTAAGATATCATCAGCTGTTCTTGTGAAAGAAGCTGCAATAAAATCAAATCCTGTTTTAGCCCCGAAGATCATATCTTCTCTATCTTTTTGGCTGATGAATGGCATTGAAAGGCTTGCATCTGGTAAGTTAACACCTTTGTTGTTTGAAACAGCACCATCATTCATAACTTTACAGATAACATCTGTACCATCTTTAATCTCAAGAACATTAAGTTCAATAAGACCATCATCTAAAAGAATAGCAGAGCCTACATGTACATCGCTTGGTAAGTTTTTATAAGTAACACTTACAATGTCTTTTGTACCCTCTACTTCACGTGTTGTAAGTGTGAATGTATCACCTTTTTGAAGCATTACTTTTGTATCTTTGAATTTACAGATACGGATTTCTGGACCTTTTGTATCAAGCATCGTTGCTACTGGAAGGCCTAATTGCTCTCTAATTTTTACAACTGTGTCATATTTTTGCTTGTGTGTTTCATGGTCACCATGTGAAAAATTAAAACGGCAAATATCCATGCCGGCAAGCATTAATTCGCGTAATACTTTCTCATCTTCTGTTGCTGGACCAAGTGTGCATATAATTTTTGTTTTTCTCATGTTTTTCACTCCAATATTCTAGCTGTCTTAACTATTTCTTCAACTAACATAATACTGTATTTAAATGGTTATATTCAAGTGTGAATAGCTGAATTTCTTATTTTTGTTGATATTTATATAGTATGCCTAATTATTTTACTTTTATTTAGTGCTTATGATGTGCGTTTTTTCCCTTTTTCTAGATAAATTGTTCTATTTTTATATATTTTTATGAAACTGTAAATTAATAGCAAAACAAACTTATTAAAATAAATACTAAATTTCATCGATACGCAGCATACGATAACCTACTCCAATATGCGTTTGTATATATTTAGGATTTGATGGTACTTTCTCAATTTTTTTCCTCAGAGTTGCCATAAAAACACGTAGGGAAGGTGTATCATCTGGTAAGGCATTAACCCATACTTCTTTTAAGATAAAATTATGAGTAAGTACCTTTCCTACATTTTTAGCAAGTAAACACAAAAGTTTATACTCAATAGGCGTTAAATGAATTTCTTTTTCATCTACCCATACACAGCCCGCTGCATAATCAATTTTAAGCCCCCCATTAATAAACACACTATCATTTTGTATATTTTTTATATAATCGTATTGTACTCTACGCAATGTTACACGTAGTCTAGCTAAAAGCTCCTCTACACTAAAAGGTTTTGTTAAATAATCATCTGCTCCTGCATCTAATGCATCAATTTTATCACGATCTTCACTTCTTGCACTAACAACAATAATAGGCACATTAGACCAAGTACGTATTTTCTTTATAATGTCAATGCCATCCATATCAGGTAATCCCAGATCTAAAATAATAATATCTGGCTTATGTGATATAGCCTCTAATATAGACTCACCTCCAGTACTTGCTGTATGAAACTGATAATCCTGCGTCTCTAATGTTGTGGTAATAAGATTTCTTACTGCTTTATCATCTTCTACTACTAAAATCATAGGTTTATTCATCCACATTTACCTCCTCAGCCTGTAAGGTAAAACCAAATAGTGTTCCTTTAGGTTTATTATCCTTTACATAAATTGTTCCACCATGGGCATGTACAATAGATTTGCAAAGTGATAGCCCCAGACCTAATCCTCGTCTACCATCTCCGCTATTTTTATCAACAGTAAAGAACATATCAAATAATTTCTCCTTATCTTTATCTGAAATTCCTTCTCCATCATCACCTATCTCTACTAAAACTTTATCGCCTAAAGGTTTAGCCATAATATGAATATGTGACCCCACCTTTGTATACTTCACAGCATTATTAACAATATTAATAATGACCTGTATAACCAATCTTGAATCCATCTTTGCCATAAGCAAATCACCCTGTACATCTACTGTAATACAATGTTCACTACTGCGCCTAGTAATATGTGCAAGTGCTTCTTGAATGACTTCATCTATTAGTT
This sequence comes from Zhenhengia yiwuensis, assembly GCF_014384995.1. Taxonomy (GTDB): domain Bacteria; phylum Bacillota; class Clostridia; order Lachnospirales; family Cellulosilyticaceae; genus Zhenhengia; species Zhenhengia yiwuensis. The sequence continues at coordinate 104,511 of NZ_JACRSY010000001.1, read as the reverse complement.
CAGGATGTATCTTTAAATTCAGTGTACCATTATCTATCCGCGTTATAGAAAGTAAATTTTCAACTAAATTAATAAGCCACATAGAATCTTCGTAAATATCCCCATAAAGTTGCTGTTTCTTCATTTCATCTAATACATCTGAGTTACTTAGTAATATACCTGCATTACCAGATATACTTGTAAGAGGTGTACGTAAATCATGAGAAATAGCACGTAAGAGATTAGATCTAAGCTGCTCCCTCTGAGCTTCCATCTCAACTTGATTCTTTGTCTCTGTTATATAATCTTTCTCTAAAGCAAGTGCACATTCTCCAAGCATAGCAATTAAAAGATTTTTTTCAAATGCGCCTAAAGTTTTATCTTTCTCCATTACAATGCCCACTACGCAAAATACCATATTTTGATTTCTTATAGCAAGATATAGACACTTTGCTCCTGGAAGTGTATTAGTCGTTGCCCCTGCATGCTTATTATTCTTATAAACCCACTGCGCTACAGCACGCTCATCTGTATTGGTATAATAATCTGCTTCATTATTATTTATCGGGTTAGCAAAAACAGTCGGAGGCCCTAATACATCTCCATTTCCAGGATACAGAATAATCATCCGACTTAAAAGTTTATTAATCTGATGTGCAACTTCGCTATAAATCTCCTCTTTATTTCGAGCCCTTTGAAGCTTTTGGCTAGTCTCCAGTAGAATTTCGGTACGATAGGCTTTTAAAGCAGACTGCCGAGCTTGTTCTTTTACCCTTATGGCTAAGTTGCTTGTAATAAAACCTGCTATAAACATTACAGCAAAAGTTACAGCATAACCTGCATCATATGAATATAGTGTAAACTTCGGTTCTATAAAGAAAAAATTGAATACTAGTAAACTTGCAAAAGATGATAAGATGCTATAAATACGACCTCTTGTAATCATAGCTGTCATTAAGGCACCTAAAATATAAATAGTTATAATATTCTCCTCGCTAAATCCTATATGAGCAAACCATAAGCCAATACAAGTTGCAACACCTAATACAGATAGAGATTTTACAAGCTCTACTACCGAAAGTCTATAAACTTTCAGTCGCTTAACTTGTTTGACAAGATAAGGTGCTCTACTATCTGGAATAATATAAATATCTATATTAGGTGCTAAACTTGTTAGACGCTCTACAAAACTAGCTTTTCTGTTAAACCACGACTTTTTATTATTAGAACGTCCAATAATAATCTTAGAAATGCCACTTACCTTAGCATATTCTGCTATTTGATAAGGTACATCATCTCCATATACGGTTGCAATACGCGCACCTAACTGCTCAGCAAGTTTTAGATTTTCTTGCAATCGTATTTTATTTTCTCTAGACAATTCCTGTCTATTTGGTGTCTCTACAAATAAGGCCGTAAAAGACCCATGGAAAGCATCTGCCATCCTTGCTGCCGTTCTAATAACTTTTGCATTAGATGGTGAACTAGAAAGACAAATTAAAATATGCTCTGCTATAAAATACTCCCCACTATGAGCACAGGTTTTATTTTTTTCTACTACCTTATTAAGCCTATCTGCTGTACGACGCATAGCAATTTCTCTAAGTGCTCCTAAATTTTCTCTTGTAAAGAAATGATCTAGCGCCTTTTTAGCTTGCTTTTCTTTATAAATTTTACCTTTATTTAATCTTTCAATAAGATCATCTGGTTCAATATCTACCAGTTCTACCTGATCTGCACGATCAAATACGCTATCAGGTATACGCTCTCTTACAATAACACCAGTAATAGATGCTACAATATCATTAAGACTTTCTAAATGTTGTACATTAACTGTTGTATAAACATTAATACCCGCTTTAAGCAGCTCTTCAATATCTTGATACCTTTTACGATGACGACAGTCTTCTGCATTTGTATGTGCAAGCTCATCTACTAAAATAAGTTCCGGGTTACGCTTAATAGCATCATCTAAGTTAAACTCTTTTAAAGTAATCCCCTTATGTACAACATTAAGAGGCTTAAGCATTTCTAACCCTTCTAAAAGCGCTAGCGTTTCTGGCCTTGTATGCGGTTCTATATAACCTGCTACAACATCTATCCCTTCTTTTTTGGCAGTATGTGCTGCATCTAGCATAGCAAAAGTTTTCCCTACTCCTGCTGCATAACCAAAGAAAACTTTAAGTTTTCCTATTTTTTTTTGAGAATCTTCCGTAGTAATCTGCTTTAATAAGGCATCAGGATTAGGACGCTTATCTAGCATTTATAAATCACCTCTTTTAATCACCTGTTTTTCTATGCAATAGTATACTACACCTTAAATCAACATTGCATTAGGATTTAAGGTGTAGTATTAAGATTATGTTAAGATGACGGAAAGAGAATCTTTAAAAATAGTTTTTCAGCAGCTGATGATGATGCAAAATCTAATCGCATACATTTACCTTCTTGATTTTCTATTTTAAAAGTATTGTCTGTGTAGTCAATTTTAATATTAAGTTGTGATAGGGTGAGCCTTAAGGCTAGTTCCCAATAGGCCATCTTAAGTGCCCTCCCCTGTGAAAACTGATCATATAGATATTCAAACTCTCCAGTTGTAGTACCTTCTGTTAGGAACACTGTCCAGAGTCCCATAATTTGTTTTACTGTTAATGCTTCTAAAAGATTAGATTCTAAATTATCAATTTCACCTGTTTCTATGTACGCATAATACGTTAACAGATTAGGTATAAAAATCTTTGCAGCAAATGGCGCAACTCGCCATTTACTACAAAGTGCAATACATTTTTTATTAAAATCTATCTGACGTAAACCCTCATCCATAAAACTGAGTTCTATAAGACTATTAAATTTCAACGTCATATAAACCGAAGTAAGCATATTAAAACCTTTTCCTGTAAAGCTTCTTTTCTTACATAAGACCTCTTCATGCTCCATCCTTACCTCTACCTCACCCTCTTCTAATTCATCAATCATACCATATAAGGTAAGCGGATAGTGTTTAGAAATGAGTGCCATAATCATACCATACTCTTCTAGTAGCTCATCACATTCTATGCAACCTTCTGGAAAGAGTACCCAAAGTGTGCGTTCATCTTGCAAGCTATAAACTTGTGGTTTTATTCTAAGTGTATGACTTATTTCATAAACCAGTAGAATAGCCATTTTCAAAGGTGACATATCCCTTACAGAACCTACACTGTCTATTTTGCAAGATGAAACAATGATTTTTTTCTGCATTTCACGTCCCCCTCTATTTTTCTATTTTAAAATACCATCCAGTGCAAGATTAACTTTTAATACATTAACAACGGGTTCTCCTAATACCCCAAGGAATCTTCCTGTTGTATACTTCTCAACAATCGCTCTTATTTCTTCTTCAGAATGGTCCGAGTTATTTGCAATACGTGTGATTTGGTACTCGGCTGCTGCAAGTGAAATATGTGGATCTAAACCACTACCGGAGCTTGTAACTAAGTCTACTGGAATAGGCGCGTCACCTTTTTCAGGATGGGCTGCACGAATCATTTCTACTCTTTCTGCAACAAGTGCTTCATATCCTTCACCTGCTGGGCTAATATTAGATGGACCTGCATACATTACAGGATTACCATCATCATCAGTATAAGTACCTGTATCAATATTCATAATACGCCCCCACATATGTCCCATATCTGTATATTGTTGACCCAATAAACTACTTCCGTATTTCTTACCATCTATTTGTATAATACTACCATTCGCCTTTTCATTAAATAATACTTGAACAACTCCTGTCATAGCAAAAGTATAAATACCCCCACATAATACTGTAAGAATGAGGAAAAAACCTAACACTCTTAATAAAACTTTATTCATACTTTCCATTATAAATCCTCCTTTAGGATTCATACGCCTTATCGTATGAATCCAATTGCAGTAATAAAAACATCGATAATTTTAATTGCAATAAATGGTGTGATAATGCCACCTACACCGTAAATCCAAAGATTACGTGTAAGTAATTTTGTAGCAGAGACTTCTCTATATTTAACACCTTTAAGCGCAAGTGGAATGAGAGCAACAATGATAAGTGCATTGTAGATAACTGCTGAAAAGATTGCACTTTCTGCACTGTGAAGCCCCATGATATTAAGTTTAGAAAGCCCTGGATAAAGTCCCATAAATAAGGCCGGAATAATTGCAAAGTATTTTGCAAGGTCATTTGCAATACTAAATGTTGTAAGACTTCCTCTTGTCATAAGAAGCTGTTTACCAATACGTACAATATCAATCAGTTTAGTTGGTGAAGAATCTAAGTCTACCATGTTTCCTGCTTCTTTTGCTGCCTGTGTTCCTGTATTCATTGCTACAGCTACGTCAGCTTGTGCAAGGGCTGGTGCATCATTTGTACCATCACCTGTCATGGCTACCAGGTGCCCTTTTGCTTGGAAATCACGAATCATTTCAAGCTTACCTTCTGGTGTTGCTTCAGCTAAGAAGTCATCTACACCAGCTTCTGCTGCGATTGCTGCAGCTGTAAGGGGGTTATCCCCAGTAATCATGATTGTTTTAATACCCATTTTACGTAAGTCTGCGAATTTCTCTTTAACACCTTGTTTAATGATATCTTTTAAGTGAATAACACCTAAAATTTTGTAATTTTTAGCAACAACAAGTGGTGTACCACCTTGATTAGAAATAGCCTTAACAGCTTCTTCACATTGTTTACTATATTTAGCACCATTTTGAAGTACATATTCTTTGACAGCTTCTGCTGCACCTTTCCTGATTTCTATCCCATTAAAGTCTACACCACTCATACGTGTTTTAGCTGTAAATGGAATGAACTCCATATGAAGCTCACTAAGATTACGGCCACGTATACCAAATTTTTCTTTTGCAAGTACAACAATACTACGTCCTTCTGGCGTTTCATCAGCCAGTGATGAGAGCTGCGCTGCATCTGCAACTTCCTCCTCTGTAGCACCATCTACTGGAATAAAAGCATATGCTTGACGGTTACCAAGTGTAATAGTTCCCGTTTTATCAAGCATTAAGATATCGACGTCACCAGCAGCTTCAATGGCACGACCACTCATAGCAAGTACATTCGCCTGATTAAGTCTACTCATTCCTGCAATACCAATTGCTGAAAGTAAGGCACCGATTGTTGTAGGTGCAAGACATACAAGTAAGGCCACTAAAGATGTAATAGAAATTGGATTGTCTATGCCTGCTTGTTTAGCAGAAAAATCTGAATAAGAATAAAGTGATGCTGTTACAAGAATAAAGATGACGGTTAAGGCAATAAGAAGAATTTCAAGTGCAATTTCATTAGGTGTCTTCTTACGTGATGCACCTTCAACCATTGCAATCATCTTATCAAGGAAACTTTCTCCAGCCTCACTTGTTACTTCAATAACGATCCAGTCTGAAATAACTGTTGTTCCACCTGTTACGGCACTTCTATCCCCACCACTTTCACGAATAACTGGTGCTGACTCACCTGTAATGGCACTTTCATCTACAGAAGCTGCACCATCTATAACTTCACCATCAGCTGGAATTTGCTCACCAGCGTGAACAATAACAAGATCACCTTTTTTAAGGCTGGTAGATGGAACTGCTATACTCATTTCTTTCGTAGCAATAGATTCAATTTTATGTGCCTCTACGTCTTTTTTAGAAGCACGTAAGGCATCTGCTTGCGCTTTACCCCTACCTTCTGCAATGGCTTCAGCAAAGTTAGCAAAAAGTACAGTAAACCAAAGAATAATAGCTGTTCCTAAAATAAAGCCCGGCGCAGCATCTTTATATCCAAATAGTGCGAACACATATAAAACACTTGTTAAAATAGAAGATATATAAACTAAGAACATAACAGGATTTTTCACCTGAACTTTAGGATCAAGCTTAAGAAAAGAGTCTTTAATCGCTCTTGTTATCATTGCTTTGCCCCCAAAATTATTTGTATTTTTAGAACTCATAGAGGTCACCCTTTCTTAATCTTTATGCAATCATTTGGAAATATTCAGCAATAGGACCAAGCGCTAAAGCTGGGAAGAAACTCAGTGCGCCAATTAAAAGTACAATGAAGATTAATAAAGCAACAAATAAAGCATTATGTGTAGGTAATGTTCCTACACTTACTGCTACTTTTTTCTTACCTACTAAGCTTCCTGCAATTGCAAGTGTTGCAACCATTGGAGCAAAACGTGCGAATAACATAACAATTCCTATGCTTACATTTAAAAATGGTGTATTTGCATTAAAACCAGCAAAAGCTGAACCATTATTACCACCTGCTGATGAATAAGCATACAGTAATTCTGAGAAGCCATGAGCTCCTGAATTATTTAAACTATCTGCAATAGTCGGTATAAGTGCTGCAATACCACTTCCTACTAAGATACCAATAGGCGTTGCAAGGCATACCAGTACTGCCATCTTCATTTCAAAAGGTTCAATTTTTTTACCTAAATATTCTGGTGTACGTCCTACCATAAGACCAGCAATAAAGACTGTTAAAATTGCAAATCCAAGCATACCGTAAAGGCCACAGCCCACGCCACCAAACACTACTTCTCCAAGTTGCATAAGAAGCATTGTAACCATACCACCTATTGGTGTATAACTATCGTGCATGGAGTTTACAGATCCATTAGAAGCCGCTGTTGTAAAGGCTGCCCATGTCCCAGAAGTTGCAATACCAAATCTTGCTTCTTTTCCTTCCATGTTACCACCAGCTTGATTTTCAGCTAATATATTAACAGCACCTTCTTGTGCAAGCTGTGGTGTAGCTGCATGTTCATTCACGGCTATAACACTAAGTGCGATGACTAGCATAATAAACATAGCGCTAAAGATTGCAATACCTTGTTTTTTATCTTTTACATTACGTCCAAAAGTAAAGCATAGTGCTGCAGGAATAAGTAAAATTGAAATCATTTCAAGTAAGTTTGAAAATGGTGTTGGGTTTTCAAGTGGATGAGCCGAGTTAGCACCCATAAAACCACCACCATTAGTTCCTAATTGCTTAATAGCTATCTGACTCGCTGCCGGTCCAAGTGGCACAACTTGTTCTGTTACTACACTGCCATCTTCAAGTTCAATAGGTTCAACTAAAGTAACTGTTTCGTAAGGTTTAAAGCTTTGAACAACACCTTGTGATGCAATTCCTAATGTAACTACAATTGAAAGCGGAATAAGTACATAAAGAATAGTACGTGTCATATCTATAAAGAAGTTACCAACTCCTTTTTCTTCAACTCTTACAAACCCTCTGATAAGTGCAAAGAGTACAACAATACCTACTGCTGCTGACACAAAGTTTTGTACCGTAAGTCCCATCATTTGTGAGAAGTAACTTAATGCATTTTCACCGGAGTAGGCTTGCCAGTTCGTATTTGTTATGAAGCTCGATGCTGTGTTGAATGCCAGATGCCAAGAGTTCCCTTCTATATTTTCTGGGTTGAGTGGCAAGAACCTTTGTAATACTAATAGTAAATATAAAAATGCGAAACCTATAGCATTAAATGCCAGGGTGCACATTGCGTATTTCTTCCAATGCATATCTTCTTTCTTATCAATCTTTAACATTCTATAAATGAAGTTCTCGCATGGTAAGAGAATTTTAGAAAGAAAAACTTTTTCTCCATTCATTACCTTTCCCATGTAGCTGCCTAGTGGAATGGCTAACACTACAAGAATGATTAAATAAAACCCATATTGTAAAATAGCTTGCATAATGCTTTCCTCCTTCATTTCTTTGACCACAGTTTAACATCTATAAAATTAATGTGGTGTTAGGATAGTTTATAAAGAGATTAAGATGGCATTAAGATTTCCACATCAAAAAAGGCTGTCTAAATGACAGCCTCTTTGTTATTTTTATTCTTGTAAGTAGTATGTATCAACTTCCTTGCATACTCTATTAAACTGCTTATAATCCCCGGAAAAATCTCTACTCCATAATTTTTGTCCTAATACTTGGATGCCTTCTTTAGCCCTATCATAGATTGCATCTTCTGAAACTTTAATGGTTATCATATCATTCCAAATAGAAAAAGCCCCACCAAGTAATTTAGGATGCCCTGCTGGAATAGTATAGGCGTCCCTAAACATATTAGGCTCCCATTGATTAAATAAATTTTCTTTATCTAAGTAATCTCTATAGTAATCGGCATTAGGCACAATATATAACCTTGTATCATCAGAATTAATAATATCGTAACCCGCCTTAATCATCTCTATAGCATCTACCCAATCTAGGCTCCAAATATTAATGATAACCCCTTCACTTATAACAGGGGTCTTCCCTTTAAAACTACTTAAATTTCCCCATAACCTCGGTGTTCTCCCTTTAGCTTTAATCCATCTTAAATATCTATCTGTATACGCTCTAAAAGCTTCTAATTCTTCATGAGTGCCAAAATACTCATCTGTTCCAATGTGCACATCTTGAAATCTAAAAGTTGGTTCATCCTCTCTCATATATTCCTCAAATAAGTCATCTACAAACCTATATGTATCTTCCTTCATAATGTTTAAATGGTCTCTTCCTTTACCAGGTCCTAGGGCTAACGTTTCATCATACTGAACAAATGCTAAAGAGTGAGCTGGTGTATCAATCTCTGGTACTATATCTACACTATACTGTTTAGCAAAATCAATAAGTTCTCCGAACTCTTTTTTGGTATAATAGCCATCTTGTGCCGCTAATCCCTTATAGGTATCACATTCTAATCTAAATGCTGCATACTCTGTACGCCACTTTGTATCATCAAAATGGATTTCATTATCATTTAAATGGATTTGGAAATCGTTCATCTTATACCAAGCCATAAGTTTAACATATTGTCTTAAAGCTTCTATGGAAGAAAATCTTCTTCCTACATCTAGCATAAATCCCCTTTTTTTATACCTAGGATAATCTCTTATAATACCTTGAGGAATACTATTGTTTTGCCTTTGTAATATCTGTAGTAACGTTCTCGTTGCATAGAAAGCACCCTTTTTACTTAGTGCAGTAAGAGCTATATAATCACGGATATGAATCAAATAACCTTCTTCTCCTATAGCTCTATCTTCATCATCTAGCTGTAAGTATATATCTGACTGCTTAGGCTCTCCTCCTATTTCTACCTTTAAGTCTAGTCCCATCATTTCACTCATATCCTGTTTTAGAATAGTTGCAATAGGTAATAACGCCTCTCTATTTATCTGACCTACTCTAATTGTAGATTCACTCGTAATAAAACATTTGCCTTCTAATCCTATCCATTCTTTTATTTCAGGAATGACATAAGGTTTAGTATTTTCTCCTACATCTTTCCCATAGCTTCCTGGTACAGTAACCTCTATCCCCTTTGTCCAGACTTCTTCTTCCTCACAAAAAATCCTAAAGTCAATAATCACCTTACTATTTACAAGCGGCTTATGAATAATCCCATCATCATCTATAATTTGTTTATAATCTGCTCCTAAAAATTCTATACCAATACCTTCTGGCACAGTCGGTATTGGTACTTCGATATCCTGCATAGTTATAGGCCTTACTTGTAAGTGTTCTACCACTTTCTGTAATTGTTCTTGTATCTTCATACGATCCCCCTTCTTCTCTTGTAAATACAAAAATAGCTACTACATAACTTCTTTCTTAGCCTTGTAGTAGCTCCTTTGTTAGTGCAGGTAACAGGACTTGAACCTGCATGAAGAAACCCTCAATAGAACCTGAATCTATCGCGTCTGCCATTTCCGCCATACCTGCTGGTAAAATTCTTAATTATCTAGATTTTATCACCAAGCTTAAGCTATTTCAAGTCTATTCAGATAAATTAAAGATATATTTTTGTACTGCTTTAGCAACGCCTGATTCATCATTTGTTAGCGTAATATCATCTGCCTTTTCTAGTACTTCTGGTGTACTATTACCCATCGCAATGCCCATGCCGGCATATTCAATCATAGACAAATCATTTTCATTGTCTCCAATACAAATTACTGCTTCTTTAGGAATATTTAAGTGCTCCGCAAGTTTGTTAACACCATATCCTTTATCTACACCTTTAGGCATCACTTCTATATTGTCACCACCTGATGATGAGACTTCATATAAATCAAGTGCTATCAATTCTGCCTTTAACTTTGCTAATGCATCTCTTTCCTCCATAGACATACAAAAAGCTTTTAAAATTTGTCCATCATAAGTTTCAAACGCATCATCAAAGTCTTCTACGTAAGCAATCTCAAAACGCTCTTCCTCTGGTAGCATTTCATTCAGCTTATTATGATAGTCTTCAGTCGCTTTTACACGTACATCACACAAAATGCCTTTTGTTGTGGAAAAATGTATCTCTATAGGATATTTTTTAGCGCATTTATAGAAAGTCATCACTTCATCATAAGTTAAACCTTTATGATAAAAAGGCTCTGCTTCATCTGGTAGGCCTATATAAGTTCCATTAGAACTAATAATAGGTCCATTTATACCTATTTGCTTATTAAAACCTTTGGCACATTGATAAATACGCCCTGTTGTAATGACGATACTAACGCCTTCTTCCTGTGCCTTTTGAAGCGTCTCTTTATTCTCATTTGTTACTTCACCTTTACTATTGAGTAAAGTACCATCCATATCAATACATATTAGTCTATATTTCATCATCATCCTCATCACTTTTTAAAGATTATAAAGTTTAGTATATTTATCCGTATAATATCTTATAATAGGTGTTGCATCTAAATGGCTCTGACATGCATCTTGTATAATCTGCATAGGCGCTTTCATACATCCAAAAGTGTGTACATGTTCAGTAAGCCAATCTGATACTTTCATAAGCTCACCTTTTTCAAGAAGAGTATCTAATCCTCCCAGTTCCTTCTCTATCTGCATGAGGAACTGTCCACCATAAATATTACCTAATGCATAAGATGGGAAGTAGCCAAACATACCTCCTGCCCAATGCACATCTTGAAGCACCCCTTCCTTATGATTTACTGGTACAATGCCTAAGTATGCTTGCATCTTATCATGCCACGCTATAGGTAAATCTTTAACTTCTAGAGTGCCATCAAATAAAGCTTTCTCTAATTCAAAGCGGATAATAACATGTAGATTATAAGTCAGTTCGTCTGCTTCTGTTCGAATAAGTGATGGCTGTACCACATTCATTCCTTTATAAAATGCCTCTAATGATACATTTTTATAACTTGGAAAAATTTCACTTATCTTATTATAGTGATTCATCCAGAAATGTTTATTACGCCCTATAATATTTTCATAAAAACGAGATTGACTCTCATGAATACCCATAGAGGTGCCTGTATTTAAAGTAGTCCCTATAAGTGCAGGATTAATATGCTGCTCATAAAGTCCATGTCCACCTTCATGTAAAATACTAAATGCAGAGCTTCTTAAGTCTGTTAAATCATAGTTCGTCGTAATTCTTACATCACAAGGTGCATTTCCTATAGTAAAAGGATGTTCACTTTCATCAAGCCTTCCTGCTTCTAAAGAATAGCCTATAGCCTCTAATAAATAGTAACCAAGCTTTTCTTGATCTTCTTTAGAGAACTCACCTTTAAACATACTTTCATCTACTTTAGGCTTTTCTTTAATAGCTTCTACCAATGGTATAACACCTTTTTTTAGCGTTTCAAAGGTACGCGTAATAGTAGCTTCATCAATCCCTTTTTCATATCTATTTAAAAGCACATCATAAGGCTTTTTATTAGGATCTATATACTGTGCCATAGTCTTATTAAGACTAATCATTTCTTCAAAATAAGGACGCATTGTTTCAAAATCACTGTTATGCTTTGCTTCTCCCCATACATTCTGTGAAGTCGAAGTAAGCTCTACATATCTTGCATAAAGGTCTTCTGGAATATTTTTAGACTCCTCATACCCTTCTTTAATATGTTCTACCATCTTACGTGAAATTTCATCTAAATTCGCCCACTCATCTGGCATAGATAAAGTATCTAAATATCCCTTCATCTCGCCTGATATACTCATTTTAAACGCCTCACTTGAAAGCGTCGTAAGCGCCGAAATATGTGCCTTAGCACCTTTTTTAGGCATCTTAGTTTCCATATCCCAGTTTAGAATCATAGCTGCATGCTCAAAATCATTGATTTTCTTAACATAGTTTTTAAATTGCTCTAAAGTACTCATTTTATCTCCCCCATATTCCTAATAAATAACCTGCTAAAATAAAACCTGCATTCCATAAAGTAATCCCTATAATAGAGTAGAAGGTAAAACCTCTAAGTTTCATACGTACAGTTCCCCCTACTAAAGAGATGAGTGTACGCGCAACAGGAATAAGTCTACTGACAAAAACTCCTCCATTCCCATACTTATCAATATAGCCAAAGCTCTTATCAATGGAAGGTCTCATTTTTTCATACTTCTCATAAATCTTATCTACTATAGGAGTCCCTATAAAATACCCTATAGCATATAAGGTATAACTTCCAAGCAGGCCTGCTAGAACAGATATACTCAAAGCATAAATAAAACTTATATCACTTCTTGCTATAAGCATCCCTGCTGCTGGCATAATAATACCTGCTGGTAGACCTGGCAAGTTCAGATACTCTAAATATACGATTACAAATAAAAAGATTATACCGTAGTCCTGCATATATCTTATCACAACGTCAAAACTTTCCATAGATTAACCTCTCTTACTTTATGTACTTTCTAGATCTATTTTGCCTTTATTATATATAAATTTATACTATAGAAAAGTCAAGAAATGATAAAGAAATAAAAAAATTATGATATAATAAGTAAATATTATACTTTACAAGGAGCATGATTATGGGTATTAAAATTGTAACAGATAGCACTTCCTATCTTCCTGAAGACCTTTGCACCACCTATGATATTTCCATTGTATCTTTAAATGTCATTTTAGATGGTGTAAGTACACGTGAAACAGAACTTTCCAACACTCATTTCTATACACAAATGGCATCTTCTAATGAAATTCCTACCTCTTCACAACCTATACCTGATGAGATGCTGACTACCTTTGAAAATATTATTAAAGAAGGGCATAGTATACTCGGTATCTTCCTCTCTTCAGAAATGAGTGGAACATATGCCAGCAGTCACCTTATACGTCAGATGCTACTTGAAAAATATCCTAATGCAACTATTGAGCTTTTTGACTCTTTAACAAACTGCATGCAAATGGGATTCGTAGTACTAGAGGCTGCGAAGGCTGCTATGACTCATCAAAGTATGGAGGAGGTTCTTGCTAGGGCAGCTTATGTACGTGCACACAGTCGCTTTATCTTTACACCTGAGGTACTTACTTACCTTCAAAAAGGTGGGCGGATTGGGGGCGCTGCCGCACTACTTGGTACTTTCCTACAAATTAAACCTATTTTAACTGTTTCTAAAGAAGGTAAGACAGATGTTTTTACTAAAGTACGTACCAAAAAGAAAGCTGTTTCTAAACTTATAGACATTTTACTTGAGGATATTAAATCTCCCGGGAATCTAGAAGAGCTTATTGTTCACCATATTAACTGTGAAGAAGAGGGCTTAGCTTTAGCAAGTACCTTAGAAGAAAAGCTCCATAAACCTATACGCATCCAATCCATAGGGCCTGTTATTGGCTTACATGTAGGCCCAGGAAGTATTGGTATTGCCTACCATTATAAAGACTAACGGAGGAAGCTCTTTAAAGCTTCCTCATTTATAATTTTGAAGCTATTTTTATAGTAATCAATCAGCCCATCTTCCTTCATTCTCGATAGCTCCCTACTCATAGCACTTCGTGATACATTCAGATATTCTGCTAAATCATTACGACTTAGAGTAATGTTAAAGGCCATACTTTTATTTCTCTTTGCCTCCTCTAACAAATAAAGTGCTAATTTCTCTCTCATTCCCTTTAGGATTAAAAAATCTATCTTATGATTTAGAGCATAATTTTTCTCCCCTAAAAGCATAAGCATATTATGAATCAGCAGGCTATGAAAAGTGCAACTTTCACCACAGGTAATAATAATCTTCTCATAAGGTATCATAAGTACATCTGCTTTTGTCTTTGTTCGTACTGTCACAGGACTTAGACGTTTCTGTGTACAGACAATTCCTTCTGCAAACATACCACTTTTTTCAAGCATGGCAATAATATTACGATCTCCTGCTATATTCTCTTTAACAATTTCCACTTGTCCTTCAAGCACAATTCCAATATGATTCACCTCCTGTTCTAATGCTATAATACATGTACCACTCTCATATTTTCTCACCTCACCTCTAAGACAATTTATAAGCTTCTCTAAATCAGAAGGCTCTATATTTTTAAATAAACGCGTCTTTTCTAAGACACTTAAATAATCTTTCATTTTCGTACTCCTTTTTGTTGCTATAGCAACATACTTTCTTTTCTATTTATATTATCCTTATGTCAAGAAATCATACAACTCACATAAGGAGTGATACTATCAATGGAAAATAAAATGTTTTGTTATCAATGTCAAGAAACTGCTCACTGCACAGGCTGTACCTCTTACGGTGTATGTGGTAAATCTCCTGAACTTGCACGTCTTCAAGATTTACTCATCTATGTAACAAAAGGGCTTTCTCAAATTACAACAGCATTACGCCAAGAAAAAAAAGGAGTAGAGCCATCTGTTAACCATACTATTACTTTAAATCTTTTTACAACTATCACAAATGCTAACTTCGATAATGAAGTTTTTTATACACGTATTTTAGATACACTTGCTTTAAAGAATAATCTTTTAACAAAACTTACACACCAAGAAGACCTTAGTGAAGCCGCTCTATGGACCTCTAGCGAGCGCAGTGAATTGGACCAAAAATCTCTTACTGTAGGTGTACTGGCTACAGAAAATGAAGATGTAAGAAGTCTTCGTGAGTTAATTATCTACGGTATTAAAGGTCTTTCTGCCTATATGAAACATGCTAATGAATTAGGCTTTGATGATGAGACTATTAATGCTTTTATGCAAAAAGGCCTTTCTGCTACTTTAGATGATTCTTTAAGTATAGATGAGCTTATTTCTCTTACTCTTGAAACAGGTAAAGTCGGTGTAGATGCTATGGCTCTACTTGATACAGCCAATACCACAACTTATGGACATCCCGAAATGACTAAAGTTAATATTGGTGTAGGCCAAAATCCTGGTATTCTTGTTTCAGGTCATGACCTTAAAGACTTAGAACAACTTCTCAAGCAAACCAAAGGTACTGGCATCGATGTGTATACACATTCTGAAATGCTTCCAGCACACTACTATCCTGCTTTCAAAAAATATGACCACTTTGTAGGAAACTATGGTAATGCATGGCATAAACAAAAAGAAGAATTCGAAAGCTTCAATGGTCCAATTCTTATGACAACAAACTGTATTGTACCTCCAAAAGCTTCTTATAAAGATCGCCTTTTCACAACAGGAGCTGCTGGCTTTGTAGGCTGCACACATATTACACAAGATGCAAACGGTCACAAAGACTTCTCTCCTCTTATTGAACTTGCTAAAACATGCACAGCTCCTACTGAACTTGAACAAGGTAGCATTCTGGGAGGATTTGCTCACAATCAAGTACTTGCACTTGCTGACCAAGTTGTCGATGCTGTAAAATCTGGTGCTATTAAGAAGTTCTTTGTGATGGCTGGTTGTGATGGACGTCAAGCTTCTAGAAACTACTACACAGATTTCGCTAAAGCCCTTCCAAAAGATACAGTTATTTTGACAGCTGGCTGTGCAAAATATAAATACAACAAACTCAACCTTGGAGATATTAACGGCATCCCTCGTGTATTAGATGCTGGTCAGTGCAATGATTCTTATTCTTTAGCTCTTATTGCACTTAAACTTAAAGAAGTATTTGCCCTTAGTGATATTAATGAGCTTCCAATTGCTTTCAATATTGCCTGGTATGAGCAAAAAGCCGTTATCGTTCTGCTTTCTCTTCTTCACCTTGGTATTAAAAATATTCATCTTGGACCAACACTTCCTGCATTTTTATCTCCAAATGTATTAAATGTCCTCATTACACACTTTAATATAGGAGGCATTACAAGTGTAGAAGATGACCTTGAAATGTTTATGAATAACTAAACAAAAAAGCCTAGGAATACTAGGCTTTTTTCTTATGTATTAAAGTCATATAAGCCTTCCATAATAAGGCAGCAACTACAAATCCTATGGTATCTGCTACTAAATCTTTTAAATCAAAGGAACGGTTTACAGCAAAAAGCTGCATCACTTCTGTCATAAAAGCAAAAATAAATAAACCAAAAAAAGTATAGAGCATACGAGGCATACATTTATACTGCCATACATACTCCAGACAGAAAGTCCCCGATAATGTAAAGAACATACCAAAATGCACTAATTTATCCATCCCTGGTATCCCTACACTCGGTACACTATCCCCTGGCATTAAAATTGCAACTAAAATAAGTAGGATGACTACTAATGTCAACTTATACTGTTTAACCCACTGCATATCATTCTCCTTTTCTAAACTCACAATATGGCTGCATTTATTGTATCGTATCTTTAAATAAGTTGTCTAGTTCTATCTATTTCTTAAATTGATAAACCTCTTATTTCGTTATACAATAGTTTAAGTTATAAAATGTTAGTCACACAAGGGAGATTTAATCATGCTTTATAAACTATTCCATCACTTAAAGAAAGATAGTGTCCTTACACTTTCTCTTTTACTGGCTCTTGTCAGTTCCTGTTTCAGTATACCTAAATGGTCTTATATTGACTTTAAGGTACTCTTACTCCTTTTTAACCTCATGATCGTTGTAGCAGCATTTAAAGAACTTAAGGTATTAGATTACTTAGCCATTTATTTACTTAAACAATGCAGTTCTTATCAAAAGGTGGCTTTTGTACTTACCTTCATAACTTTTATAAGTGCTATGTTCGTTACCAACGATGTGGCCCTTATTACCTTTGTTCCTTTAACCTTAATTATTTCAAAGAAAGTACAGCTTCCTGTACTTAAAACTGTTATTTTTCAAACGCTTGCAGCTAATTTAGGTAGCTGCCTAACACCTATGGGCAATCCTCAAAATTTATTTTTATATTCCTATTACAATTTATCTATAGGCACTTTCTTTGCTATTATGCTCCCAGTAGTGCTTTTAGCTATTATTTTTTTAATAGGACTTACACTTACAGAGCCTAAGAAAACTTTGTCTTTAGAGCTTGAGCTACCTACCGTTGGTAAAGTAAGTCATATTATAGGTTTTAGTATACTCTTTTTTATTATTTTACTTTCTGTTTTTCATGTATTAGACAGTACACTGGCTTTCCTTATAGTGCTAGCTTTTGTACTTCTTCTTAATAGAAAACTGTTTAAACAAGTAGATTATAGCCTACTTATAACTTTTATAGGCTTTTTTATTTTTGTGGGGAATGTATCTACTTTTCCTACCATACGTGCATCTATGCAAAGTATACTAAGTAGCGAAAGTAGCACTTACTTCACCGCCCTCATTAGTAGCCAATTTATAAGTAATGTTCCCGCTACTATGCTTTTATCTGGTTTTACATCTTATTATGAGCCTTTACTTCTAGGGGTTAATATAGGAGGCCTAGGTACACTTCTTGCTTCCTTAGCAAGTGTCATCTCTTATAAACTTTACATAGGCACCTATGAAAATGAAAAAGGTACTTACCTTAAACAATTTACTTTTTATAATGTATCGGGTCTTCTTCTATTTGTACCGCTTATCTATATTATCAGCATTCTATAAAAAAGAACTCAGCCTGCGCTGAGTTCTTTTTATTTTCTAATTTCAAGGAGTAGATTTTCTACCCAACCTTTTTTGTACTTAAGAGAAATATATCCAATAACAGACATCACAAAGGCACCTACAGCATCTACAATTAAGTCTTTCATTGTATCTATTAATGCTGCTCTTCCTACAAAGCCTGTTCCATCTTCTAGTCCAAACTTTTGCATATTCGTACCAAGTAGACCATCTGCCATAAATTCATATACTTCCCATGCTACACCTAAAGTAATTGCAAAACAGAAAGCAAACACAACAACAAACATAGGACTTAAATGCATAGGTACTCTTTCTGCCTTATTGAGGAAGCTTACAAAGGAAAATCCTAATGCTCCTAGCATGGCTCCACTGAAAGTATGTAAAATAGTATCCCAATGTGGTACTGTATAATAGAAACTACGCACTTCTCCCAAATAAATCGCACAATATAAAAATACTGTATATAAAATCATCATATTAGAAGGGATTTCTAAATTAATCTTTTTCTTTAATAGTCCTGGAAGAAGCATCGCAAATACTCCAACTATACATTGTAATAACATTAAAACATAATCACTTTTCACACGTACAAAAGGTTCATTTGGATCTGCCATACTTGGTGCCGCTATCATGGTCATAATAATGAACACAATCGAAAAAATAAGCGACATCATAACAAAATAATTTAATATCTTTTTCCAATTAATTTTCTTCACTCAATTTCTCCTTTAAATGTTTTTATACAACAATGACTTGCTTACATCCTAACTTCTTAGCAATTTGTTCAAGCTGATTCATTTCTGTTCTAGAAGGTGATCGTAATTTTTTTCCTTCTTCTCTTACTCCCATACTTCTATACTGAATAAGCTTATATCTAATCGAAGCATCATATCCTGTAAGAATACTTGCTGTATAGCGTACTGTCTCTTCATTGTCGAATAACTCTGGTACGACTACTGTCCTTACTTCATAGAGTTTTCCTATAGAAGCGAGATAGTGCAAGTTTGCTAATACAGCCTCATTAGGCGCACCTATATATTTTTCATGAGCTTTAGCATCATACACTTTTACATCTAGCATAAAGCCATCACATAATGCTACAAGTTCTGGCATCTTCTTAAAATCATTAGAACCATTAGTATCAATCATACAAGTTAAGCCTTCTGTCTTAGCACGCCTAAACAACTCTACTAGAAACTCTTGCTGTAATGTACATTCTCCACCAGATACAGTAATACCATCAATAAAGCGTTTATAGAGTTTCATCTCTTCAAACAACCTATCTGTATCCATCTTCATTGTACGAGGACTACTACTCTTTTGACATAAAGCGGTACATGTGTCACATTCACAACATCTATCTTTTTCCCACACTATAGTAGCTTCTGCTTGATATAAGGCATCTTTTGGACAGCTCCCTACGCACCTACCACAACCTGTGCAAAGCTGAATAGTTTCAGGATTATGACAATAAATACAATTAAAATTACATCCCTGCAAAAAGATTGCTGTTCGATTTCCTGGGCCATCTACTGAACTAAAAGGAATAATTTTATTAATAACGCCTTCTATCATACACGGATCATTCTTTCTAAAACTTTTCCATTTCTTACTTGACCCTGACCCAGTACAACCGTATCTTGAAGGGTTGCTTCACCACGATCTAGCTTTTCTATTTCACTTTTCTTAACTAGGTATCCTGTAATACGAATTACATCACATTCTGAACTATAAATTGAAATATAGCGCATACCTTCTTCAAAAGCACCTTCAATAATATTTAAAATAGCCTCAGGATTTTGCATAGCTGTTACTTCAAATGGGAAGATATCACCAATTCCTGATGGGAAATATTTATGGAAAGCAGCTGACTGTACAAGATGTTTCCAAAGCTCAGGTTCCTCTCCAATTGGAATACGACACCCTGGACTTGTATTAATATCATCGCCAATACCAACTTGTGCATGTAATAAAAGTTTTTCATTTGTAGCCTTGCAATTTGGACTTGGATGAGTCTCAATAAAGCCATGCATAGTTTCAATAATACGAAGGCCTAGTGCATCAGCTTCTTTAGAATGACCAAAACGTTCTTCCTTAGCTGTCGCACCTAATAAATGGTTAACACATTCTGCCAAGCCTACTAACCCAAACATAGAAGTAAAGTTATCCTTTCTAATAAATTGTTCTTTTACAAGGAAATGCGTTTCAAAGAAAGTGCTTTCTTCTACTAAGAAACGAATACGTTCCTCAATATATTCGGCCATAGCAGCCATAGCCTGAGGTAGTTTTACTTCAAAGAAATCCTCTACACTCTTAGCTGTATGGGCTAATTTAACTAAATTCATACGGACAAGTGTATGGGCACCTCCACCTACTGGAAGTCCATTATAACAACTTGCAATACCATAGTTCCCTAAGTCCTGTGTAAACATCTTATCATTTGCAAAACTTGGTTTAGCTGTTTTTAAAGCTGTTTTAATCCCCTCAATAGCAAAAGCTTTTGGTGTTACTTCACTGTATTTTAAAGTAATATTTGGTGTAGCATTTTCAAGTTCACGTTCTACTTCTAATATAATTTGTCCTGCTTTTGTAGCATATGGTCCAATATTAGCATGACAAAATGAATCTGTAATCGTTCGGTCAATGTGTGTTAAGAATAGCTTAATAGCAAGTCTCGCCTCATCTTCATCTTTTACAAATGGCTCAAGTAATGTATCTAAATTACCGATGTAAACTGGCATCGTTGTAATAGAAGGTACATGTTTATAAAAAATTAAAAGAGCATGTGTAGCTTCCCAAATATTAGTAGGTGGGGCAAGTTCTAAGAACTTACAGCCTTCTTTCATGAATTTCTCGTAATCTGGTAAAATATAACGTGGTCTATAAGGGGCATTTCCTTCAAAAAGATCACATATAATACCCTTATCTCTTAAATCTTGCACTTCTTTACTGATATTTAAAACATTTAGGCTATTTTCTGCATGCCTCGCAAGTGCAACAACTTTCTGTTCAAAAGTTAGAGTCGTGTCTTGTATAATATTTAAGGCCATGTTGTCACTCTCCTTAGCTGTCTATTGTTCTAATGGCTTTCCCTCTATTGTAGCCTATATCCTATGCCTTCGTAAAGCATTAATGTATGGTCTTATGTATTCTGACATATATTAAGAGTACAATCTTATTTTTGAAAGGATGATTTGATGTCTACATTATTTTCTGTTCCTCCTCTACCTTATGCTTATACTGCATTAGAACCTTATATCGATGAAGCAACTCTTCATTTTCATCATGACAAACATCATCAGGCTTATGTAGATAAGCTTAATGAGATTATTACTAACAATCCTCAGTTAGGAGAAAAATCTCTTACCGAACTCCTTACTCATCTTGATTCACTAACAGAACCTCTTAAAACAAATTTAACCAATCAAGGTGGTGGTGTCTATAATCATAATTTCTTATGGTATAACATGGCTCCTAATGCTTCAAAAGAACCTGTAGGCAATTTAAAATCAGCCATAGATACAACCTTTGGAAGCTTTGAAGCTTTTAAAACAGCCTTTAAAGATGCTGCTATTAAAAACTTTGGCTCAAGCTGGACTTGGCTTGTTAAAAATGCAGATAATAAACTCGAGATTTTCAATACACCAAACCAAGTTACACCTATTACTTTAGGGCTCACCCCTATTATGACTATTGACCTTTGGGAACACGCTTATTATCTTAAATATCAAAATAGACGCCCAGAATATATTGATGCTTTCTTCAACATCATTAACTGGGATCGTGCTGAAAATATTTATAATGGTAAACAGTCTCCTGAAGAACTTTGATAAAAGCTCTCTAAAGTCTGAGCAAAAACTTCTATAACTTTCATAGTCACTAAATCTTTAGGAAGAATATAGGAAAAGTTTCTATAATAGGTTTCCTCTAACGTGAGCATTTTTACTTCATCACGTAATACAGCATCTTTTGCCACATACCATGAAACCATAGCAATTCCTAATCCATTTTTTACTGCTTCTTTAATAGCATAATTACTCCCAAAAACCAGTTTACTCCTAGGCACAATTTGATGATGTGTTAAAAATACATCTAAGTATTCTCTAAGTCCTGAACCTATCTCTCTTGTTACCCACTTCTGCTCTTGAAGTGCATCATTAGATAGATTCTTTTGAGTAAGTTCATGTGTTTTTGGGAGAATTAAAACAAGTTCATCCTTTAAAAAATAAGTCTGTCTAAACTCCTCCATATGACCCATCCCCTCTATAAGCCCTATATCAATTTGTAAGCCTTGTACCTTACGACTAATTTCTTCTGTATTCCCAATGACTACTTCTATCTCCACTTCAGGATACTGCTCACAAAACATCTGCAGAAAGTTTGGCAAAATATATTCTCCTATTGTATAAGTTGCTCCTATTTTTAAATGTCCTTTCACACTACTAGAAAGATTCACAACCTCCTCCCTTGTCATTTCTAAAAGATTAATCATTTCCTTTGCTCTCCTATAAAGAAGCTGTCCACTTTCTGTAATAATAATATTCTTTTGTTTTACCGACCTTATAATGAGCTCTACTCCAAAGAACTTTTCTAAGTTTTTAATGTGAATACTTACACTAGGTTGAGATAAATTAATTTTTTCACTCGCTTTAGTAAAATTCTTGCATTCTACTACTGCTATAAAAGTTTTAAGTTCTTCCAACATATTTTCACCCTAATTCAATTATTAATTTTTTCTATTATATTCATTAAATACATTTATTTTACTTATCATTACACTTTTATTATACTTTATTTATATACATAATAAACGCACTAGGAGGAAATTATGCACCCTATACATCATCGATCTATTAACTTAACAAAACATGATTTCGGTAATATTCCTGTAGCGATTACTGGTATCTCTTTAGGATTCATTACCTTAGGTAACCTTTGGGGAGACTTTGGCGCTTTATGGATTCGTGCTTTCGCTAATTTTTTTGCAGCTACAGCTGTTACGCTTATGCTTATTAAAATCTGCCTTCATCCTAAAAAAAGCTTTGATGAAATGCAGCATTGCCTTATTGGAAGCTTCTATCCTACTATTGCCATGACTCTTATGGTTTTTTCAGGATTTATCGCACGCACCTTTGGGAAACCCTTTGGACAAGCGGTATGGCTTTTTGCTATTGTCCTTTTTATTATACTTGCAGGATTATTCATTCTAGCTCAAACACAAAATTTCCACTGGAAACACGTTGTACCAAGTTGGTTTATCCCTACAGTAGGCATTGGTGTTGCAGCAGTAAGTAGCCCTGCTGTTGAAACCACTTACGTATCTCGCTCTATTTTCTATATAGCTTTTGGCCTCTATATTATCATGCTTCTTGCCTTTTTATATCGCATTGCAACACATGGTAAGGTAGAAGATGATAAACGCGTTACACTAGCTATTATTGCAGCTCCTGCTAGTGTATGTCTAGCTGGTTATTTAGCAACTTTTAGTAATCCTAACCCTATTCTACTTAGTGTTTTAGTGCCACTTGCACTTTTATCTACAGCTTATGTTTATACACTTCTTCCACAGCTTCTTAAAATTCCATTCCACCCAGGTCTGGCTCCACTTACTTTCCCTTTAGCTGTTGGAAGTGTTGCAATTCAAAGGTTTGCACATTACCTTGATTCTATCAATTCTATATGGGCAACCTTTGTCAATCAGCTTTTTTATATTGAACTTTTTGTAGCAACTTTAGTCATTGGCTATATTGTTTATAAACTGTTAAGCTTATTATTCTATAAACTTTCTGTAAGCAAAGCACCTATTCAACATTAAATAGGTGCTTTTAGAGTATTGAGCCGCACTTGGTCGTATGCTTTAAAAAGAGCTTTCGCTCTTTCTTGGTTACTATAAACCTTCCAATAACCTTTTAAAAGACATGGTCTATAAGGATCGTCAGTAAAGGCTTTCACATCTTCTAATGGAATCCCTAGTAATAGGCCAATCTCATGAGGGTAAGAAAATAAAGTATATCTTTTAATCAAAAATTGTATCACACCTTCTAAATCTTCTACAGGATATCCAATCTTTCTTAAATACTCTTCTATATCCCTATCTTTTATTACATCTTCTAAAGCTTCCTTTCGATATAAAAAAAGAATGATACTCTTTTCCTTATTTCTTAACACTTGCCATTCTAACCCTAATTTTTTCACAACACCTGCTCCATACTGATCCCATCTCTCCCGTATATCTCTTGTTATAGTTAATGTTGCAGCCGGTTTTAAATGTTCTACCACAGGTGCTAGATGATATTTAAAATAAAAATACAAATAATCTTCATCCTTATAATGACTTAAAACCTTATAAAAAATCTGGCTCATTCCTTCCATACCTTCCCTCCCTTGCTTATAGGAATAGTATGGATAAAAAAATCCTAGTTATTCAGCAAGCTAAATAACTAGGATTTTTATTATTGTAAATAATCTTTAAGTTTGTTACTTCTACTTGGATGGCGAAGTTTTCTTAAAGCTTTCGCTTCAATCTGTCTAATACGCTCTCTTGTAACGTTGAAGTCTTTACCTACTTCTTCAAGGGTACGTGCACGTCCATCTTCAAGACCAAATCTAAGCATAAGTACTTTTTGTTCTCTTTCTGTAAGTGTCTCAAGTACTTCACTTAACTGCTCTTTAAGAAGTGCAAAGGAAGCAGCCTCGATAGGTACTGGCGTATCCTCATCTGGAATGAAGTCTCCTAAATGACTATCTTCTTCTTCACCAATTGGCGTATCAAGAGATACTGGCTCTCTTGAAATTTTCATAACTTCACGTACCTTTTCTACTGGCATGTCCATAAATTCTGCAATTTCTTCTGGTTGTGGGTCACGACCTAACTCTTGAAGCAGTTGTTTAGAAGCACGCATTAAGCGATTCATAGTTTCTACCATGTGTACTGGAATACGAATAGTACGCGCTTGGTCTGCAATAGATCTTGTGATAGCTTGTCTAATCCACCAAGTTGCATAAGTACTGAATTTAAAACCTTTACGGTAATCGAATTTTTCTACAGCTTTAATCAGACCAAGGTTACCTTCTTGAATTAAGTCAAGAAGGGCCATACCACGGCCAATATATTTTCTTGCAATGCTTACTACAAGTCTAAGGTTAGCTTCTGCAAGACGTTTTTTTGCTTCTTCATCACCTTGTTCAATACGTTCTGCTAATGCAATCTCTTCTGCTCCTGAAAGAAGTGGTACCTTACCAATTTCTTTTAAATACATACGTACAGGATCATCTATACTCATATCATCTGGGAGTGAGATATCGATTTCTTCTTCGATTTCCATTTCTTTCATGTTACCGATAATATCGATACCTTGAGCTTCTAAATATTCATATACCTGCTCGATTTTAGCAGGATCTACATCTATATTCACAAATGCATCAATAACATCGCTCTGCTCTAAAACACCTTTTCTTTCTTTAGCTAAGGTGATAAGTTGTTCTAATTTAGCCTTAAACAGTAATTTGGGATCTTGTACTTGTTCTTTCAATATTCTGTACGCTCCTTTTGCTGATATTTTATGAAAATTTATATTGACTAAAACACTATTCTGTAGTATACTGTAGATTATATTATTTAACCTTTTAATAATACCCTTTTTAAGCTGTCTTGTCAATATTTTAAACATAATTTTTATAATATAATCATAAATCGCCAAAAAACCCTTTACCTTATACTGGTTAAAGGGTTTTTTGTTATAATTTTCTATTATCTGCCATATAAAGAAGTGCATTACATATAGCTGCTGCTACATTACTGCCTCCTTTTCTTCCTCTCGCTACAATATACGGTACATTTTTTTGCATAATTAACTCTTTAGATTCTACGACATTGACGAAACCTACAGGTACTCCAATAACCAGTTCTGGTTTCAATATACCCTGCTCAATATAATCTGCAATGGCAATAAGCGCTGTAGGTGCATTCCCTATAGCAAAAATAATAGGTTTATTAAGACTTATTGCTTTTTTTACTGCTATAGCAGAACGTGTTATCCCTTTTTCTTTAGCTTCTGCAGCTACATCTTCATCTGCCACAAAACAGAAAACTTCCATACCAAACTTTTTAAGTGTGGTTTTATTAATACCTGCTTTAGCCATTTGCGTATCTGTCACAATGCATGCTCCATTTTTAATAGCCGCTAAAGCTAACGTTACTGCATCTTGTGAAAACTTCATATTTTTTGCATAATCAAAGTCTGCACTTGTATGGATAGCACGTTTAATAATGGGTGCTTCAATAGGATCTAGAACAGTTTCACCTAAAATTTCTTCTATCATTCTAAAACTTTCTTTTTCAATCTCATTAGGTAAAACATGCATTTTATCTGGTATTATAGCATACTGGCTACATTTTTCTATAAAACGTTTTGCAAGTTCTGGATTGTTATAAAAATGAATATGAGGATAGCCTGCAAAAATATGTTCATCCGCTATAATAGCTGGCCAGTTTTGCTGTTTATAAGGTTTACGACTTATAAAGCTTTCTCCATTATATGTAGAATCTGAATAATGGAATTCATGCACTCTAAGCTTTTCTCCCTTATCCGTTAGTATATTATCCCTCTCACACTCAAGCTCCATATAACCAAATCTAATAAGGCGTTTTGTCATAAAAGCCTCACCCTTTAAATAACCTACCATTTCATAAGATGTACCATCTAATAATTTAATTTTCTCTTGCAGATACATGAATCCACCACATTCTGCCATACATGGCATACCTTTTTGAAGTGCTTTATAAATAGCACTTTTCATTTCATGATTAGCAGCCAGCTCGGCACTATAGATTTCCGGATATCCACCTCCTAAAATAAGACCTTGTATACCTTCTGGCAATATTTTATCTTCCATGGGTGAAAAAGGAACAAGCTCAACACCTAATGATTCTAAAAGCTCTAGGTTATCTTCATAATAAAAAGAAAATGCTTTATCTTTAGCAATACCTATTTTAACTTTCTCCTCCTGCACTTTCATTTCCCTCAAGCACCTAGGCTTTTCAACCTGTAACTGCGCACTTGAATTTGCTAAATTGATAAGCCCATCAAAATCAATAGTTTCCCTAGTCTCTTTTCCTAAAATCTCTATTTTATTTGCTAAATCTTCTACTTCTTTTGCTGTAATCAGCCCTAAGTGTCTACTCTCTAAGCTACAAGCTTCCATATGTGGCATAAAACCATATACCTTAAGAGATGTATGCTTCTCTATCATATTTTTGTAGTATACATAACTCATAGAAGATATATCATTTAAAATAACTCCTTGTATAGTGTTTTTTCTAAATTCTATAAAGCCTTTAAGTAATGGTACAATAGATAGCCCCATTCCCTTACAGGAAACTACCAGTACAACCGGCGTCTTAGTTTCATAAGCCAGCTCATAAGAACTTGCCTGAGTACTATCACTTAATCCATCATAAAAGCCCATTACACCCTCTATTAAAGCTATATCTGCTTCTCTCGTATGCTTTTCTAGTAAATAAGTACAATTTTCTTTTCCCATCATAAAGACATCTAAATTATATGAAGGTGTATGAAGTACTTCTTTATGGAACATAGGATCTATATAGTCTGGCCCACATTTAAAAGCAACCACCTTGCGCCCTCTCATATAAAAATTTCTAAGCAGGGCACAAGTTAAAGTTGTCTTACCAGATCCACTTCCTATGGCTGCAATCATAAGCCTCGGTATTGTTTTCATTGTTTTTTCCCTTTCATTGTTATAATAAATATTGGGTTTTGGCCCATCATCATATGGTAATTGCTTACTTCTTTGCTTACAGCCACACTCATCTGTATTACGTCCAAACTCAAATCATAAAGTTTCCCACAATTTAATGCCTCACTTACAGTCTCAAGGGTAATAGCTGTCAAAACTATTGTTAAATTCTCATTTTTTGTAAGGAGTACTTCTAAAATCTCCTTTAAGTTGCCGCTACTTCCTCCTATAAACACTTTATCAGGTGATGGTAATAATTCCATACCTTCTGGGCAAGTCATTTCTATAACATCCATATTATAGACTTCAAACTTCTTCTGATTAAGCTTAATGAGTTCTACTGCTTCTGTTTTTTTCTCCAGCGCATAGACATAACCTTTTGGGCATAGCCTAGCCATTTCAATAGCTACTGAACCGGTGCCTGCTCCTATATCATAAACAATATCCTGTTCTATAAGCCCTAACTTCGATAAACATACACTACGTACTTCTTCCTTCGTCATAGGTATCTTACCTCTTATGAAACTTTCATCAGGTAGTCCATAACTTACAACTTTCTTTTCTTCTACAGTTGTTCTTTCAATAAGCATAACAGATAAATCATCAAATTCTTCCTCTATAAATTCTGCTGCCAGTCCTTGTATAATACGCTCTTCTGGATAAGACAGATATTCTCCTACATAAACTTTAACATTCCCCATTCCCTGCTGTGTAAGCATTTGGCAGACGTGCTGCACTTTATATGTGCCACCTGTAAGCACAAACACTTCAGGATGTGTGAGTATTTCTCCTAATACCCTATTCTCTCTTCCATGCACACTCACTGTATGTATAGCATTATAAGGTCTTTGTAACCGATTGCAGAAATATTGTAAAGAACTTATCCCTGTAATATAGTTTATCTTAAATTGCACTTCAAATTTATTTTTAAGCCAACTTGCTATGCTATAAAATCCTGTATCGCCAGACGCTAATACACTCACCTTTTTCTTATCTTTATAGGATGCAATCAGACCTTCCATTTCCCCTAGCTTACAAGCAATCTGTATGCTTTTTTCTGATGCAATAGATCTTGTGCCTTCTATAAGCCTTTTAGGTCCAAGGATTACTTCACTTTCTGTAATACAAGTCCTTGCTTCTTCTGTCAGAAGCCTAGGATTTCCTGGTCCTACTCCAATGATATAAATTATATTTTCCATCTCACTCCTCCAGCCACTGATAGATTTGCTCTAACCTAAGACCCTCTTCTTTAACAGGCCTTGTTAAACAAATGACCTCTACCCCTAACGCCTTAGCCGCTCTTACTTTATCTTGCATACCACCTATATCTCCGGAATCCTTTGTCACTAGGTATTTAGCTTTAACATGCCTTAATAAAGCCTTATTCATTTCATAAGAAAAAGGACCTTGCATACAAATTAAATGACTCATCTGATATCCTAAACTTATAGCAATCTCAATACCTTTTGGCATAGGTAGCATACGTACATATAGCCTCTGCTCATAGTGGTTAAGTAGTGTAAAAGATGCTAAATCCTTACTACCTGTAGTGAGCAGTACATCGCCTTCCACCTGACTTAGGAAATGGACTATTTCTGCTACATTATCAAAATAATAAATCCCCTCTTCCTTGTCATAGCTCTCTCGGATAATTCTTTTATAAAGCACACCTACTTTTTCACAAGCAGACTTGATATTTTGTGTCACAAGCTGTGCATAGGGATGTGTAGCATCTAACACACAGTCAAACTGTTTCTCTTTAAGCAATTGCAACATAGCCCTTTCATCTAATCGCTCTTCTATAAGATAAATACCTTCTGTATGATGCATCTGTTCTTTTCCATAGTCTGTAGCTACGCTAAGCCATACTTCTACATCTTTTCTTATTAAATACTCTGCAAGCATTCTGCCTTCTGTCGTTCCACCTAAAATAAAAATTTTCTTATACTTCATAACGCTTCTCATACCCTCTAGGTGTAACCATTTTTTCATGAATAAGTCTTGTTTCACTATTGCCTATAATGATTGTAGTAAACATATCTACTTTTGCACTTTTAAGTTCTTCTAAAGTACAAGTATGACTCATCTGCCCTTCTCTTCCAATATGTTGTACATAGCCACATACTGTATCTTTTGCTTTATATTTCATTATTAGATCACAAGCTTTTTCTAAATAGTCATGTCGCTTCTTACTTGATGGATTATAAAGACAAATCACAAAATCTGCCTCTGCCGCAAGCAGGAGACGCTTTTCAATCTTCTCCCATGGTGTAAGTAAATCACTTAAGCTAATGAGTACAAAATCATGAATAAGAGGTGCTCCTAAAACTGCTGCTGCACTACAGGCTGCTGTAACACCCGGTACAACTTCTATATCCACTTCCGGATACATTCTAGCTACTTCATGAACAATGCCTGCCATACCATATACACCAGCATCACCACTGCATACCATCGCTACAGTCTTACCTTTCAAGCATTCCTCCACAGCTATTTTGCAGCGTTCTACTTCCTTCTTCATACCTGTTGCAAGTAACGTTTTGTAACTAAACTGCTCTCTAATTAAATCGACATATACTGTATACCCTACAATTACATCACTTGCCTCAAGAGCTGCTACAGCTCGGTTTGTCATTTCATAAACACCACCAGGTCCAAGCCCTACTACATATAATTTCATCTTAATCCCTCTCTCTCGAATGTCACTGTATAATAAGGCATAGCAAGTGCCATTGTTACCCCATCTAAAGCAACTTTTTTTAAAAGTAATTTACCTCCATCACTCCCTTTAACAGCTGAGCGTTCACATACATTCTCTACACCTGTAATTTGTTTCACAAAAGATGAAGGAGTAAAATCACCTTCTATTTGATTTAATTCATGGGCACTATAAAAACTTATAGACTTATGATAATGAGTAGCCCATTCTAATAAACCTTGTTCTTCCTGCTTTAGGTCTATAGATACAACTTTTCCTATAGCTTCTATCGGTATATCTAATTTTTCTAGCTGCCCTCTTATAAGCCTTTCTATCTGCTCAAAAGATGTTCCTTTTCTACATCCTATTCCTAACGTTAACCCTTTAGGAATGAGCCACAATGTTTCCTTAAAAGGTTTTTTACCCTTATCATATCCAATATAAATACCTATTTCTCCATAGCTACTCTCTAAAACTTGTTTAGGAAGTTTCCCTTCTACAGGGAAATCACTTACAAAACCAATAGTCTTATCCTTCAAAATATCACTTGCTATAGATTTAGCTTTTTTTAAATCTGTTAAAATAAGTCCTCTTTCTACTGCCCATTCATCAACAGCAAAACGCCCCTCTAAATCTGTAGCTGTAGAAATAATGGCTCTTCCACCTATTAAACTTGCAATATACTTGGCACAACCATTAGCTCCTCCTATATGACCTGATACTAAAGGTATAACATTTTGTCCAAGTTCATCTATACATAAAACTGCGGGATCCTTATCTTTACTTACTAGAAAAGGGGCAATAGCACGTACAGCAATCCCTGTTGCTCCTATGTAAATAAGCACTTCATAGTCCTTAAAGTTCATTTTAGTCCATTCTTTTAGAGAACCCTCTACCCCCTTTAGCCCCTCTTCTTTGTATTTAGAAAGATGATAACCCTTGGCATCTTCTAAAAGTTCTCCTAACTTTCTGTTGAGCTTTGCTCCATGTACTGTAAAAGAAATAATGGCATATCTCATTTTGAAGCCTCTCTAAATAAATGGGTAAAAGTAGGGTCATAAAGTTTGGAGCGTTCATATCTATCTCCTAAAAACTCCCCTACTACAATAAGTGCTGTCTTCGTTAAATGGTGCTCCTCTATCATCTGAGGCAACTTTTCAAGTATACCTCTATACACCTTCTCCTCTGGCCAAGTGGCTTTGTAGACAATAGCTACTGGTGTATCTAAGGCATAGCCTCCTTTAAGTAACTCTTCCTTGACCTTGTCAGCTAGACTTATACTTAGGAAAATGACCATAGTAGCACCATGAGATGCTAGTAGAGACAATTCCTCCTTCTCTGGCACAGGCGTACGCCCTCCAGCCCGTGTCAAAATAACAGTCTGACTAACATTAGGCAAAGTATACTCCGCCTTAAGTGCTGATGCCGCTCCGCAAAAAGAACTTACACCAGGTACGACTTCATAATCTGCTCCATAGGTATCTAAAAGATCCATTTGCTCTCTGATTGCACCATAAATACTCGGGTCTCCTGTATGAAGACGAACTATCTTCTGCCCCTTTTTCCATCCTCTAACCATTTCTTCTATCACTTCTTCTAACGTCATAGAAGCGCTATCTAAAATAACAGCTTCCTCTTTACATACTTTGAGTAATTCTGGATTAACTAAAGAACCTGCATAAATCACTAAATCGGCTTCACTAAGTAATCTCTGCCCCTTAACTGTAATTAACTCTATATCTCCTGGACCTGCACCTACAAAATGAATCATTCTATCTCTCCTTTACTACAATGACAGAAAAATAACTACTTTCTTCCACTGTATCTAAACTCTCATGAATTTTTTCATTAGGCATACTTGCACATTCTACTGCCCGTGCTCTTTCATATAAGCCTTTCTCTTTCAGATGCTGTTTAACCTTCTCCATAGATTTACCTGTTTTCATAAGCACCTTAGTCCCTTCTAAATCCAAATAGTCTTCCTTCCCCTTATAAGAAGCAGGGATAATATGTAAACAGTCACTTCCCTCACACAAAGAGTCATTTAAAGCAGCAGCTACACTGCATATAGAAGAGATGCCAGGAATAATTTCTGTTTCATACCCCATCTCTTTTATAAGACGATGAATATACATATATGTAGAATAAATAGTAGGATCACCTAATGTTAAGAAAGCAATATCCTGCCCTTTATCTAAATATCCTTTAAGCTCACTTACTACTTCTTCATGCTGTTTTCTTAGGGCTTGTTTATCACGAATCATAGGCATATAGCAATCAATCAGTGTTTGATTCTTAATAAATTCTTTTGCTATATTTAATGCGACCTGCTCTGAATTGCCTGATTTAGGTACTGCAACAACTTGACATTTCTGTATTGTCTCTACTGCTTTATAAGTCATTAGTTTTGGATCTCCTGGACCTACTCCTACACCGTATAATTTTCCCTTCATTTCTACTCCTCCATCTGATAGTCTTTTAATATTTCTAATGCCTTATCAGTCTTACTAATAACGCCCATTTCATTTGAAAACATAATAATTTGTACATTTACTTTATGCTGTACCCTAAAATCTATATGCATTTTTATTTTATTCATGACACTTTGCATGGTACTTTCAAAGCTACCTGCTTCTTTCAAGTGTCTCAATGCTTCTTCTGTTGTTACACTTTCCATAATTCGCTTAATAATATTCGCTTTACATCCACATAAAGCTCCGTGAGCAGCCAGTACTTCCAATCTACCATCTGCATATCTAGAATGGGTATTCATAACTCCTGCTGCTACCTTAACTAACTTACCACTATGCCCGACAACTAAAACTTTTTCAAAGCCTAAATAAGCGATGTAGTCTAAAGCTTCACCTAAATAATTACTGTATTTAACAGCCTTATTTAAATCTAGCCCGAACTTATCCCTTGCAAAGTCCGCTCCATAATTACCAGGACAAATTAAAATGCACTTTTTACCAGCTGCATACTGCACATCTAATTCAGCTTTTATGGTATCAATAAGAGCTGCTTCACTCATAGGTTCTACAATCCCACTTGTTCCTAGTATAGAAATCCCCCCTACTATACCCAATCTAGGATTAAAAGTCTTCTTAGCTACTTCTTCCCCTTCTGGTGCATAAATAATAACTTCTATCCCGCCACTATAACTTACCTCATCACATACTTTTTTTACTTCTTCTCCAATCATTTTGTAAGGCACAGGATTAATGGCAGCACTCCCTACAGGACACGCTAACCCTCTCATAGTGACTCTGCCAATACCAATCCCTCCATCAATATGGACCCCAGCTCCCTTACATCTTCTGACACTTGCATAAATCTTCATACCATGCGTTACATCTGGATCATCTCCGGCATCTTTTACAACAGCACAGCTGACTGCATCCTGACTTCTCTCTATATCACACACTTCTAACGAAAGTGTAATCCCCTTAGGGGTTATAAGCTTAACCTCACTCACTTCTTCATTCATCAAAAGCATTCTAGTAGCAGCCTTAGCGCTAGCTGCTGCACAGCTTCCTGTGGTATATCCATATCTCAATACTTGTTGACCTTTTACAACATATGTATCCATAGGCAAACTCCTTTTTTAGTTATAAAAAAATCTCCCACTACAAGTGGGAGATTCAATGCACGCTAAAATACATAACTGTTTTTCAGTTATGTTTCGCACACCCTCCATCGCTCGTAGAGTTCATAGTGTTTTATTAAAAGGCAGGTCTTCTGACTTAGAATCATCAAAACGATGCCCTTCCCTTCTTTTTTAAGAAAGTGGTTTATCATCGTTTCTCCTCATCACAGCGGCGGGACCGTACAGCAATTGCATCTGTTTCCCTATTAAGCTAGTAAATAGCACCTCTAACAATTATTAAGTTTTTCAAGTAGTATATTAGTGCATCCTCTATGCCTTGTCAATGCTTCCCTTCTTGATGGCTTCTTCTAAGAAAGGACTTATCTGGCCTTTATAAATAAAGGAAAGTCTATGAAGTGCTCTTGTAGTTGCAATATATAAAAGTTGTTTATCAAAAGCTTCTTTATACCTCTCAGCGTTTGCATCATAAACAACGACCCCATCATATTCTAATCCTTTTGCCATATAAATTGGCATAATGAGAATACCTTTTTCAAGTATCGTATCATCTGAAGATAAAATACTAAGCTCTAACTGGTCTTTTAAAGCTTCATAGGCTTCATGTACCTCACCTTTTGTTTTACACAAGATAGCAATACTTTCAAGTCCAGCTGCTTTATAAGCCTTTACCTGATTCACTATCTTTTCATTTAAATCTTCCTCATTATTAGCTTTTTGCATAAGAGGAGCCTCTTCATGTCTTTCAATAGCAATACAAGCCTTTTGATCTTCTCTTAAGTTCATAGCCAACTGATTAATTTCATAAGAAGAACGGTAGCTTTTATTAAGTTCTAGCTTAAGTGCACGTTTAGGATTTAAAAGTTCTATGGCATCATCATAAATCGTATGGCTAGCCTCCTTTTCAATAGTTTGACACACATCTCCTAGAACAGTATACTGTACACCTTTAAAGAGCTCCCCAAATACTTTGTAATGTATTGGATAATAATCTTGTGCTTCATCAATAACAACCTGTCTAATGCCTTGATAAAGATTAGTACCTTCTATTTTAAGCTTTAAGTAAAGTAAGGCAACTCCATCTTCATAAGGTATACACTCTGGTCTTAAAGCGCGTAGGCTATAACGCATCATTTGGAAAGCATTATACGGCATATCAAGTCCTTTAGCTAACTGATTAAAGAGCTTTTCATCTGTAAACATTCTTTTATACACAAAGAAAATATTAACCCTTATAAAACGATTCAGCTGATTGAATACCTCTTGTCTAAATTCATTAAGTACTTCCTTACATCTACGCTCTTCTTCAAAGGCATATGCACCAGAAGCTTCGATTTCTTCTAGTACTTCTTTTCTTTTTTCTTTCTCTAAAGGTTTAATTTTCTCAAGTATAATTCTTTCGATACGATTTAGCCTCTTAACAATAGACATATTAATGGCATTATCTAAGAAATCTTTTTTTAATGTATCCTTATCTACAACAATTTCCTTATCATAATAAATATCCGTAAATTTAATCATATGTGTTTCACAGTAATCCACCAAACGATCTAAAAGTTCTATATACGCTTTTGAACCTTTAAAAGCAATTGTTTCTCTTACTTTTTGTCTATGCTTACTTCCGATAATATATTCCATTTGACTATTACGATTACGTATACGTAAATGATTTCCAAAATATTTTTCAAAAATATCTTCTACTGTAAAGTGAGCTACATCTTCCTCCCCTAGTTCTGGAAGAACATTAGAAATATATTCTCCAAAAAGATGATTAGGTGATAAAATCATAATCTGATTATGTGTTAAACCACTTTCTAATCTGTCATAGAGCAAAAAGGCCACACGATGCATAGCAATAGATGTTTTACCACTTCCTGCTACGCCCTGCACAATGAGAAGGTCATTTTCCCTATCCCTTATGATCTGGTCCTGCTCTTTTTGAATGGTTTCCACAATATTTTTCATTTTACTGGATGTATTTTTACCTAATGCTTGCTGTAAGAGTTCATCGGTAATCGTTAAGCTACAATCAAAGAAGTACTCTAATTCTCCTTTTTTAATCTCATACTGTCTCTTAAGAGATACTTCTCCTTCAATTTCTCCATAAGGTGCTATATATTTAGCAGGTCCTAATTCACTTCTATAAAAAACACTAGCAATAGGTGCACGCCAGTCATAAGCTAATACCTCATAAGTATCATCATTCATGATATTATGATAGCCTACATAAATAGATTCCTTCTCTTCACCTTCTTCTGCAAAGTCAAAACGTCCAAAATAAGGTTTATCTATCATCTTTTCATATTTTTTTAGTGTTTCTAGTTTATGTTTATACTGAGAGCTTTCAACAGCTTCCATTGTAATATACTGATTAAGCTCAGCCATACGGTCCATCTCATCTGTATAACGTGAGCCCTCTGTATACATTTCTCTTCTAATGTCTACAAGATTTTTTCTCTGTCCTTTTATATCAATACCACAACCTTGAATTTGTTCTTCTAGGAATTCCGTTACACGTTCTAAATACTTTTTTTCTTCTTCTAATGCTGTTTTATATTCGCTCATTTGCCCCATATCCTTCTCTTCTAAAATAAACTCATAATTGTTCCCATGATAACACCGATTACAGCACCTAGCCATATAATTGCTTTTAACTCTTTATCCATAATATCTAAAATAAGTTTTTCAAGCTCTATCATATCAAAAGCTTTAATTTTATCTTCTACAATCTTTTCAATATTTAGCCCCTCTAGCATATCTCCTAACTGAGTTTCTACAACAGCTGTATACTGCTTCATTAAAATATATTTAATCTTAGGCAAGTATTCTTCTATATGCTCTGCAACAGTTTCAATAGATGCATCTAAAAGCTTATCACCTTCTTTATCAATGACATCATAAATCATATCTTCAGCTTTTTCTTCTATCATCTTGTTAATAAGCTCTTCAATTTTTAATTTAGCAGTTTCGATCATACTATCATTCATAAACATAGCAAACATGCCAAGTTGACCCTTAATTTCTTTACATGCCGACTCTGAAAGACTACTTGCTATATCTAGCTCTACTATCTTTTTATAAGAAAGATCTGTAACTTTTTCTTTTAATGTATCTGATAAGTCCTCAATAACTTTAGGAGTACTCATTTCACAAAGTATCTGCCTTACAGTCTTTTTAGATTGCTTTTGACTTATAAACCATTCTTCTATACCACGTTCTATTTTTGTATACATTTCTTGTGAAAGAAGGTTCTCTTTAAGTGTCTCTTGATTAATAAGTTCTCTAGCTACTACTTCTCCAACGCTATGTGCTATACGATCTCTTTCCTTTGGAATAATTCCTTGGGTAAAAGGCACTCTTTTCCCAAATAAATAAAGGGGTCTTAGTGGTCTAAATAGCATTTTAATCGCAATGCCATTTGTAATATAACCGATTAAGCCACCTACTAAAGGTCCTATTAAAAATTCTAAGTTCATATCCTTCCTCCTTAGATGTCCTCTTTTGTCTAGTCTTTTATTATAGCTACCTTATCTTCAAAAAACAATAACCTTTCGCTTTATACCTATACCCTGTTATACTGATAACATTACTTACATTTACTATAACCAATTTTTTATTATTAATAAAGGAGCTATACCATGTCAAAACTTTACTATACTAATCCTTATCAAAAAACTTTTACTGCTGAAGTAGTTTCTATTACTGAAAAAAGCGGAGACTTTCATATTGTTCTTGATCAAACAGCTTTCTATCCCGAAGGCGGTGGCCAGCCAAGTGATACAGGTTTTATAGAAGACTCACCGATCACTTATGTCTATGAAGAAAACGGCACCATCTATCATGTAAGCCCTAAAAAACCAATTAAAATTCATAAGGCGAAATGCCGTTTAGACTGGGCACGTAGACTAGATCATATGCAACAACACATGGCTCAGCATATTCTATCGGCCTGTCTTTTAGATGCTTTCCAGGCTAACACAGTAAGCTTTCATTTAGGTAGGGAAATCTGTACAATTGATATTGATAAAATGCTTACATCTGAGCAGCTTTTAGAAGGAGAACGTCTTGCCAATGCTATTATTAACGAAAATATTCAAGTAGAAATCCTCTATCCTACTAAGCAAGAGCTTAAAAAATTAAATATTAGAAAATCTCTTCCTAAAACTTACGAACCGATTCGTATTGTAAAAATAGGAGACCTAGACATTAATCCTTGCTGTGGTACACATCCTTCTTCAACCATAGAAGTTCAGCTCATTAAACTCATAAAATGGGAAAAGAATAAAACAAATCTTCGTATCACCTTCCTTGCTGGGGACCGCGGTGTAGCAGATAGCCTTTCTAAAGACCAATTTGTACGTCATCTTTGCCATATGCTTAAAGGCAATGAACAAGATGTTCTCACTAGAGTAGAAACGCTTACTCAACATACCAATACCCTTATAAGCGAAAACCGAAAGCTTAAAGAAAAAATTGCAGAATTCGAAGTAAAAGGCTTACTTGAAGAAGCCCCTATTATTCGCAATTGCCACATTGTCAAAAAGTCCTTCTCAAATAGGACACTTAAAGAAGTACAGTTGCTAGGTTCTAAACTTACTGCTACTCCAAATACTATTGCCCTTCTTGGACTTATGCTAGATGAGCAGGCCTATCTCATCTTTATGTGTTCTAAAGAGCTGAAGAAATTTAATATGGATACCCTTCTGAAAGATAGTATTACCCTTATCGATGGCCGTGGTGGCGGCAGTTATTTCTCTGCTCAAGGCGGTGGTAAATCCCTTAGCAATTTAGAATCTGCTTTAGATTATGCTTACTTAAAAATATCTAAATCTTAACTTATGTTCATTGTAATATATAGTAATCTATAGTATATTAATAAGTTGAAATATTAAATTATACTATGTATTATTGGGGAGATGTCACATACAATGGAACTTAGTTTATCTAACTTTTTTAATTGTGAAAAAATGATTAAACCGGCTCAGCAAATTGGTACTATTCCACCTTCTAAACAGATTTATCAAAATACGATTAATCTCGCTTGGCCATCTGCTGTAGAAAGAGTGCTGGTTAGTTTAGTCGGTGCTATGGATACTATGATGGTAGGTATACTTGGTGCAGAAGCTATTGCTGCCGTAGGGATTACACAGCAACCTACCTTTATTCTACTTGCTATTATCTTTTCCCTTAACATTGGGGTAACGGCATTAGTTGCAAGGAGATGTGGTGAGGAAGACTATGTAAGTGCTAATAAAATTCTACGTCAGTCTATTATCTTAGTAGGTATTCTTTCAGCTCTTTTAGCCTGTATAGGGTTTATTTTTGCTAGACCTATTTTAAACTGGATGGGAGCAGGTAGTGACACACTTACTGATGCTACTATTTACTTTAGAATTATTGTTATTGGTATGTTCTTCAACGCACTTAGTCTGAATATTAATGCTGCTCAACGAGGTGCAGGTAATACTAAGATTGCTATGTATACGAATATTACCGCTAACCTCGTTAATCTTGTATTCAACTTTTTACTTATTGGGGGACATTTTGGCTTTCCAGCTCTTGGTGTAGCCGGTGCTGGTATTGCTACTGTACTTGGCAATATAGTAGCTTTTAGTATTTCTACCTATGGGATTATTCGTTCTAAAACACCACTTAAACTTCATCTTAAAGATAGTTGGAAACTAGATTTTAAAATATTAAAAAGTATTTTTAATATCAGTAGCAGTGCTATGGTAGAACAGCTCTGTATGCGTATAGGTTTCCTAGCCTATACTAAAATGATTACGAGTCTTGGTACAGTTGCTTTTGCAACACATCAAATCTGCAATAACATTTTAAATATGACTTTCAGTGCTGGGGATGGTATGAGTATGGCTGCTTCTTCACTGGTAGGTCGTCACCTTGGTGCAAAACGTTCAGACCTTTCTATTATTTATGGTAAAACCGCTCAGCGTATTGGTCTTATCTTATCATCCATTTTAGTATTAGGTTATATTTTTGGACGTATACCTCTTATAGGTGCTTTTACAGACGATCCACAAATTATTGCTCTTGGAAGTGTCATTATGCTTATTGTAGCAGCTGTATCCCCTCTTCAGATTTCTCAAGTTATCATTTCTGGTTCACTACGTGGGGCAGGAGATACTAAATTCGTAGCACGTACTTCTTTTATCAGCATTTTAGTTATTAGACCTATTATTACATATATTCTTTGTTACCCATTAGGACTTGGACTATTTGGGGCATGGATTGCACTACTTCTTGATCAGGGGCTACGTCTTATTCTTAATATCATCCGTTTCTCTGAAGGTAACTGGATTAAAATTAAATTATAAAATACAAAAAAGACTTCTATACTTGTAAGAAGTCTTTTTTTATGCTCTTAAATTTTTTTGAATAATCATTGACTTCTTCACTTTAATGTGATAAAGTTTTGCTATACTAAATTGTTTAAATTAATTATTCTATATATTTATATTAAGGGGGATTTATAATGAAAAAATTAGTAAAGAAATTATTTACTATATCTTTTATAGGATTACTAAGTCTAGGTCTTGCAGCTTGCTCTAATACACCAGACAACACTACTTCTGACAAAGCCTCTTCCATAGTGGATAAAGATACTTGGGTTATCGGTCTTGACGATACGTTTGCACCACTCGGATTTAGAGATATAGATGGAAATCTAACTGGATATGACGTAGATTTAGCTACTGCTATGTGTAAAAAGTTAGGCAAAGAAGTTACCCTCCAACCTATTGACTGGTCTATGAAAGAAGCTGAACTTTCTGCTGGCAATATCGATTTAATTTGGAACGGCTATACGATTACACCAGAACGTAAAGAAAAAGTAGATTTTTCCTTGCCTTATCTAGATAATAAACAAATTGTAGTTGTACTGGCAGATTCATCTATACAGTCTAAAGCAGATCTTGCTGGTAAGAAAATAGGGGCTCAAAGTGAATCTAGTGCTGTTACAGCAATGGAAAAAGAAACTGAACTCTATAAGTCATTTGATGGTGGTAAAGCTACAACTTATGAAGATAACAATCAGGCCCTTATGGATCTTGATATTGGTCGTATTGATGCTGTTGTAGCTGATGAAGTTGTCATACGTTATTATATAAGCTTAAAAGGGTCTGACAAGTATCGTATTTTAGATGAAGACTTTGGTGCTGAAGAATATGGTGTTGGCTTCCGTAAAGGCGACACATCAGCTGTAGAGGCTTTTAACGAAGCTTATAACGATCTTAAGGAAGACGGTACACTTACTGCAATCTCTGAAAAATGGTTTGGCAGTGATGTGAGTAAATAAATTTAATTTTTAAGGGGGAACCTTTATGGACATGATTAACAACATTTTTGAATATACACTTTTACTTATGCCGCAAGTACTAGAAGGTTTAGAGATTACCCTAAAGCTTTTTGCACTTACCCTCATCTTTTCTATACCTTTAGGTATTCTACTTGCACTTGGGAGACTATCCCGTTTTAAACTAGTTAAGGCACTTACAAGTCTTTACATTGTAGTAATACGCGGAACTCCCCTTTTACTTCAAATTGTATTTGTATTCTTTGGCCTTCCTCTTATAGGAATTACTTTTGACCGTTTCCCAGCTGCCCTTTTTGCCTTTTCTCTTAATTATGGTGCTTACTTTGCAGAGATTTTTAGAGCTGGCATTACCTCTATTGACAAAGGACAGTATGAAGGCGCAGAAGTTCTTGGAATTTCTGGTAGAGAGACTTTCTTTCATATTATCTTTCCACAGGCATTAAAGCGTGTATTGCCCCCTGTAGGCAACGAAGTTGTCACACTTATTAAAGATACAGCTCTCGTTTACATTATTGGACTTGATGAGCTCTTAAAGGTTGGAAAAATTGCCTGCAATCGCGATTCTTCCTTAATACCACTTATTATCATTGCTATTGTTTATCTCATCCTTACAGCTATTTTATCTAAAATTATGACTGTTATAGAAAAAAAATATGATTACTACCAATAAGGAGGTCCTCTATGCTACATATTGAAAACTTATATAAAAGCTTTGGCTCTAATGCCGTTCTAAAAGGTGTAAACCTTCATATTTATCCTGGTGAAATCCTTGTTGTAGTGGGGCCTTCAGGGGGTGGAAAGACTACACTCTTACGTAGTATTAATTATCTTGAGAAATGTGAATCAGGCTCTATTTGCCTGGGAAATAATTATCTCTTAAAAGATGGGCGCTATGCCAGTAAACAAGATTTAAAAGC
This sequence comes from Zhenhengia yiwuensis, assembly GCF_014384995.1. GTDB lineage: Bacteria > Bacillota > Clostridia > Lachnospirales > Cellulosilyticaceae > Zhenhengia > Zhenhengia yiwuensis. Next base: position 62,447 of record NZ_JACRSY010000001.1, on the reverse strand, counting down.
TATTCGCCGAAACATTGGCTTAGTCTTTCAAAACTTCAATCTTTTCCCACACCTTTCTGTAATAGAAAATATAACTGAAGCTCCTACCCGTGTATTAGGCATTGCAAAAGAAAAGGCTACTCAAGATGCTCTAAATATTTTAGGTTTTTTAGGTCTATCAGGTAAAGCTAACAGTTATCCTTATGAACTTTCTGGTGGCCAGAAACAACGTGTTGCTATCGGGCGTGCTTTAGCACTTAATCCCAAACTCATGTGTTTTGATGAACCTACTTCTGCTCTTGATCCAGCACTGACAGATGATGTAGCCAATCTTATTAAAAGTTTAAAAGTCAAAGGTATGAGCATGTTGATTATTACACACGATATGGAGTTTGCTAAGAAAGTAGCTGACCGTATTGTCTCTATGGACCAAGGTCAAATTACAAATGAGCATATGTATGATAATGAAAAAACAGGCAGCTGATAATAAGCTGCCTGTTTTATTTATATATTAATATACATAGTTATATGGATTAATTGGTGTCCCATTACTTCTGATTTCAAAGTGAACATGATTACCTGTGGAATTACCTGTACTTCCTACTCCAGCAATATTTTGGCCTTTAGATACTTTTTGCCCTACTTGTACATATAAACTACTACAATGTGCATAGTAAGTTTGGTAACCATTATTATGGTCAATGATAATCAGTTTACCAAATCCACCATTATTATATCCTGAATAAGTAACTGTTCCTGATGCCGCCGCATAAATTGGTGTTCCTGCAGATGCTGCAATATCAAGTCCTCTATGGAATGATCCCCATCTGCTTCCATAATTTGAAGTTAGGGTACCCCCACCATTTAATGGATGCATGAACATACCTGAATTACTACTTGACGCAGATGAACTTGGTTTTTTATTGGTACTTGTACTTGTTGGTTTTGGCTTTTCTTTTGTACCAAAAGCAATAACTTTTGTTTTCGGCTCTTTAAGTACTTTTTCTGTAATTAAATCACGACTTACTTCCTTACCATTTACTTTATGTACATCTACTGTAATCTCTTTTACGCCATCATATCCTTCTTGATAAACTTTAGTCTCATCTTTATAAAGGTCTGAGAATTCTACATACTCTATCTCTGCTGGAATAAGTTCTTTAAAAGTAGCTTGCTCCGTTGTAGAAATAGATAAAATAGGATCTGGTACCTCTAACTTAATAACCTCTCCAATCTGCATACGTGTTTCATCTTCAATCTGCGGATTGATTTCTAAAATGTGGTCCATAGTTGTACCATGTTTAATGGCAATATCCCAAATATTATCGCCCTCTTTAAGTTCATATTCTACAATTTCTTCTGTATTACCTAAAAGAATATTTTTAGCTTCTTCTTCACTTAGAATTTGCTCTTCATCAATATATGTACTTCTTACAATAACTTCTTCATTAAAGTCAAACTCTGTAAGCTCACGTGCTATTTTCTGTCCTTCTGTAGGCTCTTCCTTCTCTTCTTCTTTTTTGTCTACAGTACCTACTTTTACCTCCGACTTAACCTCTGGTTCTTTAAGTGCATCTTTAACTTCTAAAACCTCAATAGGAGAAGTTTCATTTTCAGTCGCTAATGCATTTTCTCCTTTCCCATTGTCTTGTACTGTCTGTATAGTAGCTGGTTCTAACTTAGTTGCTTCTATAGATTCTGTCACCTCTACCTGCCCTGAACCAGATGTCTCATTAACTTCTTCTATTTTTTTTACATCTAGCTCTACTCCGGAGCCTTCTGGTAGATGCATTTTAGCAATATCAGACAAAATACGCTCTGCTATTTTCTGAGTCTCTACAACTGCTTTCACTTCACCATCTACCAGAATTTCATATGCCTCTATTTCATAGCTGATTGTATCCTTTAAAGTTGCTTCTAAAATATCTTGTGTCTCAATTTCTTTTACTTTACTATTAACATGCTCTACAGTTACTGTTTCTTTAATAGCAATATCTACGCCCTTTTGATCCTTAAGTTCCGTTACAATATTCTCGAAGGCTGCTTGTGCCTCTTCTTTTGTTTTTACAACACCCACAACTTCACCATCTACAGAAATGGCATAGGAATTATTTTGCATTCCTATTATCCCAAATGTTAAACCTACAACTGCAATGCCAGCTATAATCTTATATGTATGCTTACTTGATTTTATATTTATTAAAAAGTCCTTCATGTGCGTTCCTTCTCTAGTCCCTAAAATTATTTTGTTAATATTAAATTTATTACATACTTATTACAACGTATAAATTTTATCAAAGTTTTATCAAGCTGTAAAGTTTTCCTTAAATTTTAAAGAGGTGTACAGAATTTTTACTGCACACCTCTTTAAAATTTCTATCCATTTTCACGTAAATTTTTCAGGTACTCATAAGCTTCATTAATCTCAATAATCTTCTGATTAGCAAATTTAGCATAATCCTCTGGCATACTTTCTGCAGCCATCTTATCTGGATGATACTCTTTTACTAACTTTCTATAAGCTTTTTTAATCTCAGATAAACTAGCATTTTCATCCACACCAAGCACATCCGCATACTTCTTTGTAAGAGATTGCGTCCCCTGCGTATGGAAACCACTACTATTTGACTGATTATAACCATACTGACTATAGTTACTATAACCATAGCTATACTGCTCTTGTCTAAAGGAGGCTTTAATACTCTCATATTCATACCTACTAATACCTAGTTCAGCTAAAATACTACGTACTTGCTCATCTTCTGCTACTGAGATGCTTGTCCCATCCTGCATTGTAATTTTTACGAGTAAATAAGCTATAGCAACTAAAATATCTTTTCTGCTGTAATAGCTTGTAATCACATGCGTAAATTCCTTATATTGCTCAGGATGATCTTTACCATACTCAAATGCACCTGCATAGTCATTAAGTTCTTCATAAGATAAGCCAAAAGTTTTTACAACAAATTGTTTAACCACTTTAATTTCTTCTCGGCTAATACTACCATCTGATTTTGCGACAATAGCTGATAACGCCATAATAGATGCTACAACCGGATTTTTCCCTCTAAATGCTTCATGATACTTTAAATCTCCTACAAACTTAGGCATTTTTCTTGGTATAAAAGGCATAATAAAAACAATCCATGGGAAAAAGAATCCTAATATCCCCCAAAACAGAGGACTTCTTCCTTTAAAAGCAGCTATTCCTGCGATAACGAACGCAAGAATAATTGTAAAAATCATTGTTATTAAGGTAAATCCAATACTAAATATACTCTGAATAAGACCGAATAAATAACTCACTCTATTTCACCTCTTCTTCTGTAAGCCATCTCTAAATGTTCTCATTATTTGCCTATTTTATCACATTCATACCTATTCTACAATAAACATACTGTGAACACTAAAAAAAGGTAGAGCCTAAGCCCTACCTCTTATCATTATTATTATAATTTAACTACGTTTTCTGCTTGAGCGCCACGTGGTCCTTGAGTAATATCGAAGCTTACAGCTTGACCTTCTTCAAGAGTTTTGAAACCTTCACCTGTGATTGCTGAGAAATGTACGAATACATCGTCACCGTCTTCTCTAGCAATGAAACCAAAACCTTTTTCTGCGTTAAACCATTTAACTGTACCTTTGTTCATGATGGTACCTCCTAATAAAATTTCACAGTAAACTAAAAAATTCACATGTTATTACAGATTAGATAAGCACGAAATAAGCATTATATAATCTCTAACAACATGTGAAATTTATAAATACATATTAACTGCTTCTTTATTATATGATATTACATATATAAATGTCAAGCAGAACCTCTTTCTTATTTTAATCTTCTTTATATAAACCTTGTTCTAGAATTTTCTTAGCAATAATACCAATATTAACTTCCTTTGTATCCATATACACATCTATAACACGATCTGTAAGCGTTACTTCTACGCATTCAATATGCTTACCTTCTTCATCTATAAAATTAATAATATCATAAACAAGTATCTCATCTTTAAGCTGTTTTAATGTAATCATGTCAAATCTCCTTTATCTATGTTATACAATTTATTATATCAGATTTTTTTATTTCTTGTCAAAAAAACTATAGAACACTTGTTCGATTTATGCTATAATCTTTTTATAACATGAAATTTGAAGGAGAGTTTAGTCATGAGCGTATCGGGAAACATTCGTGAAGTATTACAACAAATAGAGTTATTAATTAAAATCTATGGAGATGCATCTTTAAGAGACATTGCCCAGTCTGTATCTCTTGTAAGAAATAAATAATATATTATAGAAGAAGCTACTATGAAAACATAGTAGCTTCTTCTATAATATAGTTCTTTCTTCACAACCTTTTTGAAGTTTACCTTCTTGCACATAACCTTCTGGTCTATCTTTTAAAGTTTTAATCATTTCTTCTCTAAATGCTGTAATATGTGTTTGATAATTTTCATCTACTATTAAGTTATGTAACTCATAGGGATCTTTTTCTAAATCAAAGAATTGTTCCTTGCCACTTTGTGTATACCAAATATATTTATACTGCTCACTTACAAGGTAATGATTCCCCATATGTCCACCAGAATGTTCTCCATGAAGCACTTTACGCCATTCTTTTTCTTTACAATTACGCACACTTTCTCCATCTACACTATCTGGAATAGGCGCATCTGCAAAGTCTAATAAAGTTGGCATAATATCACGAAGTTCTACCAACTTTTGTTCACGTCTGCCACCTGGTCCTACTAGGTGTTCTGGACCTGATAAGATAAACGGTACTTTAATACTACCTTGGTACGGTCTTGTTTTTCTGCACATATGATGATCACCCAAAAGCTCACCATGATCTGAAACGAATAAAATAACTGTATTATAGTAAACACCTTCTTCAATTAAGGCTTGAATAAGTCTACCAATTTGATGATCCATATGTGTAATACATGCATAGTAACCAATTTGTGCTTCCCTTACAAGTTCTGGATCTGCAATACCTTCTGAAGAATCAAATACTCTCCCCCATCTCTTATATGTTTCAGTATCAACCCAGTCTCCAATATGAGGTGGCTGAAGCTCTTTATGTCTGTAAAGGTCAAAGTAATAATTTGGTGCATCAAATGGCGGATGAGGTCTTACAAAAGACGTCATAAGAAAGAATGGTTTACTTCTATCTCTCCTTCTTAAGAAATCTAATGAACGGTTAACAACCCAGTTCGTTGGATGAGTTTGTTCCTCATACATCCATGGTCTTGCTACCCATGAATTGCATTCAAGTCCTGTATCTGTCACATCACAGCTAATGCCTTTTTCTTCTTTCAGCCAATAAAGATAATCATCTGCCACCTTTTGACTTTCATAGTAAGGTACATTAGCATAGCGATTATGATGTAAGTAACCATCATGAAGCTCAATATGATGAAAGCCTAGCAAATTACGAAGTGGGCTTACATGCATTTTCCCTACACATTGTGTATAGTAGCCAGCTTTACTAAGCTCGCCTGCTAATGTATGTTCATAATCCCATGCCACACCATCTCTATAGCCTACACGTTTATGATTTTCCTGTGCCATCCCCGTCATAAGTGCAGCTCTTGCCGGAATACATGTCGGACATGCTGAATAAGCATTTTCAAATAAGGTACCACGCATAGCTAAACTATCTAAATAGGGTGTTTTAACATCAGGATGTCCTGCTATTCCTAGACAGTCTCCCCTATGTTGGTCGTCTACAATGAGAACGATATTAGGTCTATTACTCATTTTATTTTCCCCTCTTTGTGTTTATTTGATTTCATTACTGTTTAATATGTGCAGTCTGTCTTTGTGCCATAACAAGGTTATAATATACAGACTCATTTTTCATAAGCTCTTCATGAGTACCTATTTCTTCAATAGTTCCTTTATTAAGTACAATTAAGCGATCTGCCTTCTTAAGTGTTGAAAGTCTATGGGCAATGGCAAAGGTTGTCTTACCTTCAATGACTCTATCTAATGCTTCTTGTATTTTCTTTTCAGTCTGTGTATCCAGTGCTGATGTCGCTTCATCCAGTATAAGAATTTTAGGGTGATGGAGCACAGCTCTTGCAATCGCCACTCTCTGCCTTTCACCTCCCGACAAAGTATAACCTCTCTCACCGATTACCGTATGATAAGCATCTGGTAATTTTACAATAAACTCATGGGCATTAGCAATTTTAGCAGCTTCTATAATTTCTTCAAAAGTTGCATTAGGCTTAGAATAAGCAATGTTATCTAAAATAGTACCTTCAAATAGGAACGTCTCCTGGAGCACAACCCCTATTTGACTTCTTAGAGATTTTTGAGAAAACTTTCTAATGTCAATGCCATCTATTTCAATACTTCCCTCTGTTACATCATAGAGTCTCATAAGTAAGTTGATAAGCGTAGACTTACCTTCTCCCGAAGCGCCTACAATTCCTATCATCTCCCCTGCCTTAATCTGACAACTCACATTCTTTAAAACAGGCTCATATACAGTGTAGCCAAAACCTACTTGATTAAAAGTTACATCCCCATGAATAGTATGCTCAACAGCTTGCTTATCTTCTACAAGCTCACTTTCCTGTTCAAGTAATTCAAAAACTTTCCCTCCACTAACCATAGTATCAGCTAGTACACGAGGCAATTGAATAGACCATCTAAGCGGTACATAAATCATAGATACATAAGTGGTGTACTGAATAAGTTCACCAATTTGCATCTGATTCTTCAAAATTAAATTTCCTGCAAACCAAAGAACTAGAAACTCACCAAGTGTAATAAGATAACCTAGGAATGGAAATGTCTTAGACCAAAAAGTTTCTGCACTAATCATAGCTTCGCTTACTTTATCTGCAGCTTTTGTATAACGTTCAACTTCTATCTCTTCGTTTCCATAAGCTTTAACAACACGAATACCACTTAAAATATCATGTAGCAAACTACTAGATTGCCCATGTTTACGCCACTGTTTCCAGTATTTAAGTTCAATGGTATTCTGAAGTTTAGAAACCATCCATAACACAGGTGGAAGTGGTAAAAGCACTAAAATAGCTAGACGATAATCTGTTACAAACAGAATAATACTTAATACAATTAAAGAAAATCCCCTAATAATAACGTCTCTTCCATACTCTGCAATAAAGTTTTGGATTTTCTCTGTATCTTGCCCCATTCTGTTCATCAGTTCACCTACTGTACGGTTAGATACATCTTTAAGCGATAAGGCTTGTATTTTTTCAAATACCATACCTCTTAGCTCTTTTGCTACTTTATTCGAAAGTTCATTGGTTAACCTCATAGTACATCTTTCTAAAATGGAAATCGTCATAAAGATACCAAGGTAAACGAATATAAGTTGCATAAGCCCTATAGGATCCTGGTTACGTGGTACAATATAACCATCAATAACAAGTCTTAATATATAAGGATTGATAATCCATAACAGTTCCACACATAGTGTGACTACAATAGAACCAACGAGTAACTTTTTATAAGGCTTACAAAGCTCCATCATCTTAATCAGTACTGTACTCTTTTTCTGACACCTGAAACAATGTGTACTTCCATTTAAAAGTGGATAACCACATTTTTCGCAAATGTACTCATCCTTTTTTTCATCATAGTCACTATGTACTTTATTTTGTGCATAGTAGTTAAGCATCTTAGCAAGTTCTGCATAACGTCTAAACCATTTAGGGGTAAAGGCACAAATCCTCGCGCCTTCCCCTTCATAAGTTACTTTAAGCGCACCACTTCCAATAAACTGCTCTACCTCATAGTCCTTTAATGCTTCTAAACTATATGTTTTATCTAACATATGCGCTTTAAAAAGGTGCAATTTAGTTTGGGTTACAACTAAGAACCCGTCTACTTGTTCCCCTTCAAAATCCAAATCGTAAGGAAGTGCATAAATGATGTCTTCCTCTAAAGACTTTTCAATTTCAGGGCTTAGATTAAACTTTAATTTCATTTTTATTTACCCTCCCCAAGCACTTCATCTATAAGAAAACATCTATTTTTTGTCTACTGTCCTTATCTAACTTTTGGATATTGCTCATACGGTACTTATTACCTTCTACATCTGTAATACTGAGAAGATTTTCCTTAATCAGCCTAATATTACTTACAAAGTCTGCAATACAGATTTCTTTCTCCCCACCTTTTGTGTCAAGGTTAATGTAAAGAAATCCCATTTTCTCTTTTACACTATTGATTTTTGTGATCTCTGGTATGTAGTATTTATAATTAAGATGTTTAATAACTTGATCATATTCTTTAGATTCAAGTTCACTTAAATCTTTAATAATACCAATTTCTTCTTGATTTTGTATCACTGCAATATAAGCCTCTTCCTGACTGTAGGGTAAAAGTCTCGTTAGTGTTACTTTATCATAAACTTTATCTTCTAAAGTTAATTTTAAAAAACCATTTTCTAGCGTTTCAAATTTGACTTTTGTGGCATCTATAAACATATTATCACCCTTCTTCTATAAACTTGATCGCTTCAGTCTGCAACTTATGCAGCTCGTAATACTTGCCTTGCTTTTCTATAAGCTCTTCATGAGTACCCATTTCAAAGAGTTCACCGTTTTCAATAACAGCTAGTTTATCTGCATCCCTTAAAGTAGATAAACGGTGGGCAATGGCAATAATTGTACGGCCTTCTTTTAAGTTCTCGATAGCTTCCTGAATTTTTCTTTCAGTCTGTGTATCCATAGCAGCCGTTGCTTCATCTAGAATAAGAATAGAAGGCTTCTGTAAAATCGCTCTTGCAATAGAAAGTCTCTGTTTCTCTCCACCAGATAAATTCACGCCACCAGAACCAATAATCGTATCATACCCTTCTGCATGCTTCATAATAAAGTCATGCGCATATGCTGCTTTAGCTGCAAAAATAACTTCCTCCATTGTTGCATCTGGTTTAGCATATTTAATGTTCTCTGCTATACTTCCTATAAATAAATAAGTTTCTTGAGATACAATACCTATATTTTTACGTAAACTTTCAAAAGAAAGTTGCTTAATCGGTACGCCATCTATTGTAATGGTACCTTCTGTTGTATCGTACAGTCTGGACATCAGGTGAATAAGTGTGGATTTCCCTGCTCCAGTCTTACCTACGATCCCAAACATCTGACCTTTTTCAATATTAAAAGAGATATGTTTTAATATTGGTCTACCCACTTCATATTCAAAGCTTACATTATCTAGTACAATATCCCCTTCTAGTACATCTCTTTGAATCGGCTCAGCTGCTTCCCTTAAAGAAGGAAAAGTGTCAAGTATTTCAAACATTCTAGAGGCAGCATCAATACATCTTGCCCATCTATCCCCCATATTAGCAAGGAAAGTAATAGAATTCTGAATCATACTTGTATAGGAAAAGAGTGCATATAGGCTTCCTAAAGTCAAATTGCCATAAAGAATAGAGAAGGCACCAATAGCTAGAACAGCTGTGTCAGAAGCTCTTGAAATCATACGTACATATGGAAACATATTAGCGGATCTTTCACCTAAATGAAGGCTCACGTCATAAAACTCTTGATTCTTAATAGTATATCTACCTATTTCCTGATCTTCTTTTGCAAAAGCTTTAACAACACGCTGCCCATTTAAAGAGTCACTAATCAGTGCATTCGTTGCCCTTACAGCATGATGCTTCCTTCTATGGAGCTTACGCTGTTTCTTTCTAAAACGTTTTAAGATGACTACTGTAATCATAACTCCTGTAAACATCACAATCGTAATCCATACATTAATAAAGAGCATAAGCCCAAGTAGTCCAATGATGGTTACAATACTTACGATAGCATAAGGTACTACATCTACAAAGAACCAATAAATATTAGTAGCATCTTGATCTACACGTGCCATAAGGGATCCTGTCTGTTTACTTGAAAAGAATCCTACTGGTAAAGTCTGTAGCTTTGAGAAAATCTCTACCTTAATATCTCTTGTAATCTTTGGTGTCATACGTGCAAGTACAATACCATAAATGGCTGACAGCACAATACCTATAAAACGTATCCCTGCAATTAATAATACAATAGCTGTTACTTTTCCATACCAACTACCACCCTTAGTAAGTACCTCATCATAAAGCAGCTGCGCACTAAAGTATGGTGTGATTAAATTAAAAAGGGTACTAGCTGTAATCATAGCCATAACAAAGATAAACTCTTTCTTATAGCGCATATACATACCTAAGAGGCGTTTAAATGTACTTCCTTTATCTAAACAGTTAGGGCATACCTTCCTTTCCCTATTTGGATATCTATTATGACACTTAGGACAAAATTCCTCTCTATTTTTAAGGTCTGTATCATCAATCGGCTCATTATTTTTGGTTTTTAGAAGACGGTCTTTAAACTGTTCAAATTGCTCACTTTTACCTAATGAGAAACGTGCAATCTCATATTCCCTATTCTCTTCCCTAACAATCAACCTTGCAGTATGAATTTGTCTATCTATATAGAGATCTTCTATATTCTTTATATCGATTTCTTCATAATCTACAACCTGAAAATAATCTTGTGCTACAGCATCGTAGCCCTGTAATATATACAGGGCTCCTTGATCAAATGTCATATGTACATCCACATAATGACCTTCCTTATTTAGATCCGCCTTCACACAATATAATAAATGTTCTACATCCACACCTCTTTCATGAAGTGCGTCACTTACACTGCTTGGCATACTATAAAAATAGTTCAAGTTCTGTTCCTCTTTTCTTACTCCCCAAAGCGCCCTCTATTGCACTGTATAAATACCGACAAATCTAAGCGTCGGAGAAACTCTAGATTCTAAAACTCTAATACAAATTTTTGAAGTTTTAACAGCTTCAAATTTACAAATCTTAGCACTACCTACAACTGTTCCTTCATAAATTACTTTTTCACCTTCTTCAGTCTCCGCTAAAATTTCAAACTTTTCAATTCTTTGACTAAGTGCTAAAGCTTCTTCTAAAACAATATGATTAATTTCATATACGTCGTCAAATGCAAAGCAGATTGTATCTGCTTCTGTACCATCTGGTGCTTTATAGTAATCTTCATTACGAGTTGTTACATGCTGTACCGGATACTCAGCCTGTGCATGTAGAGATGTAATATGTGCTTTTTCAGTAATACATTCTTTAAAAGTCTTTTTAAGATAACTTGAAAGTTCTTTAAGTCTTTGTACATCTGCTTCATGAATAAGCCCTCTTGTATCAACAGGTATATTTAAAAGTAGAGAGGCATTGCCACCTACAGAATTATAAAAAATTTCAATTAATTTTTCTAAAGGTTTGACATGATCATTTTCACTTTCATGATAAAACCAACCTGGTCTAATAGAAGTATCTACCTCTGCTGGATACCAGATTAAATCTTTTTCATCTTTTAAGACTTCACGGCTTCCAAGATCTTGATCCATTGGAGTAATTGGACGTTCTCTAAATTCTGTATTATCTTCTTGCTGACTATTTTCTGCTATAGTCTCCTGTTTACTTAAACGTCTAGGTACAACATTCCATTCTGCTTTACGGCAATGACCAGCTTCATTCCCACACCATCTTACATCTTCCCCACAGATTGCTGCAACAGCATCTGGTTGATGCTCTCGGATGACTTGATGATAAAGCTCCCAATCATACTCTTGTTTTTTACCATTTGGTCCTTCTCCACATGCACCATCAAACCATACACTAAAGATTTCCCCATATTGTGTAAGAAGCTCCGTTAATTGTTTTACAAAATACTCATTGTATTTTGGAGAATCACCATAGCAAGGTTCATGCATATCCCATGGTGAAAGGTATACACCAAATTTAAGACCATATTTTTTACAAGATGCTGCCATTTCACCTACAATATCACCATTTCCATCTTTGTATGGACTATTCTTTACACTATGTTCTGTATATTTACTTGGCCATAAGCAAAAACCATCATGGTGCTTACAAGTTAAAATAACAGCTTTCATCCCTGCTTCTTTTAATGTATGACACCATTGGTCTGTATCTAGTTCTGTAGGATTAAATCTTTGAGGATCTTCTTTACCTGTTCCCCATTCTGAATTGTAGAAAGTATTCATCCCAAAATGGATAAAGGCATAATACTTTAATTCATGCCATTTAAGCTGTCTTGGAGATGGTATAACTGAAACTAATCTTTCTGCTAAACTGTTCATCTTTCATATCCTCTTTTCTTTTAAATCTAAAGGTTAATAATAGTTGTTGTTCCTGCTTGACACTCTAATGTATGGAGTACACCATTTATCCTAAGTGTACAGCTTCCCTCTTTTAAACCACGTAAAGTCACCTGCACTACTTTATGATTTTGCCATTTAAAATCTAATGTATAGCCACCTCTGGCTTTTAATCCTTTCACCCTACCATGCGACCAATCTTTAGGTAATGCTGGTAGTAGTTCAATCACATCTGTATGACTCTGCATTAAAAGCTCACAAACACCCGATGTAAATCCAAAGTTTCCATCAATTTGGAATGGTGGATGTGCACATAATAGGTTTGCATAGGTTCCACCCCCCCCCATATTAATACCGTCCATACCAATATAAGTAAGCTGTTTCTTAATACAATCTAGTGCTCTTTCACCTTTTTTTAGTCTAGCCCACAGATTAATCTTCCAAGCTAGGCTCCAACCTGTACCTGCATCGCCTCTTCTTTCTAATGTCACTTCACAGGCTTTTGCTAACTCTGGTGTATGATCTGGTGTAATTTGATCTCCCGGATACAGACCATATAAATGTGAAACATGTCTATGATGCTGATCAGACTCTTCAAAATCCATAAGCCACTCTTGAAGCTGACCATGTTTGCCAATTAGATAAGGTGGCAGTTTTTCTTTTGCAACCTTTACCTCTTCTAAAAGCTCATCTCGTTCATTTAAAAGGGTACAGATTTTTTCATAAGTCTCAAATAACTCTTTTAAAATAGCTATATCCATTGTGGAAGCTATCGTGGCTGCATAAGTATGACCTTTAGCATCTTTAAAAGTATTTTCTGGTGAGGTAGACGGTATAGTCACATAATAGTCTTGGTAAGGTACTAAATAGCCTAGATAAAAACGAACTGCTTCTTTAATAATAGGAAAGGCTTCTTCTTTTAAAAAAGTCTCATCTTGATTAAAAACATAATGCTCCCATAAGTGTCTACATAACCATCCCGAACTCATTGGCCAGAAAGCATAACATACGGGTGGGCAGTTTTGCTCATAATGTCCTACAGGTGTAGCCATTCCCCAAGGATCTGTATTGTGATGGCTTACCCATCCATCAAGCCCATAAAGTTCTTTAGCAGCCTTTTGCCCCATCTTACTCAGCTTTTTAATGAGTTCAATAAGGGGAATATGGCACTCAGAAAGGTTAGTCGTTTCCGCCAGCCAGTAATTCATCTGTGTATTAATATTAAGCGTATAGTTACTGCTCCAAGGTGGTCTTACTTCACTATTCCAAATACCTTGCAGATTGGCAGCGAGCGTACCTGGCATAGATGAACTAATCATCAGATAACGTCCGTAATTAAAGAGTAATGTAATAAGTGCTGTATCTTTACATCCTTCTTCTTCAAATAAACGCAGTCTTTCATCTGTTGTCCTATCTGTTTTTGCTTCTCCAAGTTCAAGCTGCATGGCATTGAAATAATGCTGATAAGCTTCTATATGTCTTTCTCTAAGTGTTTCATAAGGCATATGAGAAATATTTTCTAACTGTTCTGCTACTACACTTGCAGGGTTATACCCTATTTCCTGCTCAAAATCACTTGTTGCAGTACTTATTAATACTATTTCATCTGCGTCTACAATATGTATTGTATCTTCTTCTATATGTACTAATCCTGTGGTCTGTACCCTAAGTCCCATAGCATAAGCTATTCCTTTGCCTTCCTTATATACCACTGGATCTTCGCAGTGATAATAGTTAGGTGCCACATAAATAGGTGCATGACCAGTTAATATTAAAGTATGTTGTTTCTCACCTTCTACTATACCCTTTAATGGAGGCTTAAGCTTTAACTTTAAGTTAAGCATCGTCTTAGATGCTTTAAGCTTTAAGACAAAGACTTTGTCTTCTATTGAGCAAAATGCCTCCTGCTCATAACTTATACCTTCCTCTATATAAGTTTCTTTATACAGCGATTGAGTTAAATCAAGCCCTCTACTGTATTCTTCTAGATCTTCCCCAAATCTTTCTTCTCTTCTTTCTAAAGTTAATGTTGCTAGTGGCAAGTAAGCCTCTGACCAGTCTCCTAGTATATTTTCTTGAAGACTTTTCTCAGCTGCTTTATAATCTTCCTCTAAAATAGCAGTTCTTATAGCGTTCCAATCTTTCTTATCTGAAGGGTTGCTTTTATTTCTGCCTTCTCCGGACCATAAAGTATCTAAATTAAAATCTATACGTGCTACATCTATTCCCCCGAATAACATGGCCCCTAGTTTGCCATTGCCTAAAGGCAATGCTTCATTCCATTTTGTAGCTGGTCTGTTGTAATATAAGTATCTACTCGCATGATTCATAAAATATCTTCCCTCTTATTTTTTATATAATATTAAAGACGAGGCACTCTAAAGTATCCATTCGAGGGGAATTAATAATCACGAACTGAATACAAAAGAATGACTCGCCTCCAACTTATTCATTCAATATGTTTTTAACCTACGATACCTGAACGCTCTAAGTTTTCTACTAACTTACGTTGAGCTAGGAAGTAAATAATTAAAAGCGGAATTAAGAAAATAAAGAGTGCCGCTTGTTTTGTTGCATCAAAAGTCATTTGATTAGTGAGGAAAATGTCAAAGTGCTTGAAGAGTGCATCATTAACTGCCTCACGTCTTGTTGGGTCAAACATACGTTGTAATATAACGCTTAAGTATGGTCCATCTGGATGGAAGTAGTTTGTATAGTATACATCTCCATAGTTCCATACAAATGAAAGAACTCCTACTGTCATAACTGGTGGCATAGCATTTGGTAACATAATTTTGAAATATGTACGGTAGAAACCACAACCATCAATTACAGCTGCTTCTTCAAATTCATTTGGCATTGTAATGAAAAACTGTCTGAAGATGAAAATGAAAAGTCCTTGTTTAAGACCAAATCCAAGGAATGCCATTAAGTAAAGTACATAAGGTTTATTAATAAGATCTATTGTTCCACCTGTAAACATTGTGATAAGACCTAAAACATCAAACTGTTT
Organism: Zhenhengia yiwuensis; assembly: GCF_014384995.1. Classification (GTDB taxonomy): domain Bacteria; phylum Bacillota; class Clostridia; order Lachnospirales; family Cellulosilyticaceae; genus Zhenhengia; species Zhenhengia yiwuensis. Next base: position 47,257 of record NZ_JACRSY010000001.1, on the reverse strand, counting down.
AAAGTGAAGGTATTGAGAAATAAGCAGTGCTTGTGGTGGCACAAGAATTGTTAATACAACTAATGCAAAGATAATATTACGTCCTCTAAAGTTAATACGTGCAATAGAGTAACCCGCCATGGCGCTCATAAAAATCTGAATAGCTGTAATACTTAAAGCATAAAGTACCGAAATCACTAAACTTCCAATACTTCCACCCATAGCAATCTTAAAGGCTGCCCTAAAACTTACTGTTGAGAATTCTTTAGGAATCCAAACAACGTCTGGATTTCCTAAATCACTCATTTCCCCAAATACTGTTGGGAAAAGTTTTAAAAGTGGGTATAAAATAATGAAGCAAAGTCCTACTACTAATGAGATGAAGAAGACTTTTTGAACAAGGCCCATCGCTTCTTTTTTGATACGATAACCTTCCCATGGTATTTTAGCCTTTTTAAATTTTTCAGGAATATATACATTATTGACTTGCATTTTATCTAGCTCTCTATTATTTGCCATAGTCTAACTTCACCACCTTTTTAAGGAACCAACTAATAAGCCCTAATAATACAACTGCATTTAAAATAAAGATTACAGAAAGGGCAGATCCTACCCCAATTTTACTCTTAAGGAACGCAAATTGATGGATTTCTTTTGTAATTGGTGACCTTAAGAATACATCGATTAAAGTGTAGATAGATGCAAAGAAGATAATATTTGCAATAGCTGGAATTGTTACTTTCCAGAATGTCTCATAACTTGTTGCCCCTTCAATCTTTGCTACCTCATACATAGATGGTGTAATAGATTGAAGACCTGCTAAAAGAATTAAAGTTTGTACACCAGACTGTGTAATTAATGTAAAGATATTATTGATGATATCTTTAATAAATACAATAGCTTCTGCTGGTAGGCCTGTGAATTTTAAAATTGATTCTGCAATAGATGCATCTGCAAAGGCTGAAGTTGTTGCTGCAGCTTGTCCCATCATACCTGTATCAAGCTGCATCATACTCATAACGATATCCAACCCCAGGATAATCGGTAAGAAGAAGATTACCCTTACCGCGCCACGCCCTGGGAATTTTGCATTAATAATAAGTGCTAAGAATAAACTGAAGATAACAATAAGTGGTACGTTAATAATCATTTGTTGATTTTCTTCAACCAAAAGTCTAAGTACCTGCTCATTAGCTGTTGTAACCTCTTTCTGGAATAAGTCTATATAGTTTTGAATACCTGAATATTCCAGGTTCATTCCTCCTTGTTCCCTAACACTTACTTCATTGAAAGAGTATACTACTGTATTCACTAAAGGAACTGCAAAGAACATAATAAAACCAATTAGCCAAGGCAAGATAAAAACAAACCCATGGAACTTTCTTTTTGTCTCGTATTTTAACTGTTTCATTTTATCCCTCCCTCACTATTTAATAATTTTAAAGCCTACTGGTGAAAGGCTATGCCCTTCTACTGTCACAGCATCTTCATTGTAGTTTGTAAGTACTTTAACACCGTTTGCATATTCTGTCTCAAATACACCATCTGTTACAAGGCGATGATTTACAATTTCAGTTGTACCAATTTGATTGAATGCATTTTCATACTCACTATAAAGCTCTTCAATTCTAGGTTTAAGATTTTCATAACCTACTGTGAAGTAATGTGTATAAGGTGTATCTTTTAAGATATCTTCTTTTTGGTAACTAATTGTAAATTTAGGGTAGCTTCCTACTTCAAGTGCTTGAAGTAAGTAATACTCCATACGTTCTTTAGACATATTAACATTTAAAGTTGTATACTCTACTAACCCGTTCATTACTAATTGTCTAAATGGAACTGCTGTATACATTGTTCCATATGGACTGCTCTCTCTTGAAATATTAACAGCATAGTCACAGTATGGAAGTGTATTGGCGTTAGGATTATTGAATGCTACAATTTCTTTTGATTCATCCAGTCTTTGAAGCTCTCTTTCAATTACAGCATTTGCCTGAATAGGTGTTACGATATCTTTTACATTGTAGTTTGCATAGTATGTATTTGGTACGTCTGCTACCGAAATATTTGAAATCGTCTCTGTAGCACCTAAGAAATTATCCATTACATCTTTAAAGTATTGTGGATGAAGTAAATACTTACGATCTACTTTACTTGGTGAGAACTTGCCATCAATTAAATTGTATTTATAAATCTCTGCTGGTTTACCATCGTATCCATTGATTGCATGTACTTTCGCTTTGAATGGGAAGCTTGCATCTTTAATTGTCATAAGGTTTGTTCCTAGTAAGAGCTCAGCACCCTTATCATTAGCTACTTGCATTAAAGCTTCAAGTTCTTTTTTAGAACCATTTTCTTTTACCAGCTCTACTTTATTCATAATGCCTGTTTTTTCACCATTATTGAAAGCCCCTTGATAATCTACTACTAAGTTCATGTCACTTAAATCTTCTATAATTTGACCTAACTCATTATAAGTTGTCATTGAAACAACTTCATCATATGGAACACCTACAAAATGTTTTGGTAATGTAAGTGCACCTAATACTTCTAAGTATAATTTAGGTTCATTTTTATAAGTAAGCTCCATGCCATGTTTTTCACTTAGATATGTTTTGTAAGCTTCTGCAAAGTCATAGTATGTAGTTGCTTCATTAAAGAATTTATATCTTACAGTGTAATCCATTTCAATAGGTCCTGTAGAAGTTAAGTAACGTGTACTTTCTTCAGCATAAGGCCCTTGTAATTTAACCCTTGAGTATTGAGATGTGTCCACAGCAGAGTATACTTTATTATTGATACCACCGCCTGTTGAACTATCATCTGTACCCAGTTGAACATTAACCGAACTAAGTTCTTCCCCCGATTCAATAATTCCCATCATCCCATGTGTAGCATTTTCATCTTTACCATACATAATCCCAAAGACTGGCATAGACACGTTTTCACTGAATGTATCTCTTGTGTACATTTGGTCAAAGTATGTATTGTTGTAAAGTGGTCTTGAATATTGAGGATAGCTTGCATTGTAGCTATTAAGTTCAAAAAGAGCTCCTGAACCATCTGGTACAAAAATATAACCATCTTTTACAACATCTGATGAAGCATATCCAAAGTTAGGAAGTACTTCAATTTTTTGAAGTGTGAAGAAATCATTACCACTTACGCATTCATAAGTTGGAATATTAACAAGTAAGTCACCTTCATCAAGTGTAAGATTCATAACAATTTTGAAGCTAGCCATTTGTGGCATTTCAATATCAAGTCCTGCAGCTTCATTATCTGCTCTTACCATATCTTCTGTATAGCCAATCACCTCAACAAGTTCATTTAATTGTTTAATACCACTTGGTGGAAGTGTATTACCTGATTTAATTTTAAGGCCGCCTTTACCTGAGTCCTTTACATAAACAGAGTTTAATACACTTTTATAAGTGGCAACTTGCTTACTTGTTAATTGACCTTGTTTTTCTTTTTGCTCAATTGGACTGATGAAACGCTCTTCATAATGCTCTTTGGTAATATAGCTTGGTACAAGTTGCTCAATAGTTTTTGTACCATTTTGGAAATGCATTGTGATACGAGCACCATCTTCAATTTGAGCAATTTCATAGTTACCTTGTTCGATAATATTACTGTATGCATCCCACTCTACTTTTTTATCATCTTTACCAATGTAAGTAATATTTACGATAGATTTTTCTTTATTATTTGCTGCATCTTTAATTTGACTAGACCATTCTTTACCTGATGCTTCATCTACAACACGAATCGATAAATCATCAGTATTTACGAAAAGTTGTTTACCATCTGAAGCCGCAACAAGCATTTCGCCTTGTTTAATAGCAATTTCACTATTTACCGGTGCCAACTCCCCTTTTGCGTAAGGCTCTATAGCCTCCGCTTTAAGGGTCATTTGTGGGATAGTTTGTACAACACCTGTTGTTACAAGTATAATGGCTGCCAAAGCAATAATCATGTTTCTTATTTTCTTATTCATACCCTATCACCACCTTCTCATGAATTCTTGGCTAATTGTTGTCACAAAGTTAATAACTTGTTCCATAAGAGAAAAATAAAGAACACATAAAAAGATAATAATAATAGCTGCAACAGCTGTTGCTAGAAGTGTCATAATATTTTCTTTTAATGTAAACTCATGCATAGTTGTCAAGCCTGTAAACATTAAGAACAAAAACCATAGTGTTCCTATTGTGCCAAAAGCAAATACTAAACTAGCCTCTTCCATAATTACAATGTTACTTAAAAGCATTGTAATGACATTAATAATAATTATTGGAAAGAGTGAATAGGCTACTAAAACATAAAGATCTTTAATCTTTGCTTTACCATTGTAAAGTGTAGATACACTCCAGTTACTTATCATGAATAAGAATAATGGTGCAACAGCTATGACAATAATCGCAATACTATTCATTTCAAATAATGGATTTTCATTCATAATAAATCCTGTATATTGATAACTTATAACTTGCACGATACTATAAAGTACAAGTAATAAAGTTGCTAAAAGCATATTACCTTTACCACGCCATTTAATTTCATAAAAAGCATCAAACGGGTGGAAAATTGTATACTTTAAGTATTTAAAATCTTCAATAAATTGTTTCATTTCAACCCCTCCTTATTTTCTTTGCTTTTTAAAATAGCGGTATTCAGAGTATGCAACGCCTACTACTACAAGGATCATACCTGCAAAGATCCATCCAAAATTCTCTTGAATCCATATACTACGATAACCATTAAAAGCTTTAGAATAATATTCTCGATTATTACCTAATTTGAAGTAATACATTGCTGTATCATAGTCTTCTTTCATAAGGTAAGATTTACCAATAGTTGTATACGCCATTTCAAAGTTTCCGTTGATACTAATTGCTTCTTCTAAAAGTTCTGTTGCTTTATCCCACTCACCGTTATAGTAAGCCTCAGATGCACGAAGTGCTAACTCACCAAATTGTGTTGGTTTATAAACATAAGCACATTTCATTTGTTTATCTGTTACAATAAGATTATCTCCCATCCATGCTAAGGATGTTGGGTCATTCAGTTCGCCTTTCATGAAACCTTTTTTGCCAAAGACATTCATAAGCTCCCCGTCAAAGTTGTAAATGAATACACGCCCATTATTTTTATCTAGAAGTGCATAAGTACCGTAATCTGTAAGTGCAATATCTACAAATTTACTTGGTGATTGTGTTACAACTAATTCCGTTTTGTCTATTAAGTCTCCACGTACTGGCCATGCCCCATTTTCACGAAGTACATTTTCACCTTTTGGATTTAATCTAAATACCATATCTTTTGCACTTGTGTCAAAAGTAGTCGCATAGATAAAGCCTTCATCATCAATTTCAATATTATTGAAAGATGGTGCTAAAACTTTTTGCATTTTTGCTTTTTGTTCTTCTGAAGCCATGTTTCTCCAGAAGTGATCCATTAAGTCTACTTTTGGCTTATTTACCCCAAAGTATCTTGTGAATTCACCTTCACTAGTAAGCTCTATAATCCCTTCGAATCCAGACTGTACAATAATATAAATTCTATTAATGCGGTCTACCGCAATTTTAGAAGGTTTAAAGCTTGTTTGCCCTACCATATTATCTGGTTTATTAATAATACGTTTAAGGGTAAAATCTTTTTCATTTAAAATAACGATTCTCTCATTACCTGTATCTGCAATGTAGATTTCTTCGTTTTGTTCATGAATAAAGACACCCTCTGGGTTTTTTAAAGTGACTTGGCTTTTTGTCTTAGGATCGATTGCAATCTTTCCTTCTGCATTACGTACAACTTTAATACTATTTATTAATTCAAACTCTGTATTAAAAACATTAAGACGTGATTCTGTTGTATCGATTATATAAATTCTATCCCCTACAACAGTTACATCATCCATCCCTGAAAGGGTAATATCCCCCATAGCTTCCTTATCAATTGTTTTATAAAGTTCAAAGAAAGGAATATCTTCAATTCCATTTCCCCACCAATTGTAGTTATAAGTTGTTTCTACGGTATTTTGGGCAAATACAATGTTTTGAAGCATTAAAATCGTGGTAAAGATTAAGGCTATAAGTTTTTTTCTTGTTCTCAATTTACCCACTCCTTTATCAGTCTTTCATACCAGAACTTGCCATTGTCTCAATGACATTGCTTTGTGAGATAACAAATACCGTTACCGGCACAATCATCATAATAAGGGATACTGCCGATGCTACCCCTGTTCTTGCAATCCCTCCACCTACAACTTGTGAAAGAGCATAACTAATAGGCTTTAAGTTTTCAGAATAAATGAAGTTACCACCTGTTGCTCCCCATAGAGTTTGGAAAGATAAAATACAAAGTGTAATCCAAGCTGGCTTGCATAATGGAATAATAACGGTCCAGAAAACTCTAAATTCAGCTGCACCATCAATTTTAGCTGCTTCAATCAGTGATGTTGGAATTTGTACGATGAAGTTCTTCATCAGATAAAGTCCAAGTGTTGAACCAATAACTGGGAGAATAACTGCCCAGTAAGTATTCACAAGTCCCGCTTTACTCATAATGATGTAGTTAGGGATTGCTGTAACTGTGCTGTTGAACATAAGTGCGTAAACAATGATGTTAGACATAACTTTAGAACCTGGGAAATTATATTTTGCTAAAGGATAAGCCGCCATTGTCCCAAGTAAAACTGTACCGCCTGTTCCTAATATCGTAATAAAAAGTGTATTAAACATATACCTTGAGAAAGGTACCCATGAGTTTCCAATAATTGTTGATAAATCAAAGAAGTTATCCATTGTTGGATTCTGCACAAAAAGTTTAGGTGGGAATAAGAAGATCTCACTTAAAGGTTTAAAGGCATTGTTAATGGCATAAATAAGAGGATAAGCACTAAAAAGTGCAAAAGCTCCAAGTAAGACCATTAACCCCAGGTCTCCCCCAATACTTCTATTTCTTCGTGTAAATTTTCTACTCTTTATACTACTTTTTACTCTGTCAATAATCTGCATCTTAGTCCCCAACCTTTCTTAATAATTTTTGAACTAAAATATTAGCTATAAGCATTATCAAGAATAGTACAGTGGCTATAGCACTTGCATAACCCATCTCAAACCTTACATTACCGAAGTCATGTAAGTGTGTTAGGATTGTATGTCCAGCATAGTCAATAGATGGGAATCCAACTAACTCTATAGAAATTGCAGAGATAGAAAGTGAATTTGTAATCTGCATAACTGCACCGAACATAAGCTGTGGCTTCATAGATGGTAATGTAACATACCAAAGTTCTTGCCATCTATTTTTAATACCGTCTACTGCACCTGCTTCATAAAGTGATTTGTCTACAGTCTGTAAACCAGCGATAAAAGCAAGGAAACTTACACCAAGGCTTAGCCATAACTGAACAAGGATTAAAATCGGTAAAATATATTCTGCAGTTTCAAACCATAAAATCGGTGAATCAATAATTCCCATTTTGATTAGCCATGCATTAGCAAAACCATACATATCAGATGAGAAGATAAGTTTCCAGATCATATACACATTACCAGATATAGATGGTGCATAGAAAATAAGTGTTAAAATGGCACGTGGTTTTGGTGGAAGTTCATTAATAAGCCACGCGAAAAGGAAACACATCAAATAACTAATAGGTCCTGTAATAATTGCTAATAAAAGTGTATTTTTGACTGCTATTAAGAAAACATCATCATAAGCTAAAAGCTGTATGTAGTTTGCAAGTCCTATAAAGTCAGGCGCTTCTAACATATTAAAAGATGTGAAGCTCAGGCCCATTGCAACTGCAACAGGCACTAAGTTGAAGATCACAAATATGATAGCAAAAGGCGCGATTAATAAATATTTTTCTTTATGTAGACTCCAGGCTTCTTTAAAAGAGACTTTTACTTTTTTCTCTCTTTCTACTTTTTGATTTGTACTGGTTAGTGTTTTCATTCTACCCTCCTAATGCTACTCATTATTTTCTAGTGTAGATAAACCAAACTCATTACGTTTCTTTGTTAATTCCTCATTGATTGTCTTAGCATTGAGGTATAGGGCTTCTCTAGGATTTTGTCCATCTGTCACAACATTTTTGAATGCATAATCCACCATACGTGTTGTCATATAAGCACCTGGTACTTCTGGTACCCCTTTTGTTGCTTTAAACTGAGTTTCTAACGCTTCAATTTCACTACGTGACCAAGGTAACTGTCTAAGAACCTCTACATTTGCAGATGGATAACGTGCTGCAGGTCCCATGATCCCTTCTGTTGTTGTTGCATATTGAAGTTGAGTTTCTGTATCTACCCACCATTTCATAAATTCCCAAGCTGCTTCTTTATCTTTTGCTACATCCATCATCATAGCTTGGCTTGTTGCGGTTACGAATGTATTGTTAATCTCTCCGTCCTCATTTACCTTACCTGGAATTGGACCGAATGACCAAAGACCTTTAATTTCAGATGCGAATACTTGAAGCTGTGTATATGTACTATATGGAGCAACCCCTATCGGCATTTCCCCTGTTCTAAAACGGTTTGAGAAGTCTGCTACAACTGGTAAATGATAGCTTGTGAAGAATTGTGTAAGCTCTTTAAAGGCTTGCATGGCTTCTTCTTCATATAAACCTGTTTCAATACCATAATCTTTACCTTCTCCTAAGTATAAATCTCCACCTGCTTGGTAAACGAGTGAAGGATATAAACCTGTTGATGGCATATAAAAATCATAGTTATTAGCTTGTAAAATAGGAATCATATCTTTAACTTCTTCCCATGTTTTTGGTACCTCAAGCCCAAGTTCTTGTAAAATATCATTTCTATAAAACATCATCATGAATGTTTGCTGTTCTGGTAACCCATAAACACCATCTTGGTAAGTAATGCTTTCAAAAGCACTTGGATAATATCTGCTTGCAATTTCTTCAAAATCTTCAAATTGAGATAAATCTACTAATGCATTACGTACTGCAAAATTCATAGCTTGTGTGTCTGGGAGACCAATAACAACATCTGGCCCTTCACCAGCAAGTGTAGCTGGAATAATAACACTATCAGGAATAAGTTCTAATTGAACATTAATACCTGTACGAGGTGTAAAGGCTTCTTCTACAAGGTTCATAAGAACTTGTGCTTGGTCACGACCTGATCCAGTCGTAGCCCCTGCTACAGCCCCTGTACCAATCCATACTTTAACAGAACGTTCATCTTTTCCAGCTTCATCCGAGAATGATGTATTATCACCAAAGAATGTTGCTGCAAAACGCTTTGTTTCATGCATAAATTTTTCAAAGAATCCTGGAATTGTTTGGATAAGCTCATCATTTTCTTTACTTAATGTAATCGTATCCACTTCAAGTGGCATAGAAGCAATATCCATATTCCAAAGACCTAATGAAGAAATATTGTTTTTAAGCTGCTCAATTTCTTTTACAACTTTATTTGGATCTTTTGCTAAGTTAGTAAGCTGATAAGCTAGTTTTTCTAAAATAACAGCTTCTTCACCTTTCTCACCTGTCACCGCAATAACATCTTCTAAAAGGCTATTAAGTCTTATAGCTTCTTGTTCAAAAACTTGTTTAACTTCTGGAAGCTTTTTATCAATCTCATAATCGATGTATTGGTCAGGTACTGTACCTGTTAATTGAATGATCTTACGATAAGTTTCATTCATAATAAATAAACACTCTTCTACTTCTGTTGCAGCTCTGTCAAATTCACCAAGTACTGTTTCAAAAGTAATCGTATTCTTCCCTTGTTCAAGTGGAATGAGGTAAGCTCCATTTTCGTCTCCAATAATGTAGTTAACAAATTCTGTTGAGTATGGGAAACCAATGCTATTTGCTTCTTTGAATGGCACTTCGCCATTTACTTTAAGTCTTCTGTAAGATACACTACCTCGATTGATATTTTGTCTTGCTGTAAAGCTTAATTGATAAAGCCCTTTTTCAGGCACTTCAATCTCCCATGTTACAGCATCTCCTGGTGTCTTCCAGCTGTCACCACCAATTGTATTAAAGACAATATTGTAAGCATGTGCTGGCTGAAGTCTTGGACTTGAGTAGTTTGAATTCATAAGAATAGATCTTGATGATTTCACAACATTTGTTGTCATGCCATCTACACGCTCAGCTTGTCCAATCAGTAGACTACCACCATAAACTGGATACTCTTCTTTTAACTGTTCAATCTTTTCATCATAGCTTATAAGTTCTGGCGCTTCTTTAAAAGTAATACCTGTAACACACATAGGCTCTTTAACAGCTTCTAGTGTAAGAGTATGTGTACCCTTTGATAAATAGAATTTATAAGGTTCTGCCACTCTTTTTTGACTATCTTCAATAAATACTACTTGTTCTCCTACTTTTTCAATAGTGTTTGGTCTTACTTCATCATTTCTTCTAACTTCTATTTCGTCACTTTCATTAACCCAGCTTCTATCAAAACTTATTTGTTCCATTCCTTTAAAGAAACTTTCACCATCAAGGTATAACTTACGTTCAACACTTGAGTTAGTTCCTTCTAATGGAACATATCCGATTTCCAGATTATAAAACCCTGGTGTGTCTACTTCAAATTGCCATGTCACTTTTCCTTGTTCTGATGTACTAATGCCATTTGGTTCTAATGTAGCTACTGCATTTTCTGAAACACTATACTGACTAAGGTCTACTGCTACTTCCCCAGTTGCCATCTTACCTTGATAGCCATTGGCCTCAAGGTAAGATTGATAGGTACTTTCATAGAAAGTTTCTCTTTCAGATACACCTATTGTATAGATGCCTTGTTTTGAATCACTTGCATTTTTGTAGCTAAAACCAATGGCAGCTAGGGCAACCAGTGTCAGTCCAAAGCCGATAAGCCTTTTTTTCATTGCCTCGCCTCCTAAAAAACAAATTTATTATTCAACAACAACTTCTACTGTTTGACTTGCTTCATTACCTGCATAGTCTGTTACTGAAAGCATAACATTATATGTACCAGCTGCTGTTGTATCCAGTTCTGATAAATCTGCTACAACATTTGCTTTAAGGTCTAAACCATCTTTATCTACTGCTGTTTCAACAAAGTCATTAGCCCAGTTAATGGTTGCTGTATCTTCATTTAATGCAATTGTTCTTGGTGCTTCTTTAGCTGTTAATGTTGGTGCTGTTGTATTATTTGCATCGTAGATTACAACATTAATTTTTACTTTACCTTCATTATCATTTGAATCTTTTAATGTACCAATTACACCGCCTTGATAAATACCTGGTGTATTAAAGTCTACTGCTGATGTATCAATTGTCATTTGGCTTGCATCAAGCTCACCATCTAAGTTATCTGCTACTGTGTAATTTGCACTCCATTCAATTGAAGACGGATCTGTACCTACTGGTAATGTATAAGATTTACCTGCTTCGATTTCTGTAAATGCTGGTGGAATATTATCTTTTGCTTCTGTTGTATTAAGAAGTTTTTCTACAGTACTGATTTTGTCTGTAATAAGTGCTTTTTTAGCTTCAATCGCTACATCATAGCTTGGTGAGCCACCAATACCATAGATTGCATCACCTGCAATTTGCATGAAATCCCAATAAACTCCTGTCATATTAGAGAATTCATTAACTTTTGTTCTAGCGATACTTTCTTTATAGATTGCTTCCATATCTGCACCAATTTCTGGATGATAGATATCAATTGTTAATTTAATTTCTGAAGATGTACCTGCTTCAAGTTCTTTTTTTAGTCTTGTTTCTTCAGCCATAAACATTTCATAAGCTTGGATAGCTAAAGGAATTTTTTCTTCATCCACACCTCTTAAGATTCCCCAACTTTCTCCACCTGTACGAACTTGGCGATAATTAGGATCATCAAACTCCATATGATCTGGTCTTGGGAATGGAATGAAACCAATAGATTGTCCACGTTCTGCTGCTTTAGTTGCTGCTTCACCTGAACGCCAGTCTTCAATATTTGTAAATACTGACTCACCTTGATTAAATGGTGCTCCTTGTGCATTGTATGGTCTGTTACTTGTACCTTCTTGTAATTCACAAACTAAGAGTTTTTTATCTACAAGTCTTTGTACGAATGCAACAGCATCTTTAGTTTCTTGTGATTCAATTGCAAGCCCCTCGTCACCGTAGATACTACCACCTGCTGAGTGCATAGCTTGGATAAGTGTTTCTGTATAGTCTGTTCTATAGGCATCAATACGTTTTTCTGGTCTTTCTGGCGCTTGACTGTTTGCATAGTGTGCTTCGATTTTTGCTAAATAATCTTCAAATGTACTCCATGTCCATTTACCAGCTTTGTAAAGGTCTGTTGGATAAACAGTTTTCCCATTTTCTTTTAAAGCATCAACTTGTTCAATGTAATCAATATTGTAGAACAATGGTGATAATGGATGTGTATAGTCACCTGCTACAGAAAGGAAATAATGTTTTCCATAAAGTGCCGCAGGCGCTTCTTCATTAAAATACTCTAAATAATCATCGAGTGGTTGAAGAATATTTTGTCCTAAAATAGTTCCTTGTGAGTTCGCATAAAGGTTAACAACATCAGCAACTGGATCCCCAGCCATAACACTTTGAAGTAATACCTCTGTTGTTTCTCCCGGGAACTGTACCCACTCAATTTTTACATTTAATTCATCTTCAACTTTTTTCATTGCTGCAAGTGTTATCTCACGATATTCTTCACTCATCGCATATTCGCCTGTTACAGGATCTTTGTAATCTGGATTCATAGAGTTACCAGCATGTGATCCAAAACGGATAACTACTGAATCTGATTCACTCCCTTTACCAGCTGTTTCGGTTTTGCTACCTTCTTGTCCCCCAGCACAGCCTGTAAGAATCATAGTGCATGCAAGCCCAAGAGTAAGAGCTTTTTTAAAATTCTTATTCATATTAACTACTCCTTTTTTATTTTTAGCCATTCTTTTTTAGAGAATGACGTTTAAACTAGTTCAAGCTTCTTGTCCATTCTAATGAATTTCTTACTACTTACAGTTACTTTTCCCCTGTTGTCTTATACCTTCTGTCATAACCTAAAAAGTCATACATTATCCAAGCTCTGAATAATGTATGTTTCCTACATCTCCCGCATTACCTTCTGCTTATAGTAGATGCATTTTATCATATGAAGTACTTAAAACTATATTTTTACCATCTGTTTTATGACATATTTAAAAAGTGTTATAACTTCTTTAAATATATAATCCAACAAATACTTTGCGATTTCCTGTTAAATATGTACAATTAAGGATTTGTTAATAACTTACATTATTTTACTTATGTACTTTTTTGTCCAAAAGAATGTTTACAGGAATTCACTTATTTTTTAGTTAATGTACATTTGCTTTTAGTTAATTATTCTTAATGCTCATTGTGCATTTTACTAAAAAAATAGCTTTTTTTTATTTATTTATATATAAATTAGCATATATCACATATAATTTCAAGATATTTGTCTTATTTTTACTAAAAATGTTGTAATTTATCAATCTTTTACTAAATAATCTCAGTTGTCTATTTTAGTAAAACAAGAACTTAATTTTTACTAAATTATGTTTTTTCTATTGTGCATGTTGTTATTTTAGTATATGATTTACTTAATTTTCTCAGAAAGGAGCCTCATGATATGGCCTCACAAATTACATTAGACTCTACAGTTGTTTTTGAACCTTTAAAAGACTTTAATTCTAAATACTTCAGAATTCCTTTTCTCACATCAACTCCTAAAGGAGCACTTATTGCAGGCAGTGATGTACGCTATACAGACGGAAGTGACTACAACCAAATTGATATAGGTATTGCCCGTAGTGAAGATGGTGGAAAAACTTGGATAGATAAACAAATTGTTTTCAAAAATAACAGCATCCATGAACATTCTCGTAAAATGGATGGTTGTATTGTAGTTGACAAAGTAACAGGAAGAATCTTTTTATTTGCACTTTCTTTAGATTTACACATGCACCTAGACTCCACAGACAATAAGCATCAAAGTTTCGTTTATAAGTATTCTGATGATGATGGACTAACATGGTCAGAAGAAATCAGTCTTAGACATTTCTATGATGATGACTGTATCCTCTTCTTCCAAGGCCCTGGTAACGGCATTCAACTCCAGGACGGTACACTTGTTATCCCTATTCAAAGATGGGTGCCTGTCCCTCATCGCAATCGTTCTCAAGCAGGTATCATCTACTCTAAAGACCACGGTCTAACTTGGGAAAAATGCGAAACACTTATAGATACTTACACTTCCGAAAGTGCAGTTGTAGAGTACAAACCAAATGAAATTCTTATTTCTTGTCGTTCTCCACTTACTGAAGCACGCGGCTTCTATGTAACAAATGATTTAGGTAAAACTTGGACCCCACATATAAGCCATGATACATTATTAGAATTTGGTGGTTGCCAATCTGCTTTCCTTAAGATTACTGCTCCAAACCAAAAAACTTACGCACTTCATACTGCTCCACAACAAACTCACTCTCCATGGGAGCGCAATAAGCTTACACTTATGTGCAGTGACAACTATACTCACTGGAATTACATTGCAGAAATTATACATATGCCTAATGATGGCTACACTTGTATGACCTATGATGAGAAAAAACATGAACTCTATTTACTTGGTGAGCAAAAAGGTTCTATTGTTTTCTATAACCTAACCTGCTTCCTTCCACTTATTATGCAAAATACAAGAAGCTACGATCATCAAGCACTAAGCACAATACATCAATATCCTGTTTATTCACAAGGACATCATCATGCAATTTCTCATCCAGATAACTGGTATAAACTTCTAGATGTAAACATAAAAAAAGGAGGCTTCCTCCTTCTCAATCTAAATCTATTAAGCTTTAATCATAATGAACTTATTACACTAAAACTAAAACAATCTGACGTTGAGCAACACGATCTTGCAAATTGTCACCTTACTCATACTACTTTAGAGCAAAGTACAGATTGTGCTACTTTAGCACTTATTCCTACTAGTCAAGGTACTGATACTTTCCATTATGAGCTCTACTATACTCAATCTAGTATAGATACATTAAGTGTCTCTGTTGTAAACTGCCTAGCGGCAAATCATGATAAAACATCTTTCAGATTATCGACATCTTTCCAAGATCCAAATCTTGAGAAATATGTTACTGCATTACCTAAATGCAACTCAGATTTACAACCAATACTTTTAAATCTTTAATTAAAAATGCTCCCGATATTCTAAATATCAGGAGCATTTTTTAATAAATCTTTTCGACTACCGCATCTGCAGTCTTATGTCTATTTTTAGTATTTACTTCAAATTTACCTCTATAAAAATCCATATACATTAAATCAATAAGGAACATTTGACTAATCTGCGAAGAGGTAGATCCCCCTTCCAAAGGTCCTTCTTTAGAGCCACACAATATAGTTACATCCGAATAAGCCGTTAGGGGAGATTTAGCGAACTTAGTAATACATATCACCTTTGCCCCTGATTTTTTAGCTTGCTTTGCAACATGAATTGTATCTTTTGTAGCTCCAGAATAGGAAATAATAATCGCTACATCCCGCTGTGTCATCATAGATGCTGCCATGGCTTGCATATGAGAATCCATCACACAGTGCACATTAGGCGTAATTCTTAAAAACTTATTCATAGCCACCATAGCTGTAAGCATACTAGTTCCTACTCCAAAAAAATGAATATGCTGGGCATCTTGTATGTAATGCATAGCTTTATCAAATTCCTGCGCATTAATTAAAGAATATGTTTCGTTAATAGCACTTAGATTATTTTGAAGCACTTTTTTAGCAAGCACATCAAAAGAATCTTTAACACTAACTTCTCCTAATTCTTCTAGCGTAGCATTTTCTACATGCATACTTAAAGAGAGCTGCATTTTAAATTCTTGATATCCCTGCAACTTTAATCTTCTACAAAACCTAAATACACTTGTATCTCCTACTTTACAGGCATCTGCTAAATCTGATATTGACATAAAGAGTACTTTTTTAGGATTCTCTAATACAAAACTTGCTACTTTTTTCTCTGCCTTAGTATAATTAGGATAGTCTTCTCTTATTCGCCTAATCAAATCATGATTTGACACTTCTTTCACCTCATTCTTTTTCTAAACCTCTAGCAAGATGAATCACTCCAAGCATTCCAGCCTGATTACCTAGTTCAGCTTGCTTTAAAACCACATTCTTAAAGCTTGGCATAATCTGAGTGTATAGTATTTCTTTCAATTTTTCTAGTATATAAGGTTGAGCAAGTACACCTCCTCCTAATACAACACATGGTGGATTAAATATATGAATAAGTGTAGTAAGCCCATATACTACTTCTTCTAACCATCCATTTACAATATCCTGAATATCAGATTCATCTATTCTTCCAAAAATTGCCCTACCACTACTTAAAGACTCATCATAAACCTTCGCTCTAGCAACTAATGCCGTTGTAGAAGCATATTTTTCATAACATCCACTAAAATAATCACTCTTTATCCTATCTTCAGGATGAATAATCATGCTACCAAATTCTCCTGCCGAAAAAGCTGCCCCTGTATAAATCTGCTTATTGATTACAATAGCACCACCTACACCTGTCCCATAAGTGAGGCATAAAAAATCATTAAATTCTCGCCCACCTCCAAAGTGTGCTTCTCCTATAGCAGCCGCATTCACATCATTCTCCACTACCACAGGCACTTTAAAGCGTTCTTCTAACCTTTCTTTAATACGCATCCCTGTATAACCCGGAATATTTTCATTAGCATATCGAATAACCCCCTCCTTAGAATTTACTTGACCTGCTGTACTAATTCCTATAGCATCAAAGCTCTCATATTCACTTATAAGTTCAATTACTCTTTGAAGAACATGCTCCCCGCCTTTTAGCGCCTGTGTATCACGTTCTTTTAAATCTTCTAATATATCATCCACCCATAAACCACTCTTTATAGATGTCCCCCCTATATCTAGTGCTACAATTTTCATCTTTCTTACTCCTCCACAGCTACTTTTATAACACATTTTTTAAGAGTTCTTTCATCCTGGCATGCTATACTAGGTTTATGCGCCTCTTCTGCCATACATACAATGAACCTTCCTGCCCCCATTACACATCTTGCACTTGTAACCGCTCCATAAAATCCTATATCTTTTCCTTCATCATAAGGTGTAATCTCTTCTAAATCTCCTACAGCTGTTTCTATAACTTCTATCCCCTCTAAGTCAATTTGTATATCCATATACTTCTTATGTACTTCAAAATAAATTTCATCTTCTGGTTTAGCTACAGCTTCCATTACATTAATAAAGACACGATGCTCATCTATATCTGTTCTACCTAATGGTAAGGTATCTAAATCATGTTCCTTGATAAATTTAATCGCTGTATCTAAATTTTTAGAAATACCTTCATAACGTTCTATATTTTTTAATAAATCATAAATCATATATTCTATCTCCTTTGATTAAAACTATATTAACTACTTTTTACGAAAAAATGATGAGGCATATGCCTCATCATCCTTTAACAGCTCCCATCGCAATACCTTGAGTAAAGTATTTCAGAAAGCATATAAACATTAATACACTAGTGGATAGCCTCTAGCATTATTCCAGCCATAATAACACTATAATTGGTTACAAACTTAGCTTGTTTAGAAATTGCCATAACATTGACATAGCCAAACTGTGAAAATTTAAAAACTTTTTCATAAACAAAGTACATAATTGTACTTGTAGAAGAGTTAAATCCTCCCGATGTCAAAAGCTGGACTAGAGAGAAACATTGAAAAGAATTAATAATTGCAATAACAGCTACATAAAAGTTGTCGTCATTAGACAAGTCCATTTTACCTTCTCAAATAGTTTTATAGCGATTACAGATTTACATCTGATAGATCCAAAATTTATTTCCTTTACCTACGCTTTAAGTGCTTCAACATATTTTTTTGTAATATCCATTGGTCTTGTAATGGCTGTACCAACTACTGCCGTAAATACGCCACAGTCCATTACTCTTTTTAATTGTTCCGGGCTCCAGATACCACCTTCACCTATAACTGGTTTACCACAATCTTTTACAAGTGCCTGAACTAAATCATAATTTGGTAAGCTTACCCCTTTTGTATAGTCCGTATATCCATGCAAGGTTGTTCCAATAAAATCAAATCCAATCTCTGCTGCATGTATACCTTCTTCATAATTTGAACAATCTGCCATAAAGAGTTGGTCTTTATAAAGTTCCCTTACCTCTTTAAAGAATTCATCTAAACTTTTACCATCTGGTCTTATTCTATCCGTAGCATCTACAGCAATAATATCTACACCACATTCTACAAGCGCCTGAACTTCTTTTAAAGTTGGGGTAATATATACCTGTGAATCTTCATACTCAGCTTTAATAATACCTATAATAGGAAGGTCTACCACCTTCTTAATCTCTATAATATCTTCTATTGTATTTGCTCTAATCCCAACAGCACCACCTAAATAGGCTGCATAGGCCATTCTAGACATAATATAAGAACTATGTAAAGGTTCATTTTCAAGAGCTTGGCATGATACCACTAGTCCACCTTTAAGTTTTTCTAATATTGACTGTGTCATAGCTCTTCCTCCTTCAGAATTATATGTTTTCTTCTGAATAAATGGTAATATAAAAAAAAGTTTTTTTCAATAGCTTTTGGGAATTTTTTTCCTTTTTCCTTATTCTATTTATTCATTTTATACTATTTCTTTCTAATTTTAATTTCATCTATAAGCTTTTTATCTAATCAAGAAAATTATTTTCTTTTTTTCTATTTATCTTTACTAAACTAGAAAATTTTTTTCTATTTTTATTGATTTCCAATTTTAGTGATGCTATGATAATTTTATGATATATTTCTAACCTATAAAAATCAGGGGGCTCTAAAATGTCAAAATACAATACTTCTCAATTTAGAAATGTAACTATTGCACTTAATACACCTTTTACTTCTACAGGTGATATCGATCTTAAAGCAACAAAGGCACTTACTCGCTACTATATCAATAAAGGTGTTAAAAATATGTATGTATGTGGTAGTACAGGTGAAGGTTTCTTACTCGACCATGACGAACGTAAACAAGTTGTGGAAGCAGTATTGGATGAAGCCGGTAAAGAAATGAATATTATTGTTCATGTAGGTACACCTTCTAGCAGACATGCAGCTGAACTAGCTAAACATGCTGAAGCAGTTGGTGCTGCTGCTACTTCCGCTGTGCCTTGTGTTTACTATAGACCAAGTGAAGAAAGTGTTTACCGTCACTGGAGCACTATTACTGAAGCAGCTGACCTTCCTTTCTTTATCTACAATATTCCTCAGCTCACAGGCTTTAACCTTTCTATGAACTTATTTAATCGTATGCTTGAAAACGAACGCGTTGCAGGTATTAAAAACTCTTCCGAACCTTGCCATGACATTTTACGTTTTAAACAAGCAGGTGGTAAAGACTTCATCGTTTTCAACGGGCCTGATGAACAATATTTAGCAGGTCGTTTAATGGGGGCTGATGCTGGTATCGGTGGCACATATGGTGCAATGCCAGAGCTTTACCTCAAGCTAGAAGAACTCATTGTACGTGGTGAAATTACTAAAGCTCAAGAACTACAAAATACAATCACTGCATTTATTTATCGCCTTTGCAGCTTCCCATCTATGTATGGTGCATGCAAAACAATTATCGGTTTAGATGGCTGCCCAATCGGTAATCCAAGACTTCCATTCTTACCAGTTTCATCAGAAGATCCAGCTATTATTGCTCTTTATAAAGATATTCGCGCTGCTGTAGAAGCAAGTAAATCTCTTTAATACATGAAGAGATGTGTACCTACAAAAAACAATAGTATGTTATAGTGATTCCAATGCTCATGGCTACTATAATGCTACAACATATGATGGATTTAATGAGGGCAAAACTATCACGTTATAAAAGAAGGTTTTTATCCTATAACCTAAAAAAGAAGTAGAACTTATTTACTGAGTTCTACTTCTTTTTTTATTGAATAGACTTTCACTTTTTTCTTATCTTTTATCTATAAGATGTTTTTAAGGCTTCTTTTAAAACCTTTGGATCTTTCTTATATGGCGTTACCGGACATATTTCTTTATCTTTCACACCAAATAAGGTATATACTGCAATACGTGCAGCTCTTACAGAGTATTCTTCTGTAAAGACCATATCCTCTGGAATTTCCACAAACTGGCTAATCATAGCAAAGTTAGTGGAGCCCTCTGGAACAACCTTTGGACGATCTGTCATTTTACGAGGTTGAAACTGAGAAACAATATAAGGCATCATACATGGAATTACATTAATAACTGTTTCTAAAATCTCTTCCTGCTTATCTTCTAAATGTAAATGATGTAAAAGTTCTATAAGAATCTCTTCACCTGTACATTCACGCATTGTTTTTTTCACATAATCTCCCATGCGATCTGTATAAAGACCATATCCCCAGAAAATAGTTGTATCCATTGGTTGTGCTTTAAAATGTGGCTGTGCTGCTACAACAATACTCATTAACCAATTAGAATCTTTAAAGGTCATTAAAGCACCACTTCCTGGTATATTACCTGAAAATTGTTCAATAAGTTTAAGGAGCTTATTACCCTTACATGTTACAGTAAAGCTTTCCCAGTTAGTTTCTTCTGGATAATCAAAGAAGGGACTAGGATTACCTAAGTTCGGTTTCTTGCTCGCTACTTTCTTCCAAAGTTTAGCTGAAATTGGATCTTCAGGTTTATATTCTGGTGCAGTATGAAGATCGCCTAAAGTAGCACTATCTGTCATAGAGCCATTGGTCATAATACATACATCACCTTTATTTAATTTAATGACCTTTTCACCTTCTGAATCTTCAATGTAAAGCGCTGTAGCTGTAATACCTTCACCATCTGCAAATTCAATATCCGTTACAGTAGCATTAATGCTAAAATCTACCTGATGAGTATCTAAATAAGCCTTAAGCGGAAGAATAACAGATTCATATTGATTATAAGGCGTACGTGTTACACCTTCTAACGTTTCAATGCGAGAGAATTCAAAAATCATACGATTCATATAACGTTTAAATTCAAATAGGCTTGACCATTTTTGAAAAGCAAAAGTAGTCTGCCACATATACCAGAAATTTGTTTCAAAGAAATGAGGTGTATGAGCGAACCACTCTTCTATAGTCATATCATCTAGTTTTTCTTCTGGCGTAATCATAAGTTTGCCTAAGGCCATACGGTCAGCTTGATTAAAGCCCATACTCTTCACATCTAAGATTTTACCATTTTTATCAACAAGACGTGCCTGAGCATGTGTTGGGTGATGGTGGTCGAAGTTTAAAATCTCCTCTGTAACACTCATTCCTGGCATATCCAAAGATGGAATACTAGAAAAAAGTTCCCAGAAATTCTCATAGGTTTCTTCATTAAGCATTCTTCCCCCTCGACATACAAATCCATCAGCCTCACTACCTGCACCGTCATTACTACCACCTAGAATATGCAAGCCTTCTATAATATGAATATTTTCGCCTTTAAAATGGCAGTCTCTTATAAGATAAGCTGCACCTGCTAAAGATGCCAAACCACCACCGATAAAATATACTTCTCTATCTCCATATTCCTCGTATTGAAGTAGATTAAGCTGTTTTTGAGCTGTTTTATAGGTTTGATTGTTTTTACTACTTTTAACAGCAAGGGTTGCAAGTGCCGCACCACCTGCTATTGCACCTACCGTTAATAAAGTTCTATTAGTATTATTTCTAGATTTTCTATTAAACCTTTTTATCGCTTTTTTATAAGCTTTTTTATAAGCTTTTTTATAAGCTTTTTTGTAATGCTTTTTATTCATTTCAAACCCTCCATCTTCTATAGGCGTGCCTAAAACTTTTAAGTCATACTAGATATAGCTTAAACAATCTTCTATTCAATTATGCATTTGCATTATTTCATTCAAAAAGTTATTATTCCTATTCTAACCTCACTTTTATAAAGTGAATTTTATTCAAAACTATTCTGTCAATATAGTTTTAAGTATGAAAAAATACTTAAAAACAAATCCTATAAAAAGATTAATATTTAGAGACATCATGTAAACTCTTGAAAGGAGTACACTTTATGAACGTTACTCAAATTATAGCTATTTTAATTTTTCTTGTTGTTCTCTTTTGTATTATTACGGAGAAAATCGACCGTACAGTAGCTGCTATGAGTGGAGCCATTTTAATGGTATTATTAAAAATCTTACCTGCTCCTAGCGCTATTGGTTATATTGACTTTAATACAATAGGCGTGCTTATCGGCATGATGCTTGTTGTGTCTATTGTCAAAAACTCCGGCCTGTTTGAATATATAGCCATTTATACGGCAAAAAAAGCTAAAGGAGATGCTTGGAAAATCCTTATTAGCTTTGCCATTATTACAGCAATTTTATCTGCTACTCTTGATAACGTTACGACTGTTTTGCTTATTGGTCCCATGACTTTAGTTATTACACAAATTCTTGAACTTAACCCTATACCGTTTCTTATTACAGAAATATTAGCCTCTAATATCGGAGGTACTTCTACTTTAATAGGTGACCCTCCTAATATTATGATTGGTAGTGCTGCCGGGCTTAGTTTCAATGATTTTCTTACTCATACAGGACCAGCTGCTCTTGTTATTCTCATTGTTACTATTGCTATTTTGTACTTCTTATACCGCAAAGATTTAATGGTAGATGATAAATATAAAGAAGAAATTCTAGCATTAGATGAGAAAAAAACTATAAAAGACAAATCCTTACTCATTAAAAGTCTTATTGTTATGGCACTTATTTTAATAGGGTTTATGACACACCAATCATTAGATCTTGAATCTAGTACAGTAGCTTTAACTGGTGCTGTCATCCTTCTACTTATTGGTAAACAAGATGTAGAAGAGATTATCTGCGGCATAGAATGGCCTACCATTGCCTTTTTTACAAGTCTCTTTGTCCTTGTTGGAGGACTTGAAGAAGTAGGCATTATTCATAGCCTTGCAATTTGGCTCATCGACCTTACATCAGGTAGACCAATTATGACTATGATCTTACTCCTTTGGTTAGCAGCTATTGTATCTTCCTTCTTAGACAATATCCCATTTGTTGCTACACTTATTCCACTTATTTTAACAATGGGTACTCAAGGGATTGATATTAGACCACTTTGGTGGGCCGTATCTCTTGGAGCCTGCCTAGGTGGAAATGGTACACTTATTGGTGCTTCAGCTAACGTTGTACTGGCTAATATTGGTGAACGTAATGGCTATAAAATCTCATTTGGAAAATACTTCAAAGTGGGCTTTCCGCTTATGATTCTTTCCATTATTATCTCCACTGTTTATTTACTTTTTTTCTTTACTTAAATTCTATGACGAAAAGGATGTGTTATTATGAATGCTTCATCTGTTAAAGGTGATACCATTGAGGCAAGGCTTAGATGCCTCGGTGCTGATAGTGTTCAACAGGTACAGGGCATTTTGTACTTTGTAACCTTCAAAGAAGGAGAACATGAAGTCTCCTACTCTTATAATATAAATGGTAAAAATAAATATTTTCTTCAACGTATTAAACCATACCCTCTCCCTGAGGGTATCTTCTCTGACGAAGAGCAAGTTGTAGAATTTATCAAACGTGACCTTAAGAAATTTAGAAATGCTAAACATAGTCACAACTTTGCTCAATTTATACATGTTACCAATATGATTGGTGAAACAACCAAAGAGATTGAAACATTCTTTTTAAATTACAATGTAGATAAAGAATGCTTAGATGAACTCACCCAAGAGTTAAATGCTATTCATCAAATTATTTCTAACGCTAAAAAACGTAGTGCCCACATTATTGTTTAAGATATAAAGGCTGTCACTTTTATGTAACAGCCTTTATATCTTTTTATTAATAATTAACATTCACTCTAAAAAAATCAATAATCATAGTAGGGTATTCTCTTATTAAATAATTGATTCTTCCTAAAAGACTACTTTCTGCCGATAGCCCTATACTCTCTAAACCCATAAAATAGGCAAGCATTTGCGCTCTAAAAAGGTGATAATCATGTGTAATAATAAGTACACTTTCAACCGTTTCTTCTCTCGTCATCAAAATTTCTTTACTAAATGCAATATTCTCTAGTGTTGTTGTAGAACGGTCTTCTTTTATAATAGATTCTCTTAGAATTCCCATTTCTTCTAGGTATTTTCTCATTGCCTCTGCTTCTGATATGACTTCATCTGGTCCCTGCCCACCTGACACAATAATCATAGTTTTGGGATGAAGATTATAATAAGCTATCGCCTGATCTAACCTAGCTTTTAAAGTAGGCGATACATCTTCTCCTCTAAGCCCAGCCCCTAGTACAATCATATAATCTACTTCTTCTAAGCTCTCTACTGATTGATGATGTCCTATATTATAGACAAGAAATCCTTCTATTAAGATAAATGAACCCACAAAAATAGCTATTCCCCACATATATATTTTTGATAAAATACATAACCACTTCTTCTTATAAGAGTATGCTAACCGCCTTACTATAACTATCCCATAAACAAGCCATAAAACTATGATCATAAAGATAGCTGAAAAACTTAATTCCAAAGTTAAAACTAATAAAAAATCTACTACTATAAGTGCTATTATCTCTAGTAATACTTTCATATAAACTCCTCTTAATATATATTGTTTTACATATAATAAAATATTATAATATAATAAAAAAATTTAAAATACCAAAAGGAGTTTTTATGACACTTTATAGAAAAGGCCTCTCAAATGATCAAGAAGCTATTATTCATTTAGGTAATTATGTATTTGATACAGATTTTCCTGCACTTCTTCCTAAACTTTACTCACCTTCTGTTAATACAGCTACTTCCCACTTTCTTGCTGAAGAAGAGGATGGTATTAAAGCCCTTGTAGGTTCTTTTCCTTTGGACCTTCATGTACTTGACTATGATCTTAAAGGCTTTGGTATTGGCACAGTCTGCGTAGACCCTGATGCAAGAAGTAAAGGTTACATGAAACAACTTATGACAAACGCCTTAGCTGAAATGCATGAAGAAAAAGCTGACTTTGCCGTTCTTGGTGGCCAAAAACAGCGCTATGAATATTTTGGTTTTACACCCAGTGGGACTCATCTAAACTTTACACTTACTGCTACTAATTTAAGACACCACCATATAGTTGCTTCACCTAATTTCACCTTTAAATCTTTTGATGCACTAGATACTCCTACTTTATCTTGTATCCATAAAATGCATCATTCAAAACCACTTTTTAGTACACGCTCATTCCAAAACTTTATATCTATTTGCAGAAGCTGGAAAAGTGAATCCTTTGCTATATACAACAAAAATGAACTGTGTGGCTATGTCCTTTATAAAAATAATTGTATAGAAGACTTTTATGTCTCTCATTCTGACTTACTTATTCCAGCATTAGCCTCACTTATGCAAACTTTATCTTGGAATGAATGCACTATTTGCCTTAATACATATGAAACAACACTTATTAAACTGCTTATAAACATCTGCGAAGGGTATACTACTAGGCTTTCTACCTGCTTAAATATCTTGAACTACCAAAATTTTATTAACGCCTTTTTAAATTTAAAAAAGAGTTATACTGCTTTAGAAAAAGGTCATCTTGTACTAGAAGTTCAAGGAACTGAAAACCTTCTTATTGAAGTAGGTGAAAATATCAACGTAATGCCAACCACCCTAGAGGCAGACTTATCTTTAACCCATTTAGAGGCTACCCACCTTTTATGCGATCCCCTTCAAGTATATATAGATTATCATCATGAGAAAAATAGGCTTATCAAATCTTGGTTTCCTCTTCCTTTTGCTTTCTGTAGCATTGATAACGTATAAAAAAATAACATCTTTTCTTATACAAAAAGCCATATATAACTAGAACGCACTCTAGCTATATATGGCTTTTATTCATCAAGGTTTATAAAACACTGTTTCATCTAATTATAAATTTCAAGTTCCTGTTTTGCTATGGTTAAAGCTTTAATAAAAGTTTCTACAAGTTCTGGGTCAAACTGTATACCTTTACATGCTCTAAGTTCTGCAAATGCATCCTCATCACTTTTACGTCTTGTGTGATAAGGTCTATTAGACGTCATAGCATCAAAGCTATCAACTATAGTCAGTATACGTGCTAATAAAGGAATCTCCTCTCCCTTCATACCATTTGGATAGCCTGTACCGTCATATTTTTCATGATGATGTAAAATAAGTGGTATAATTTCTTTTAAAGAATCTACTGTTTTTATAATTTCTACACCATGTTCTGGATGCTTCTTAAGCATTTCCCATTCGGCCTGATCTAAAGGCATTTTCTTGTTAAGAATTTGCTCTGGAATGTTAATCTTACCTATATCATGCATATAAGCTCCATACACGAGCGTTTTCTTGTCTTTTTCACTAAGTCCGAGATAGTCTGCTATAATTCGGCTATACATCACTACACGCTCACAATGTCCATAAGTATATTTATCCTTCGCATTAATAACGCTAATAAGCGTCTTAATAGAAGTTACTAATTCATTATGATCATCATTAATTTCTCGTTTTAACTCATCTAGTACAGATACATAGACTTCTACGCGATTCTTCTTAAAAAATTTAGCTCTATATAAGGCGTCATCAGCACTTTTAATAAGTGCTAGTTCATCCTTAGCGTTATCTGGATAAGTAGCTATACCTATTGAAATAGTAAGATTTCCTGTAGGCTGATTTTCCTGCCCCATAATATAAGTGTCTTGCACTTTTTTTCTAACTGTTTCAGCTACTTTAATACTTTCTTCTCTATCTGTATTCGGCAAAATAATAGCAAATTCTTCTCCACCATATCGTGCTACTAAATCCCCTTTTCTTACACTACCTTCAATGAGCTTGGCAACTTCTTTTAGAACCTCATCACCTTTTTGATGCCCATTTAGGTCATTATAATATTTAAAGTTATCTATATCTAAGAAAAGCATAGAAATAGGTTGATTGTTTTGAGACGCTACATGAATGTTTTCTCTTAATGCATCTTGAAAAAAACGATGATTATACATGCTTGTAAGACCATCGCGATTTACCATTTCTTTTAGCTCTTCTATATGCTCATTACCAAGTTTAACATAATAGCCTAACGGAGCAGCTGTTAAGACAAATATACCTACTAAAATAAGGTCATCTTCAAAATAAGGATTAATTGCTAAAGCAGGAAAAAACATTAAGTCTACTAATAATATAAGTACTGCTGATACAGCTGCCATTACCATCCCATTTTTCATACCCGACTGAATCGTTGTCGTCATAATAGTAAATAAAAATAAAAACTTATGCGGGCTGTCTGGCCCCCCTGATATAAGAATCATTACAAAAAAGATAGCTATAAAAATACAATTTTCAATAACCTGTTTATACTTCTTTCTTTTTTCACTAAATTGTCTAACAGCGACAGTTGACCATATTAAATATATACCAAGTAGGAATAAAGCTATAAATAACATAGAAAAAGCTGAGCCATACTCCTCTAGACTACCAGTAATTGTTTTTGTAGCTAAATATTTAAAACAAATAATCCCACAAAATAGCAAGGCAGACAACTTAACAACTACAAGTATATTATTAACCTGTTCATACTTTGTATCTTCTAGTCGTTTATGCATGTTCACTCCCCTCTCTCTTAACTTTACAATAAATAAAGATCGGTAAAAACCGATCTTTATTTACTAGTCTCTTAAACATTCAGGCTCTTCTGGTTGATACGTAAACCCAAAACATGCTGATGTAGATACAAGAGATGCAAATACTGTTGCTACAGCTGCAAGTGTCATTAAAACTTTTGCATTAATCTTTTTCATCTGTACATTCTCCTTTTCGTCTTAAAATAGTATGTATTAAAAATAAATCTATTTTTTCTACTATAAGATGTCCAAGAGGTGTAAGAGTAAGAATTTGCCAAAATATACCTATGCATATACACATAACCCAGACTAATACTATATCTTTCTGTTTGGTCAAATATATACTTAGCAAACCTATTGTTCCTACTAAGTAGACTCCTAAAGTAAATATAGATTTCTTTTTAAGCGCTTCTTTCTTTTCTTGCTTTCTGATAGGTTTTGCCATACTATCAACAGGTGCTAACTGATAGACTTTATAAAACCCTAGAATAAATATAACTAGTACACTAATTATTACAACTATTAAGTTCCAATGCATTTTAGATAATAACCATGCACCTCCTACCGAAATAATAACACCTATAATAGCACATGACTCTGGTGAACTAGCATGTGCCCCACCTGAGTATTTTCTAAGAATAACTGTTGTTACAGATAGTATAAGCGCAGGTATAAGTACACCTAAAAGGCTTCCTGCTAGTACAATAGCTCCTATAGAGATACTTGTATGAATAATCGCAAATAATCCGTAATGGATAACTGCCTTTTCATTCTCACTTACTTGCAATTCCCTACCTATTTTATTTGAAAGCCTAGTGCACACCTTATCAATCATGACTTCTCCCTTTCTTTTTACTTATCCACTTATAGTAGATAAATATAACTAACATCCAGATTATAAGAGATGGTATACCATAAATAACCTTTGTAATAGGATCACTTACTATCTCTTGTACACTTTTTCTAAACATTCCCTGGATTAATAGCATATTAATCCCCTCTGCCAAGAACTGCACAATAACATTAATAATCGCGGCACGTATAGTCTCTATAATACCTAGTTTATTCAGTGTAATAGATAATGTAATCATAGCCATAATGATTAGGATCGTATGAATACCATAACTAATTGGTAAAAACCTAATAAAAAGCATCATTATCGCTAAAATGATGCCTGTCTTAACATAACGGCGCTTGTCCAATTTTACTCCAGTAAAAGCATACATCGCAAAAAGATGAATAAAAGCCTCTGGAATACCTCTTAAAATAAATTCTATCAACGTTACTTTTAACATTTCTTCTCTTTTACCCCTATATTCCTTTCTCTTGACTCAAGGAACTATTAATCTCTTTAATCGCCCCATATAAAACAAGTACAACAAATACTCTAATCAGTACATCACCGATACTTAGTACGCTATAGCCTAGATCAATCCAGTCTGTTAACCATTTTAACTTAGTCTGGTCACTACCTAGAATATGAAAATCATTCGCTACTTGCCTAGCTTTTTCAAAAGCTTCTGGAGATGCATACCCTGTCCAGTAAGTCAAAGTTGGAAATACAGGCATTTTCCCTCCATTGACTTTTATGGCTATATCATTGCATAAGCCTCCTAAAAAGACACAGCCAGAACCAACTAAGGCTTCTTTATAAAGTTCGTATCTGAAAATCAGTCCTAAATAAGTGCATAGATAAATACTTTTTAGTAGACCTGCATATTTAATCCATTCATAATGCTGTTTAAACAGCGCAATTTGAATACCTATATAAATAAGCTCAATACCTAATATATAGTACATTTCTTTCTGTTTGAATATAGGTGAAATTTTATATTTTTTATATTTACTGTATATAAGTACCAATATGACCGTTTCTAACATTATTGCCTCTTTCATATTTTTCTTTATTAAATTATACTACATACTTTAATAATTATCCACTATTTAATAAATGTATATATTATTCTTTAATTACCTAACTAAATATGTCAAAAAAACATAAAATAATCATTATTATTCCATATTTTAGTTTTATACTTGTATACAATTCACTTTTATGTTACCCTACTTACATCATGTATTTGACTTATCTTTAGGAGGTTTTACATAATGAAAAAAATGACACTAACTACGAAAATACTCCTTTCACTTATATTAGGTGCCTTATTTGGAGTTCTTCTTTCTCATTTAGAATCTGATTTCATTAAACATACCCTTATGCTTGATGGTATACTGAAACTTATTGGTACAGGATTCTTAAATGCTATTAAACTACTTGTTGTACCACTCATCTTCGTTTCTATTGTATATGCAACAGCTTCTTTAGATGATATAAAAAAAATTGGACGTATTGGTAGCAAAACTTTCCTTTATTATATAACTACAACTGCTATAGCTATTGTAGTAGCACTTACTGTTGCCAATGTCATTAAACCAGGTATAGGCATTGACCTCAGTATGATTACATCTGGTGAAGGGGTAAGTGAAGTTGCTTCTATAAGCTTTATTGATACCTTACTTCAAATTATCCCTACAAATATTTTTGAAGCCTTCAGTACAAATAATGTACTTGGTGTTTTATTCTTTGCTGTATTAATGGGACTTAGCATTACTTTAGTAGGTGAAAAAGCACAACCTGTACTTGTACTATTTGATGGCCTTAACGAAGTCTTTCTTAAACTGGTTACACTCATTATGCAATTTGCTCCATTTGGGGTATTTGCACTTGTAGCCAATACATTTGCAACTTTTGGCTTCTCTGCTATGCTTCCACTCTTTAAATATGCATTAAGTATACTAGTAGCACTTGCTATCCAGTTCTTTATTGTCTATTTAAGTATGCTATTATTCATTGGAAAACTTAGCCCTAAAATATTTGTCAAGAAATTTACACCAATATTCAACTTCTGCTTCTCAACTGCTTCTTCAAGTGCAGCACTTCCACTTGGCCTTGAGAGCTCAGACAAACAATTTGGTGTATCTAAAAAAGTTAGTTCCTTTACTCTTCCTTTAGGTGCTACAATCAATATGGATGGTACTGCTATTATGCAAGGGGTAGCCGTTGTATTTATTGCTCAAATCTATGGTATTCAGCTTGGTCTTGGAGAGTATATGATGGTTATCTTAACTGCAGTACTTGCTTCAATCGGTACAGCAGGTGTTCCAGGTGTTGGACTTGTTATGCTTACAATGGTACTTAGTGCCATTAACCTACCAATTGAAGGTATTGCCCTTATTATGGGTATTGATAGAATTCTAGATATGATTCGTACGGGTATTAATGTTGCAGGCGATCACGTCTGTACACTCCTTATTGCTAAACAGGAAAATGAATTTGATGAAACTGTTTATAACCGTCCTATGGTAGATTTAGACTAAAAAAGAGCGTATTGCCATGAATGCAATACGCTCTTTTCATTTCTATTAAGCTTCTGGATTTAAAGCTGTCAGTACTTCTTCAGCTTCCTTTACTAGTATCATCGTTACATTATTTTAAAAGTATTAATCACTATACGTACTTATATTACAACTGATTTTTAATTAAGAATTAGGCAATTCTTTAAAATCTAGTCACCTACTCCAAAATCTGTATTATTATAGAGGACTTCTATTTTAGGATTTTCATCTAAAAACTTATATTTTTGTATAAACCACTGTACAAGCTCTTCATCTCTTTTCACTGTCGTTGTATTATCTATAAAAACATTAATGGTAGCATGGTCAAAATGCTTAAGAACAAGCTCCATATCCCTATCTATCATTGCTTTTGTTTGCCCTTTGATACCCACCATCATACACGGTGAATCAAAATACTTTTTCAGCTCATCTATAGATTTAAAATGAGCACTTTTATTAAGATACCCATTTCTAAAATCCTCATCAAAAGTCTCTACACCAATTTTAAAAGTAATAGGAATACCAAAGAAATCTCTCATTTCTTGAATTCTGTTTCTATACGCCCAATGACTCTCTAAGAAAAGCTTTTCAATGCCCTTTTCCTTAATAATAGCTTTAATTCTTTCTAATGTAGCCTGTGGCAGTTCAAAACAGCTTCCTGAATTAATAACTTCAAGTACTTTATATTTACCTGTAATCTGCCCTAATACTTCAAAGTTTAGTGCGTTCATTTCCTCTTCATGAGTACCATTATCTAATATATAGTCACAGAAGCTACATTTTCCCCACACACAAGGAGACCCCTTTAAAAGTACAATCTCTCTTATATTTTTATTAGTGACTTCACTATATCTATCCATTCTAGTATACCCCCTCCGTATGCTCAATGACTTCTTCATAACCTCTAAAGATGCGTTTTAAGAAGAAATCCATAAAGCGTTTTTCATCTACCGAAATAAGAATTTTGGCATTGCGTTCTTTCCTATAAAAACTTGCTACATCTACCAATGTTTGGCCTATAGCAATGCCATCAGTAGCTACCTGTACATAGGAATCAAATCCATCGCATAAGCTTCTATCTATAAAATAGGCTACAGCAAGCGGGTCATTAATCACACATCCAATAATGCCTTCCTGCATCCAATGAAAATCTATATAAAAACGTGTTATTTCTGTTATAAACTTAGCCTTATTTTGATCTAACCTGTTAATAAATTGTATAATGTTAGGTGTGAGTACAATTTTTCTTGTAACATCTAGCCCTACCATATGTATTTTATGACCTAACATCTCATAAACATACTGCGCTGCATGAGGGTCTACCCAATAGTTAAATTCTGCTACTGGTGAGCAGTTACCATGTATCCTAAAGGCTCCTCCCATAGAAATACATTCATCTAAATACGTAAAAACTTCTTTATCCTTCATTAAGGCTTTTGCTAAATTGGTAAGTGGCCCCAATGCAATAATAGAAACTTTTTCATGAGTTCTTAAAGTGTCTAGAATAAAATCTACAGCGCCATCCCTGTAGCTTATACCTTCTACCTCTTCATAAAAATTCTCACCAAGACCATCCTCGCCATGGGTATCTTGCGCCGTTACAAGTTCTCTTTCAAGTGGATCTGTCTCTCCAACATATACAGGAATATGTAATGCTTCACACTTTTTAAGAACAATGAGTGCATTTTTAGCTCCCATATATGCTGGTACATTCCCACTACATACAGTAAGACCTAATACCTCTAGTTCTGGTGAATGGACCGCAAGCATAATGGCAAGTGCATCATCTATACCTGGGTCACAGTCAATAATTACTTTTCTTTTTTCCATATCTCTTTCCTCCTTAATAGTGGTTTTAAGGAGAACTATACGACTTTTCAACCTAAAAAAGTCGTATCTAAGGATACGACTATATACTGTCACTATACATGCCCTTAGTTTTTTATACTGGGAGTTCCCGAACCAGTCCTAACCTTATAAGTTTAGGTTTCAACAAGACATATACTAGCATTATTAGTTTTCTTTTTCAAGCTTACTTAGGTTAAATGCGCTCCATAAACAGCTCTATCATCTCTTCTTTTGATAAATGTTTAAAGATATTACCATTATTTAGTCCATCTGTCATGATTGCATCAATTAATTCTTTTTTACTTTCTTGCAGTTGCAACACTCTTTCTTCTACCGTTCCTTTAGCAATAAGCTTAACAACATTTACCACTTGCTCTTGCCCGATACGATGGGCCCTATCTGTAGCCTGATTCTCTACAGCTGGATTCCACCATGGGTCAAAGTGTACAACTATACTTGCACTTGTAAGGTTAAGCCCAGTTCCACCTGCTTTTAAAGAAATGAGAAAGACCTGTTTACTTTCATCCTGATTAAAATCCTCAACCAGATGCATACGTTTTGCTGCAGGCGTACTTCCATCTAAATAACTGTAAACAATATCTTCTTGTTCAAGTCTATCAGCTATCCCGCCTAGTACTTTAGTAAACTGTGAAAAGACAAGTATCTTCCTACCTTTTGACTCTTTAATAAGATTGACCAGGACTTCTAACTTAGAATTTTGGCCTTCATAGTTTTTCACAAGCCACTCTGGTGCTAGTGCTAGCTGTCTAAGCTTAGTCAAATAGGAAAAGGCCATAAACCCTGTACTTTCATCCTCTTCCATTTTTCTTTTGGCCAGCTGCGTATAGGAACGGTAAACACGCTCATGCTCCTTTTCTAAAGGTACATAATATACTTGCTCAATTTTATCTGGTAATTCTTTAGCAACTTCCTTTTTACTTCTTCTTAACATAAAAGGCTGAATCATTTGTTTCAGTTCCCCATACTGGTCTTCACCAGACATGAAAATCTTCTGGAATTTAGCTCGTGTATAAAGATAATCTGGCATAACAAAGTCAAAGATAGACCAGAGCTCTAAAAGGTTATTTTCAATAGGTGTACCTGTTAATGCAAATTTTACGTTAGCCTTAATACTTTTAATCACTTTTGTGAGGGTTGCATCTGGATTTTTAATGGTTTGCGCTTCATCAATTACACAATAATCAAAAACCTTTCCTGCATAGAAGGATGCATCATTTTTAAAAGTAGTATAAGTAGTAAGGAGTACATCATACTCTTTGTATTTATTAATAAGCTGGCTTCTTTCCTTGATACCATGTACAATAGCAACTTTAAGTGCTGGTGCAAATTTTTCTATTTCCTTCTTCCAGTTATAAAGAAGAGCCGTTGGTGTAATAACTAAGCTTTTCTGTCCCTTTCTTACTAATAAGAAGGTAATGATTTGAAGCGTTTTTCCAAGTCCCATTTCATCTGCTAATACGCCGCCAAAGTTATAGGCTGCCAAACTATTTAAAAATTCGAAGCCTTTTACTTGATAATCTCTTAATGTAGCTTGTAAGGTTTCTGGCAATGTATCTTCTATTTTTTGTTTTCCTTTAAGCTTAGCCACCACATTAGCTACAAATCTTTGCCCTTCAAGAAAATCCATATGTTCATTTATATAACTTTCTAAGTATAAAGCTTTTTCATTAGGTATACGTAAATCTTCAAAGTCATTGAAGAGTCCTAATAAATCAATAAGCTTAAAAGTAGACTGTAATTTATCATCTGCCAAGTCTAAGCAGCTTCCATCTTGAAAACGGTACAGTTTTTTCTTTTCTTTATAGGCATTGTAAATTTTACGGTACTCACTTCGTTCTATTCCCTCAATATCAAATTCCATTTTCATATAGCCATTACGTCCTGGTGACATACTTACTGTTACCTCTGGGCTATAAATAACACCTTCATTCGAAACACCTTCTTCAGCTTGATGTTTCAAACTATCAAGACCTTTAAGCACTGTTGCCACTACATGAGGGCAAAGGGCCAAATTACTTGTAACACTTACATAGCTTTGACAGTCACAGCTTGCATCAATGGTGCCCTTAAGCCCATTAATATTAGCCATACATGTATAATGTTGATGATGGTATTCATCTTTGACATTAGCATAGAATGTAGCCGTAACAGTCTCTACTCTAGCATACTCCCCAAAGACTTGTCCATTTTTAAAGAGTGCCTGCCCACTTACAAACTTCTGGCGATCTGTATTTAATTTTAAAAGCTCTGGTATTCTTTTTAAATCCATATGTTTCACCTCTTTCCGGAACATATAAAATCCTCAAACAACTATTCTTTAGCTAGTTTGAGGATTTTATACATTAAATTCTCTTCAATTATATAACAAACCTTTTGAAATTACTACAAATTTCCACTAGCTTTATACTTTTAAAGTGCTATAATGGTAAATCTCCCCTAAGGGGACTTGATTAAAAACACTAATAGAAAGGGAAATCTATATGAAAAAAAGAACATTATTAGACTTTGTTATGTATTTTGTTATCTCTACTATCGCTAACTAAGCCTTTAAGTAGAGATTACTTAATCTCTTTACATATCTTTTACTTTCATCTACCTTTAACCCTATCTTGCTATACTCCTAGCCAAACTTATAAAAAAAGTAGCTATTAACTCGTAACCTTTGTTTTACAACTTTACTCTCCACACTTTCTCTATTTATCTTCTTTGTCAGTTTATAAGAATGCATCTTACGGAGCAATTCCATCATACAATCAATTCTTAGTTTATCTTTCTTAATTTCTTAAGAATCTTTAAGAATTCTCTACAGGCCATATTAAGATTTATCCCTTATTCTAGAATTATTAAAAGGTTTGCAAATGCAAACTAACTACTAAAGGTGATTCAAATGGGTATAAATCAAACTTTTATAAAAAAACTTATTAATTTATCCTCTATCATAGGTATATTAGCTACTATTGCTTTACTTATTTATGGATATCAAGCCGGTATCTTCTCTTCTGCTGAGCAGCTCTCTTATATGATTAGTCAAGCTGGCATATGGGGACCTCTTATTTTTATATTTATTCAAATTATTCAATGTGTTATTCCTATTATCCCAGGTGGCCTAAGCTGTGTAGCTGGCATTATCCTATTTGGTCCTTTTTATGGTTTCATCTATAATTACATAGGGATCTTACTTGGTTCACTTATTAACTTTATTCTTGCACGCCATTATGGAAAACCTCTTATTGAAACTATAGTGTCTAAAAAAACTTATAACAAATATATTAGCTGGCTTGATAGAGGCAAGCATTTTGACAAACTCTTTGCTCTTGCCATCTTTATGCCCGTTGCTCCTGATGACTTCTTATGTATGCTAGCAGGTCTTACAAAAATGACCTACAAAAAATTTATTACCATTATTGTACTAGGAAAACCTGCTTCTTTATTAGTTTATAGCTTAGGTCTTACTACTGCTTTAGAAGCCATTATGAAAACTCTAGGATAAAAAAGAAGCGATTATCTTCCTATAATAGAAGATAATCGCTTCTTTTTTATTGCTTAGTTCTCATACCTTTTATAACTAACCAAATCATCCCTATACAAAGTACAATATCACCTATACTAATGACAAAGCCTACTTTGCCTAAAAAGATAGGTATGATATCTGATAAAATTTTAAAATGTGTTTCTTCTCTCATAATACTATAGAGACCTGTAAGTGATGCATCAGTAGAAATCCCCATATAGTCCATGGCTTTAGGACTCACTGGCATAGCTCCTCCATTTGCAAAAATAGGTATTGCATTCATTACAAAGCCTATTCCCATAGCACATAAAGGTTTTAATCTACTATTTCTCCAAATAAATATAAGTATCAGTATGTACATCAATAAATCTAATAGGTAAGTAAGAATTCCTAGCTCCATCCAACCTATCTTTAATAAAAGATTTAGCCCTCTTTCTAACAAGAAACCTATCAGAATAAGCCAAATACCTCTTATCTGTAAATTTATTAGATGACTCAATCTACCTTTTAATAAATACCCTAGTATAATTGCAACAATAAGTGATATACCAAACATTGTTTACTCCCATATTTGATCTAATTTTGTACTGTCTTGTGCGATTTCTAAGTAAGCCCTTGCTACATTTGGATGAAACTGTGAACCCATATTTTCTTCTATTATTTTTATAATAACGTCTTTAGGTAATCCTTTTCTATAAGGCCTATCACTTGCCATAGCATCTATAGCATCAGCTATTTGAATAATATATACCTCTAATGGTAATTCATCACCTTTTTTACCATCAGGATACCCTTTTCCATCAAAGCGCTCATGGTGATGTCTCACAATCATTTTAATATCATCAAAATTTTTAATTCCTTTAATAATCCCTTCACCTATAATTGGATGACTCTTAATAATTGTAAATTCTTCTTCTGTCAATTGCCCTGGCTTATTCAGTATAGCATCACTAATGCCTATTTTCCCTACATCATGTAACATAGCCCCAATACGTAGCTTCTCTATCTTCCATTCATTAAATCCCATACGTTCTGCTAAAATAGCAGCCACTTCTGCTACACGGTGTGAATGCCCTTCTGTATAGTTATCTCTTGCTTCTATGGCATTCATTAAAGATTCAACAGTCTGAATGAACTGAGACTGAGAATCTGCATAATACGTAAAAGTATATTTAACAAGTAATACTGGAAACAAAATAAAGATAATTCCCCAGTAACTATATTGTGTATATAAATGAACTAGAATAACTCCAAACGGAATCATAATAATATAATTTAACAGAGCTAGTTTAATATCTTTCATAAAGCAGTATATTAAACTTTGACCTGTATAGATCTTCATCATACTTGCTACTATCATTTTATTAATTATAGCATATATAATACTAAAAAGTATTACACTTATAACTAACTTAGATGCTGTATAGGAGAACCTTGCAAGTATATAATCTACTATGCAATGTGCTATTAATAAACTAATACTATACATACTACAATTAAATAAAGTTCCATACCAAGGAGTATTAAATAGATGTTTGTATGTATCATTATCTATTTTTAGCACTCTTATTAAAAATCCCCCTATAGAAATCAATAATGCCTCAAACGGGCCAAACAATATATAAGTTGCTAAAGTGACTGCAAATGTTGTACTAAAAGATATTTTATTAAAATATAGCGTGACGCTTTCTGTCAATCCTGTTATGACTATAAAAAAGATTAATCCAGCATAGTTCTCTACTCCAACTGTAACTTTACAATGAATAAGATTATACCCTAATGCAATTAATGTACATATATATACGCTTCCAAAAAACATCTTCTGTTTAACAGGTAAATCTCTCATTTTCACTCTCCCTCTATATATAAAAGCCAACTATAGATACTATAATTTTTTAATGATTAGAATACCCAGCTTAATTGTGATCCGCCAGCGATTGCGAGTGCAACTAAAGCGAATACGATTGGCATATATTTAGCAATTTTCATCAGTGTTTCCCCCTTTATGTAGATTAACAGACCTCCGCTAATCATCCGTCATGTTTCCTCTCCGCTAAAGGGTTATTGCATTTTCTATAATTGGCCTCTATACCAAATTAATAATCGGTAAGTTTCCGATTTACTACATCTAGGGTTGCACGAGCCATTGCTTCGTTAATGTCATCCCTAATTAAAGCTGTTCCTATTAAATGATCTTCTTTGCCCTTTTCAATCATATTAACAATAACGCAGGCAAAACTAATCTCTTTACTATCTATTACAAAAGTATCTTGTACATCAAAAATATACTTACCTTTTGTAATTTCTTCTATGGCTCCAATTGTTGTTCTCGCAATAATGTTATATCGATTACGTGTTGTTTTAATACACTGTTTTATACAAGAATGAATTTCCCCTTCATGCTCTAATTTTACTTGGCATTGAAGTTCATTACCTTCATTACCTATAGAAAGTCCTTCATACTTAATTCGCTTAATAGGTTTTACAATCTCTGTATCTATTTGGGCAATACTAATAATTTTGCGATCAATCTCATAATCAAATACTGCTAATAGAGTAGATTCTATATCCCTCACAATTTGCTTAGCTGATCTATTATTCCCCGCTACAATATGTATCTCTTTTATAGTCTCTTCATCAAATTGTATTTTAACATGTAAGATACCATCAATTTTTTTGATCATATCATGAAATAGCTGATAATTCATTCTCTCGCCTCATTTCTGCCCCTCTTTTCATATTCTAGCTTTATTATACATATTCATATATTATATTACAACAATATAATAATCTAACACAGCATAATTTTACTTATAAGTTTATATATTTTTTACTACTAACTTTTTCTTATTAAAATTTTTCTATCAAATTGATCCGTTATAAAAATTATAAAACTCCTTAGATTATAATCTAAGGAGTTTTATAATAGTATTACTTTTCCAATTTTAAAGGACTTTCTTCTAATATAAAAATGCGAAGTATAATATAAGTAAATGCACACACCCAAACTATTATAAGTAATGGGCGAAGCTTCTTACAGGTGTCAGAAAAACTACATCCTATAATAGCTCCTACAATAAGAATAGCCATTTTAAAAATAAACCAATCTTCTACTTTAAAGTTAGTAACTTGACTATTTACACGTTCTATAAGTTGTTGCATCCTAGTCCCTCCCTCGTATCTTTTATACCTTTAGTATACCTTGTTACTTACTATAATTCTACCTTTTAGGGTATACAACCTAAATATTTTGTTGCAAAGTCTTATTCTGATTCAACTCAGGCCAGATGAGCATCAACATAGTAATAAAGCAGGCCGCTCCTCCGATAAAATTAGAGATAGGTTCAGCCATAAATACACCTTCTATATTTAATCCAAATAATCTCGGCAGAATAAGTGTAAGTGGAATAACAATAATGGCCTTTCTAAATAAGGAAAAGAATATAGCTTGCTTAGACTTCCCGAGTCCTACAAATACAGATTGTCCTGCAAATTGAAGCGCCATCATAAAGAATCCGAAAAAATAAATCTTCATAGCTGGTATACCTGCCTGAATAATAGCTTCATCATGATTAAAAATTTGGATGAAGAAAGCTGGAAAACCATGTACAACAGCCCATGCCACTAATGTATATAAAATACATGCTCCTGACATAAATTTGATAGCAATTTTAACCCTACTATAAGCCTTTGCACCATAGTTATAACCTATTACGGGTTGAGCACTATTGGTCACACCTAAAACAGGCATGGTCACTAATTCTCTTACTGTATTAATAATAGTCATAACCCCTACATAGAGGTCTCCCCCGTAAAACTGCAGACTAGCATTACAAACAATCTGAACAGCACCATTGGTAATAGCCATAATAAATCCTGATAATCCAAGACCTACTATCTTTTTGACACGCTCCTTCTTAAGCTTAAAACAAGTTACTTTAAGCTTTAGAAGAGCTTTCTTCCCAGTTAAAAACTTTATAATCCATATAGCTGATAGGATTTGTGAAATAACTGTAGCTAAAGCTGCTCCTTGAACCCCCATATTAAAACCAAATATAAAAATTGGGTCTAAAATAATATTAGCTACAGCACCAATAGCTACAGTTAGCATACCTATTTTTCCAAATCCTTGCGCATTGATAAAACTATTCATACCTAGTCCTATCATCACAAATAAGCTCCCTAAAAGATAAATAGTAATATAGTCATTTGCATAAGGAAAGGTTGACTCACTTGCTCCAAACAAGAAGAGCAGGGGTTTCTTAAAGAGTAAGCCTAATAGAGTAAGCAGTATTCCAAAACTTATGAGTAGTACAAAAGCATTTCCCATAATATGTTCTGCTTCTTCATCCTCCCCTGCCCCTCTTGCTATAGAAAAAAGTGGTGCACCACCCATACCAAATAGATTGGCAAAAGCAATTACAATTGTAATAATAGGCAATGCTAACCCTAGCCCAGTTAAAGATAAAGTAGCATTTTCTGGCATCCTCCCTATGTACATCCTATCTACTACATTGTAGAGTACATTAATCAGTTGTGCTAATGTCATAGGCACAGCAAGTTTTAATATACTACCTATGACACTTCCCTTTGAAAAATCAGTTTCCACATTTGTCTCTTCTTTCTTCTAGTATGATTCAGTTACTAAATTATTATATTTCAAATTTATCTTGTATTTCAATTTATTTATTCTAAACCTTCATCTAAAGTTAAAGTCTATAAAAAAATCCTCTTTAGAAAACTAAAGAGGATGGTATGTCATCTTTCCTTCAGAATAAACACCAGCTTTTCTAAGCTGTCCACAACCTGTTACAGCTTCTTTTGCTGCA
Source organism: Zhenhengia yiwuensis (assembly GCF_014384995.1). Classification (GTDB taxonomy): domain Bacteria; phylum Bacillota; class Clostridia; order Lachnospirales; family Cellulosilyticaceae; genus Zhenhengia; species Zhenhengia yiwuensis. The sequence goes on along the minus strand of NZ_JACRSY010000001.1, from coordinate 5,933 downwards.
TCTAACTTTGGATCTGCATATTTAGTAAACCAGTTCGCCAGTTCACTACGAAGTTTTTCTTCTATTTCCTTGTACTCTAACTGGCCAATTAAATTATTCTTTTCTCCTGGATCTTCACTTAGATGATAAAGTTCGTGTGGTCCATAAGGATAGCGATGTATATATTTCCACTCTTTTGTACGAATCATACGGTTCGGACCATATTCATCTAAAATGATAATGCTTTGATCCTCGGCCTCTTCTCCTAGAAGACTGTGTTTAAAGCTTCTACCTGGTAAGCGGTCACTCAGCTCTTCATCAATTTCCAGCCAATCTACTAATGTATGAATAATATCATAGTGACTTGCCATATCAAAACTTATCTTGCCACCTTCAAATGCCTTCGGATAACTTATAATAAAAGGTACTTTAACAGCTGTGTCATATAAATTCATCGGGAAAGTTCCATTGCCTTTTCCCCAAATACCATGATGTCCCATATTCATACCATTATCAGCACTAAATATAATCATGGTATTTTCAAGTTCACCTTTTTCTCTAAGCTTGTCTAAAATTCGTCCTACACCTGCATCCATAGCACTTACTGCAGCATAGTAACCTCTTAAGAGTCTCTTTCTTTCTTCTCCTATGCCAATTGGTGCGCTATGAATTTGATTTGGATGGATAGGTTCATTTGGTGTTGCATTAAATTCACAGTCTCTGTAAAGGTCTACAAATTCCTTCGGGTGCTGATTTTCATCCCAAGGGTCATGAGGTGCTGTATAATTGACATTTATGTAATAAGGCTCTTCTTTACTACTAAGCTCTTCAATATACTCAATAGCTTTATTTGTAATGACATCTGTAATATAACGATTTTCATAATAGATTTCACCATTCTCAATAACATCTGCTTTATAGTAATAACAACCTCCTCGGCCTATGGTAAACCACTTGGAATATCCATGCTGTGGTGTCATACTATCTCCAAGATGCCACTTTCCAGCTAGTGCACAAGTATAGCCATTTTCACTTAAAATATCTGTATAAGTTCTTAAGCCCTCTAAATATTGAATAGGTCTATCTTCATTGCTATAGTAAGGATCATTTTTCTTCTCCCCTAATTTTTCCTTATCTAAGCTTCCGGAGCGAATCCAGTCATGCACACCATGCTGTGAAGGAATACATCCTGTTAAAATAGAAGCTCTTGCTGGTGAGCATACAGGAGATGCACAGAAGAAATTATCAAATCTTATACCACTCTCTGCTAAATAATTAAGATTTGGTGTTTTAATATCTGCATTACCTGCACAGTTCATAGCCCATGCCCCTTGATCATCTGTTAATATAAATATAATATTGGGTTTTTTACGCATACTTATTCTCCTTAGAAGTTTCATAATTAAAATAAATTGCAATCCTATAACCTATTATAAATAATTTTACATGAATTTAAATGCTTATTTGAAAAAATTAAATACTTATGTGCAAAAAGCTGTCGCAAACAACTCTTTAATTGAGTGTTACGACAGCTTCTATTTTTAGTGTAATTGAGCTTTACCTGTATAAAGTTGATAATAACGTCCTTTTTGTTCTAATAAAGACTCATGGTTTCCTCTTTCAATAATTTCACCTTGTTCAAGTACCATAATTGCATCGGCATTGCGAATAGTTGAAAGTCTATGTGCAATAACAAATACTGTTCTGCCTTCCATTAACTTGTCCATACCTGCTGCAATAAGCTTCTCTGTCCTTGTATCAATAGAACTTGTTGCCTCATCCATAATTAATACAGGTGGGTTGGCAACCGCTGCTCTAGCAATAGCAAGAAGCTGTCTTTGTCCTTGTGAAAGACCTTCCCCATCTCCTGTTAGAACAGTATCGTATCCATGTGGTAAATGCTTAATAAAGCTATGAGCATTGGCAAGTTTTGCTGCTGCTATAACCTCTTCATCTGTAGCATGTAGATTACCATAACGGATATTTTCTGTAATTGTTCCTGTGAAAAGATGGGTATCTTGAAGGACAATACCTATTGATTTTCTAAGGTCATCTTTTTTAATATCTTTAATATCAATTCCATCATAAGTAATCGTTCCTGAGTTAATTTCATAGAAACGATTAATAAGGTTGGTAATTGTTGTTTTACCTGCTCCTGTTGAACCAACAAAGGCAATTTTTTGGCCAGGTTTTGCATAAAGGGAAATACCTTTTAAGATAGTCTTCTTCTCATTATATCCAAAGACTACATTTTTAAACTGTACATCCCCGCGAAGTTCTTTTAAAGTACCTTGTGCATCATTCATTTTCCATGCCCAGTGACCTGTATACTGATCCGTTTCTGTCAATTTAGAACAATCCTTACTATCTACTTCAGCTTTACAAAGTGTTACTGTACCTTGATCTACTTCTGGTTCTTCTTCAAGTACATTAAAAATACGTTCTGCCCCTGCTAATGCAGCCAAAATCATATTAACCTGTTGCGATACTTGTGCAATAGGTTGAGATACTTGACGTACATATTGTAAGTATGAAACAAGTGACCCTACATCAAAAGCACCTGCAATTGTCATAAGTCCACCGATACAACAAGTAATAGCATAACTAATGTGTGTTAAATTTCCAAGTGCAGGCATCATCATCCCTGCATAAGTTTGTGCACCTGTTGAAGCCTCTCTTAATGCTTCATTATATCCTTTAAAGTCTTCTAATGCTTGATCTTCATGGCAAAATACTTTAACAACTTTTTGCCCTTCAATCATTTCTTCAATATAACCATTTACATCTGCCATTTTTTGTTGTTGCATACCAAAGTAATATTTACTCTTCTTACCAAACATTTTGATAATGCCAAACATCAAAGCAAGCATTACAAATGTCACAAGACTTAATACTGGACTTAAAACAACCATCATGATGATAATTCCTATAAAAGTTAAAAGTGAAGAAATAATATTAGTCAAACTGTTATTAAGTGCCTCACTAATATTGTCAATATCATTCGTATAAAGACTCATAAGGTCACCATGTGTATGTCTATCAAAGTATGCAATAGAAAGTTGTTGCATCTTATTAAATAAATCTGTACGAATATCTTGAATTGTACTTTGTGCAACACGTACCATAAGACGTGAATAAATATAAGCACTTGCTGCTCCTGCAAGGTAGATACTTCCGAGTATCACTAGCATTTTAAGAAGTCCTGCAAAATCTCCAAGCAAGATATAGTCATTAATAATAATCTTTAAGAAATAAGTACCAGCTACCATAGAAAATGAGCTGACTACAATAAAACATGCTACAAGCACAAGTATTAATTTATATTTACCTAGGTAGCCAGCTAGTTTACCAAGGGTTTGTTTCATCTTGTTAGTTTTCTTTATTTGCTGTTCCTTACTCACTAAAACCAGCTCCTTCCTGTTGAGAATTGTATACATCGCGGTAGATCTCACTATGAATCATCAATTCATCATGGGTACCTACTGCACAAATCTTCCCATCATCTAATACAATAATTTGATCTGCTTCACAAATTGAATTAACTCTTTGTGCAATAATAATCTTAGTTGTTCCATTTAGATTCTTACCAAATGCTGCCCTAATTTTAGCATCTGTTGCAGTATCCACAGCACTTGTACTATCATCTAATATAAGTACTTTAGGCTCTTTTAAAAGTGCCCTTGCAATACATAATCTTTGCTTTTGCCCGCCAGATACATTGACTCCACCTTGGCCAAGGTCCATCTCAAGGCCTCCTGGTAGCCTGCTAATAAACTCATTGGCACAAGAAGCTTCACATACCTTATCTATTTGCTCGTCTGTAGCATTTTCATTCCCCCATTTAAGGTTCTCTCTAATACTACCAGAAAATAGAGTATTTTTTTGAAGTACCATAGCTACAGCATTACGAAGTGTTTCTAATTCATAATCTTTTACATTAACGCCACCTACTAATACTTCTCCTTGGGTTACGTCATATAATCTTGGAATAAGCTGTACAAGACTTGTTTTTCCTGATCCTGTTCCACCTATTATTCCTATTGTTTGACCTGCCTTAATCTTAAGATTTATATTTTCTAAATTATTTTGGTCACCATCTTCTTCATACTTAAAGCTTACATTCCTAAATTCAATCTCACCATCTTTAACTTCCAAAATAGGAGATACTTCTGGGTTCTTAATATCTACTTCTTCTTCTAATACCTCAATAATACGTGCTATTGATGCAATTGAACGTGAAATCATCATAAGTGCCATAGCTAACATCATTAAAGAAATTAAAATTTGATTAGAGTACACAACAAAACTTGTAAGATTCCCAATAGTAAGCTCTCCATTATAGACGAAATGCCCACCATTCCATAAAATAACAATAATACTTGCAAACATTACAAGTTGCATTACTGGCATACTAAATACAACAATGCTAAATGCACCCTCTGATGCCATTCTTAATTCGTCATTACTCTTTTTAAACTTTTCTTTTTCTTTCTTTGCTCTAACAAATGCCTTAACCACACGAATACCTACTAAGTTTTCTTGAACAGTCGTATTCATTTGGTCAATACGTTTTTGCATCATTTCAAACTTAGGTCTTACTTTCATAATAATAAAACCTATAGCACAAATTAATGCTGGCATTGAAACAAGGAAAATTAATGCTAATTTAGGACTAATGAGCGTTGCTAAAATACATGCACAAATAAGCATCATTGGTGCACGAACTAATAATTTAATTCCCATTGTTACAGCATTTTGTACTGCTGTAACATCTGTTGTTAAACGTGTAATTAAAGAAGCTGTACTAAACTTCTCAATATTTTTAAAGGAATAAGTCTGTATTTTTCTATATTCAGCTTCACGAAGCTCCGCTCCTAATCCTTGCCCCGCAATAGCTGCATACTTAGAAAGTGCTAATCCAAAGCTTAATGAAATAAGTGCCATTACAACCATAAGTATACCCATCATTACTGTATAGCTCATATCTCCTGTACTAATTCCAACGTCTACAATACGAGCCATTACTAATGGAATCAACAACTCAAATACCGCTTCTAATGCTGCAAACATGACAGCTAGGCCTAGTGCCTTTTTATATTTACTCATATACGGCATAAGTTTTTTAATCATTCTAGTCACCCCTCTTGTTGTTTTAATTCTGTCTATATACCGGTATAACAACTATATAGCAAGCTATCTATTTACTGATAATTATCTATTTTATGCTCTTAAGCACTTTATTTAACAGTGTCACCAGTTCCTTACGCTCTTCCTGGTTTAATCCTTTTGTTAAATAGCCTTCTATCTTATTAGGACCAATACTTAAAGTTTCAAGTACAACTTCTTCACCTTTTTCTGTAAGTACTAGACATTTAAAACGACCATCTTCTTTTGCCGGAAAACGATTTATCATCTTCTTGCTTTCTAGACGTTTTACAATGCCTGCCACAGTTGGATTGGACAACCTTAGATAGTGTTCAATATCTTTTTGATACACAGGTCCTTGATTTTTTGAAAAATATAAATAAACGAGAATTTCCTGTTGTACTGCTGTTATATCATATTTTTCTAACTCCTTATTAATTTCATTAACAATAGTCTTATCAATGCATTTAATTAAGAACCCTATATGCTGATGATGATCTGTACATTTCACTTTTTTATCCTCCAAATATATAGCATGCTATATATTTTATCTTATTTTTCTTATTTGTCAACTTCCTTCTTTTCACCATAAATTTTTTCCCGTTTCTTAAAAAGTAAAAAGTTACAAGCTCTTTCTACCTATTATAATTTATTCTGTAAAAATAACCTACAATTAAGGATGTATTCCATAATCATAACCACCCGTCTAACGGGTGGTTTGCTCTAGCCCTATAAGGGCATGTTACTAGCAATGCCTTAAGGCATATTGAATAGTTCGCCAACTGCATATTTTTTTCAAGCAGCCTCTA